>JACDGP010000197.1 GCA_013821605.1 Herpetosiphonaceae bacterium
CGCGATCCCGTAATGCATATCCCGGTCCGGCTGGCGTGGCAGCAATGGGAGCTCCCACGCCGTGCCCGCGCAACACGCGCCGACCTCCTGCATGCCACCGGCTTTGATGCTCCGCTCTGGCAGCCGTTGCCCCTGGTCTATACCGTGCATGACCTGATCGGTATGTTGTATCCCCAGAACTTGCCACCGGTCGCACGCTTCTACTGGTCGCGCTGGCTGCCGTGGAGTGTACACTTCGCCCGGCATATCATCGCCGACTCGCAATGTACGCAACGCGACCTGCATCGCCTGCTCGCTGTGCCCCTGGAGCGGATCACGGTCGTGCCTCTGGCAGCCGACGGGCGCTTTGTGCCACAGCCACCGGAGACGAATGCGGCATTGCGGGCTCGTCTCCATTTGGCCGAGCGCATGATCTTGTATGTCGGTACGATCGAGCCCCGCAAGGGCATCGATACGTTGTTGGATGCCTGGGCGCTGCTTGCGGCGGAGCTACCCGACACCCAGCTCGTGATTGCCGGCAAGCTCGGCTGGTATACCGAGCGTCTACATCTCCAAATAGAGCAACTGGGACTGGCAGGCCGCGTACTCTGGACCGGCTATGTGGCTGACGAGGATCTTCCGGCGCTATATAGTGCGGCCGATGTTTTTGTCTTTCCCTCGCGGTATGAAGGCTTCGGCCTGCCACCACTCGAAGCGATGGCCTGTGGTACACCGGTCGTGGTGAGTAATGCTGCCGCCTTGCCCGAGGTCGTTGGCGCTGCCGGACTGCTCCATCCCCCGAATGATGCCATAGCACTGGCACGCCTGCTCCGGCTCGTGCTGAACCAGCCCGCTTTACATGCCGAGCTACGGGCACGTGGCTTGAGACAGGCACGCAGTTTCTCGTGGTGGCGGACTGCCCAGCAAACTGCAGCGGTTTACCGCGCGGCTCTTGCCGGTAGCTTATGAACCGCTTGGAGCGTCCCATGCGAATCTGTTTTGATTACTCCGCCGCTGCACAGCAGCGCGGCGGGATCGGGCGCTATGGTCGCGAACTGCTGCCGCGTCTACGCACGGCATTGGGAGACGATTGCCTTAGTATCTTCACCAATAACGCAGGCCGAGTGCCGCTGCCTCCCGAGCTTAGAGGGCTGCAACGCTATAGCGTGGGCCTAGGCAACAAGGCGTGGCGCGCCCGCGTAGCGTTGGCTTATCTGTTGGGCCGGAACCTAGACCGGCACTTTCCCCAGGTTGATCTGTTTTTTGCGGCTGACCATCTGTTGCCGCGCTTCAAGCAGATACCCAGCATTATGACCATTCATGATTTGAGCTACCTCGTGGAGCCGCAGTATCATAATTTCCCGAGCCGGGTCTTTCAGCAAGGGATGATGCCGCACTTTGCCCGGCATGCCAACCATATCATCGTGCCCTCGCTCGCCACCCAGCGCGATCTCGAAACCTACTACCGCATCGAGCCGGACCGCGTGACCGTCATTCCCGAAGGCGTTGGCGCACAATTCCGTGTACCGGTAACAGCGGAGCGCAAGTTAGCGGTGCGACAAGCCTATCATCTTCCACATCCCTATATTTTGTACGTAGGAACGTTGGAGCCGCGCAAAAACATTATTGGCTTACTTGATGCCTTTGCCGCCCTGCTCGAAGACGGGCTGGATCGCCAAGTTGACCTGGTCGTAGCGGGTGGGCTGGGCTGGCTATATCAGCCGACCCTCGATCATCTGGCGGAGTTAGGGTTGGGTGAGCGCGTCCACCAGCTTGGCCATGTTGCAGACGCGGATCTGCCTGCGCTCTACGCGGCCGCAGAGGTATTTGCCTTTCCTTCATGGTACGAGGGCTTTGGCCTGCCGCCGCTCGAAGCGATGGCCTGTGGCACGCCGGTCGTCGTAAGCACTGCTGCAGCGCTGCCCGAGGTCGTCGGTACTGCTGGCCTGCTGGTGGCTCCCGCCGATACTCGTGCCGTGGTAGATGCCTTGAGGTCCGTTCTAGCAAACCCCGAGCTTCACGCTCGACTTGCGGCTGCCGGACGCATCCAGGCAGCCCGTTTTACCTGGGAACGTACAGCCCAAGCCACCCTCGATCTATGCCAGGAGGTCGTCAATGCACATCGCGCTTGACGTGCGCGCGACCGACGCGCATTTTCCTGGCATCGGGCGGGCGACCTTAGGTCTATTACGGGGCTTGCACGAGCTGAATGAGCCTTTTCGTATCGAGTTGATCGCCAATCATGACCGGCCGCTTCTCGCCGATCGCTGCGTGCTGCAGGGCGACGAGCGCTTCCGCTGGCATACTGTGGGTGCCACTCCATTTAGCCTCAGCCAGCAATGGGAGTTGCCAGCCCTTGCACGCCGCTTGGCGCCGCACTGCTGGCACGCGCCCTACTACATCCGCCCCTTCTGGGGCCTGCCGCCAACGATCGTCACTGTCTATGATGTAATCGGCCAACGCGTCCCAAGCTCCTTACCCTCGCGCCGTGCTCGGCTGCTATTCGCGCTTGCCGTGCGGTTATCTGTACGCCGGACTTGTGCAGTGATTACCAGTTCCCAGGCATCGGCACACGACCTCCAGGTACTCCATCATCTCCCACCGGAGCGGCTGCACGTTGTGCCGTTAGCTGTCGATGCACGCTTCCGTCCGCAACCGGAGGTAGAGGTTATGAAGCTGCGAGCACTGTACGCGTTGCCGCAGCGCTATCTGCTATACCTCGGTAGCAACAAGCCGCATAAACAAGCGGTCGTAGCGGTCCAAGCGTTCACGACACTGATCCAACAAGACCCGACGCTGCGCAACCTCCACCTCGTGGTAGCAGGACGCTGGGACGAGCGCTACCCTGAGGCGCGACAGGCTGCTGCGCCCTACCTAGACCGCATCCTATTTCGACCGGACATCGCCGATCCCAACCTTCCTGCGCTGCTGGCGGGTGCGACGGCCTTCCTCTTTCCGTCGCTCTATGAAGGCTTCGGGCTACCGCCCTTGGAGGCCATGGCCTGTGGCACGCCTGTTGTCGTCTCCAATCGCAGCAGTCTACCAGAAGTCATCGGCGATGCAGGGCTGCTGGTTGAGCCAACCGGTCCGGCTTTTGCCGCCGCACTCGCCCAGCTACTCCATGATTCCTCACTCCAAGCGGCTCTCAGCGAGCGTGGAATGCAACGGGCGGCAGCGTTTACCTGGGAGCGAGTCGCGCGCTCGACCTTGGCAATTTACCGGCACTGCGTTGAGAACATGTGCTAGCATAAACTGCGGTACACTTTGTGCCGGTACACTCCATCTGTAATGGTACATCTGAGGAGCTTATAAGCGTGGAAGCTAACGGGGTCAAAGGGTGGATGCGTAGCTGGTTGCTCCAGGGAGCGGCGCAGGCTGTCGAAGGTCCATATAAGTCAGACGATCACCACCACCAACACCCATGGTGGCAGGTGATGTGTCTGACGGGTGTCGATTACTTTTCGACACTCGGCTACCAGCCGGGCATCGCCTTTGTAGCTGCAGGCATCTTATCCCCGATCGCTACCCTTATTCTGGTCATCTTTACCTTGGTCGGCGCTCTGCCAATCTACCGCCGTGTGAGTCGCGAAAGTCCGTTTGGACAAGGCAGTATTTCGATGCTGGAGCGGCTCATGACACGGTGGAAGAGCAAGTTGTTCGTGCTCTGTCTGCTCGGCTTCGCCGCCACGGACTTCATTATCACGATTACGTTGTCGGCAGCCGATGCAGCTGCGCATGTCACCGAGAACCCTTTTGTCCCCGAGGTGCTGCGACACCAGAATGTCGGTCTCACACTGCTTCTTGTTGCCGTGCTCGGCGCGGTCTTCCTACGTGGCTTTACCGAAGCGATTGGCCTTGCTGTCGTGCTAGTCATTGGCTACCTCGTCCTCAACTGTGTCGTGATCGGCGTCGGCCTAGTACATTTAATGAGCAATCCCCACATTGTCGGGACGTGGAAAAACGCGCTCTTCGCCGCGCACGGCAATCCTCTTGCCATGCTCGGGGTCGGATTGTTGCTCTTCCCGCGGCTCGCTCTGGGCCTATCGGGCTTCGAAACGGGTGTTGCTGTTATGCCCCTTGTACGCGGCGCACCTGGCGATACCCCGGATCAGCCGACCGGTCGCATTCGCAACACGCATAAATTATTGGGAACTGCCGCGCTCTTGATGAGCGTCTATCTGATCACCAGTAGCTTTGTAACGACACTGCTGATCCCGGCACAAGAGTTTCGCGATGCGACAGCGACCCAAGCTGCCGGCGCAGCGAATGGTCGCGCGCTAGCGTATCTCGCACACACGTACCTGGGCAATGGCTTTGGCACGGTCTATGACATCAGTACGATCTTGATCCTTTGGTTCGCTGGCGCGTCTGCCATGGCCGGCCTGCTCAACCTTGTGCCGCGCTACCTACCGCAGTATGGCATGGCTCCTAAGTGGACATCGTCACAGCGTCCCCTCGTCCTGGTTTTCACAGCCATCGCGTTTTTGGTGACGATCGTCTTTCGTGCGAACGTCAACGCGCAGGGTGGGGCGTATGCCACGGGCGTGTTGGTGCTGATGAGTTCGGCTTCAGTGGCCGTAACGTTATCGGCCCGTCGCCAACGCCGGGCGCTTGCGACGGGCCTGTTCGGATTGATTACGCTGGCATTCTTCTATATCACGGTGGCGAATGTCATTGAGCGACCAAACGGCATTAAAATTGCCTCGCTCTTCATCATGTCGATTATCATCACGTCGTTGCTTTCACGAGTGGTCCGCGCGACTGAGATCCGCATGAGTGACGTAGTTTTGGACGCCGAGGCCGAGCGCATGATCGCCGAGGCGATCCACAAAAATCGGCTGCATTTAGTGATGCATAATGCTGCCGATGGCACCACCATAGATGCCTACCGCATCCGGGAAGCAAAAACTCGCCGCCGCCACTATATCCCTGGGGGCGATCCATTACTGCTCGTTGAGGTCCGCTTGAGTGATCCTTCAGCGTTCAGCGATCAGTTGTGCGTGACTGGCGAGACGGTCGGACCCTATGACGTGCTCCGCTGTTCATCTCCCGCTGTCCCCAATGCGATTGCTGCACTGGCGCTGTATATCTTGAAGAAGCACCACTGTCAGGTGCACCTGAACTTTAGCTGGACGATCGGCAACCCGATCATTCACCATATTCGGTTCCTGTTATGGGGTGAAGGTGATACAGCGCGGCTCGTACGCTTTGAGTTGGAGGGGTATGTGCCGAAGGACAGCGACATCTTCGTGCATGTCGCCTAAGGGTGATGGTGTGATTGCCGTCAATCCTGCTCTGGTGGGTCATCGTCTGGAAAGCGCCATGGTTCAAGGTGGATCTCGATCATGGTGATCGCCACTAGGCCTATGATGCCAACCACGATACAATGGATAATGAGCCCGAGGAGGTCGATGGGGGTTCCAAACAACAGCTTAGGGCGAACTGCGAGATAGGCGGTAGCAAGTACCGCTACAGTCCAAACGGTCCAAAGAACGTACTGCAGTGTGCCAAAGCTTGCCCGTTCAGGGCAAGCGGGGCGACCCCCGCCCGATGGCCTCGGCTGTTCTGTATGCTGTTGCGGCATCGTGTCCCTCCGCATTGAGGTAGCACCGGTTCGTGCATACTGCACTTTGGGAACCTAGCCCCGTGGCCGAGCTTCTTGCTACATCTATTAACCGTGTATTGTAACAGAAGTGCTGTCAGCTCCTCGAATCAAGGGAACACTATACTGCCTCAGACTGTTTAGGGGCCGTGCTATGTTCGGTGTGACTGCCTAGCCAGTATTGTGAGTCGGTGAATGCCGAAGGCTAGCCCGATCAGGATTGCGAGCAGACAAGAAACAACCCACGTCACGGTCGCTACGGTCATACTGCTGATCAAGGCAAACGTGATACCGGCAGCTACGACAGCTATACCGTGGAGGAACAGGTTACGGCGCCAGCCTCGGAGCTTAAGGTGAGCACAGCGCGACGCCATACCTGCCTGTGCCAGCAGGAATGTAATACAAGCACTGACGATATACCATGGTAATAAATGCGTCACACTGGCGTGCACGTACAGTACCAAGCCGGCGGCAAATAGCGCGAAGATAACGGCACCATCGGCGTGGCTCCGCCGATCATGCCGCGCGGCGTACTGCCCCGGCAGTTCCCCATCACGCGCAAGCATTACTATGACATGCGTAACACCTGCAAACGGCGTTTGGGCCGCGACGAGCAGGATAACCAGTGTGCCACCCTGGACGAGGTACCAGCCGAGTGTTGCACCATAGACGCTTCGCGCCAGCTGCGATAAGATCGGCTCGCCCTGGTGCACTAAACCTCCGTAGGCTGCAAGCCAAGTAGTTCCCCCCAGGAGCATGAGCACGAGCCCCAAGATTGCTATGAGCAGCAGCGTTGTCCGGCGTAGCCGTGCAACCCGGCCGTTCGGCAAGCTATTAGCGCTCACGATCATGGTACAGCCTACTCCCACGCCCATTAGGAGCAGGAATGCTATAGGAGGTAGGTGCGGTATGGTCGGTAGTCCACTAACCTCGTGCACGTGTTTCAGTGCGGCTGCGAGTGTTAGCAGCAAGACTCCAGTGAAAAGTATGCCTGCCAGGATATACGCCAGCGTTGGTACACGGCGGCCATGCATGTGGAGCAGACAGCTGAGCAGGATGATTCCGATGGCCAGGACGACACGGTATGGTGCCAGGACCGGCCAGAGCGTCGTGAGGACAGCGACACTGGCTGAGATTGATATGGCTACCGCGAGTACATTACTGGTCAAGAGGCCTCCTCCGGCCAGCAAGCGTGGCAGACGACCAAGCGTGTCACGGGTGATGCTATAGGCATCGCCGCTCTGCGGATACACGGCAGTGATTTGCCGGTATGTCATCAAGGCGACTATGGCGAGTAATGCTAAGGCTAGACCTCCGGTGACCATGCCTCCTCCGCTGAGGTGTGCTAGCTGCGGGCCGAGGTGATGTAACAGTTCGTCGGGGAGGTAGACGACCACCGATAAAGCAGTCCCCGCAAGCATGGCAAGCGCACGGCGCTGGACGAGCCATGCACGTACCCGCTGCCTGGAAGCAACTCTCATTGACACAGCTACAGCCTTGCTTTACGCCACTCATCCCAGCTATCAGTACGCTCGGGTGCGCAAGGCGCAGCATTGTACTGACGGCTCTTAGTGCCTGCCTGGCACTGAGTGTGCGAACAAACGGTACTGTACTCTTTGGTATATTCGGAAAGTATAAGGATCGGGAACCGGGAGATTAGGAAAGTATTAGCACGCCATCAACAACTGGTGGGAGATGGGATTGTTTCTCGTGGTGTCGGTTCACTATGAAAACGGTAGCCGACACCCGGCTCGGTCACAATACGCGTCGGCTGGCTTGGCTCCGGCTCGATCTTTTGTCTCAATTGAGCGATAAAGACGCGTAAGGTACCAAGATCGTTCTCATAGCCCGGTCCCCAGACTTCCCGCAAGATTTGCCGTTGCGTGAGCACGCGGTCGGCATTGCTGACAAACAAGCGTAATAATTCATACTCGGTCGGCGTCAGATGCACTTCGGCATCGTTACGCAGGACCTGACG
>JACDGP010000055.1 GCA_013821605.1 Herpetosiphonaceae bacterium
GGCCGATCTTGCTTCGGCACTACTCGTCTTTGGGTTAGGTGCACTTTATGTCCATCTTCGGATTGTGCGCTGGCCCTTGCTGCCAACCCTTGGGCGCCTGACCTTCGCGGCCCTGCCGTTCATCGGCAGCTTGGTTGGGCTGCGCGCACTCGGCGTTAACTGGCTCGTGGCGGTCGTGGTGAGTTGGAGCGTGTATGCCATCAGTTTGCGCATTTGCGGCATTATCACCGAGGATGAGATTCTGTGGGTACAACAGTTCCTCGAACAGCGTAACCTAGCAAAGCGCGGCATGCCGCAGTAGGGCTTGAGGTTCGTGCTATGCTCATGACACCAGTGATCAAAGAGCCTCTGCGCCACATCCGCAAGCTGATTACCGAGCCTGGCTACCGTCGTTTTCGCTGGCTTTTGTCTAAGTATAGCCGCGCGGAACGGTTCACAGAGCACGTCATTCAGGTCAACGGCTGGCACTTACGTGTGCCGGACCTGCATTCTTTCCTTTATACCTACAAGTCGATCTTTGTCGATGAGATCTATGCCTTCAACGCACCTAGTGAAGCACCCTATATTATTGATTGCGGTGCAAATATTGGTTTGAGCGTATTGTATTTTAAACGGCGTTTCCCACAAGCTACAATTTTGGCCTTCGAGCCCGATCCTCTACTGGCAGCAGTGCTCGAAGCGAATCTACAAGCTAATGGCGTGCGCGACGTTACGGTTGTCCAAAAAGCGCTGTGGTCCTCTGAAACAGTGGTTCGCTTTCGCGCGGACGGGGCCGATGGGGGGCGCATCGATCTGGGGCAGGAACCGAACTTGTTAGCGGTACCGACCGTACGGCTGTCCTCCTATCTCAATAACCAACCGGTTGACTGTTTGAAAATCGATATCGAAGGAGCAGAGGGTGAGGTCTTACACGAATGCGCAGCTGGGCTCGCCCATGTTCGGTACGTCTTCGTGGAGTTTCATTCGTTCGCAGGCCGACCACAAGAGCTAGGCAGCTTGATTAAGCTCTTCGAGACGCGCGGATTTAGGTCGCATATTCATCCGCACTTTAGCTCACCAACACCTTTCTTGTATATTGCGCAAAATGATTATGCCATGGATATGCAGCTCAATTTGTTTTTTATTCGTGATAATCAACCCAAAGAATGAGGATTAGCGATGCGACAGGTCCTGGTTTTTGGAATTGACGCAGCGACACTGGATCTCGTAGAGCCATGGGTCGCCGCAGGTCAGCTGCCGACATTGCAACGGCTCATGCAGGGCGGAAGCTATGCACCGTTGCGATCGACGGTACCTGCACTTTCGCCGCCGGCTTGGACCTCCATGATCACAGGTCAGAACCCAGGCAAGCATGGTATTTATGATTTTGTCCATCTCCTCCCCGGTAGCTATCGTTTGACGAGCACGCGTCGTGATCAAACCCACTTCCGCACCATCTTCGACCTTGCCAGCGAACAAGGCCAATCGGTTTTGGCCATGAATATCCCGCTTACCTACCCACCACCGACGGTCAACGGAAGCATGGTCGCGGGGTTGGGAGCGCCATCGCAAGGTCGTTTTGCTTATCCTCCGAAGCTACGAGATGAGCTACTCGGGTGGGGCTACCGGATTGATCCTGTGCACGAATACGTTCCCGGTCGTGATGCTGAGTACATTGCTGAGCTAGAACAGCTTACCCGCATTCAAGCTGACTGTTTCATGCGTTTGCTGCAACGTGAGCCCTGGGATCTGGCGATGATGGTCTTTCGCATCGTTGACGAGTTTCAGAGTTTTTTATGGCACCACATGGATCCAAGCCACCCACTACACGAACCACGACAGCCCTTCGATTCAGCTATCCTTGATGCCTACCAGCTGATGGATCGCATCCTTGCAGAGTGTTTGGCCGCCGTGCCGAAAGATACAACCGTCTTGGTGGTATCAGATCATGGTGGGGGACCGTTGTACAAGGAAGTTTTTCTGAACGTGTGGCTTGAGCAGCACGGCTGGCTGCAACGTAAACAAACCCCCACGCTGACTGCATCGAGCACTGCGCTCATGCGACGTTTAGGCCTAACGCGTGAAAAGCTTGCGCCGAAATTAGATTGGCCGCTAGCACACGCACTCCGGCGGCGTATTCCACAACACCTTCAGCATGCTTTGGTTCCAGAACAAGGAATGACGATTGCTAACAGCATTGATTGGTCGCATACTCGAGCCTTCAGTTTCGGAAATATTGGTCAAATCTTCGTTAACTTGAAGGGTCGTGAGCCACAGGGCAGCGTTGAACCGGGCGCTGAGTATGAGCAATTGATCGATGACATGACGGCAGCCCTCTATGAACTACAGGACGATGGCAAGCCGGTTGTGGACCGCGTCTTTCGTGCCAACGAGCTTTACCATGGTCCATATGCCGACACTGGTGCCGATCTTAACCTCATTATGCGTGATATGAGCTATATTGCTCATGGGTGGCGCGAACTGGCAGGCGATACTATGTTTGCCATGCCGGGCACAAATGAGAGTGGTACCCATCGGCCCACTGGCCTGCTGATAGCCTACGGTCCCAATATTGTCGCCCACGAACGCTACCCTGAAGTCAATATTACCGATGTCGCACCAACAATTTTGTGGCTGCTTGGTCTGCCCCTGCCCCAAGATTTGGATGGTCGACTCATGACAGAATTGATACATGCCACAGCACTATCCGGCCAACCACCTGAGGCAATCGTGACTGCCGCCTTACCTATAACCGTACCGCCTGATGTAGGATGGGAAAATGCCGACGAAGAGACGGAGGTCTTGGAGCGGCTTAAGAATTTAGGATACGTAGATTAAGGAGTTGTGAACGATAATTTCGATTAACCCGAAAGTAGTACTTGCCATTCACGCTTAGAGTACTAGCCAAAAATACTACGGACAGAGCAGATAAATAATCTATCTGGGTTGTGGCACAGAGAGACGCAATCTGTTACAATCCGGTCCATCAACCAAGTGAGCAAAGCATAGACCCTGGTCTGCGCCTCACAAATGTTCGATCCACTGTTTCATGAAGAAGGACACAACCATGCGGAAAAAGATGGTGAAAACAGCTACCGGGCTTGCCGGTCTGTTTCTGGGGGTGACATTGGCAAGTGCCGCAGCCTTGCCGGGCAGCGGTTGGTTCACGAGTGCAAGTATCCAAAATATCGATCCGTCGGCGGCCACAAATGTTAGCCTCACAGCTTATGGTGGCAGCACTACCTACAACAGCGCGACGTTCTCGCTCCCAGCCGGTAAATCTGTTGTGTTTTTCCCAGGACATGGCAGCCAAACCAATGATATTTCGAGCGGTTTCGTAGATACATCTCCTACGCTCCCCGGTGGCTTCACGGGCGGCATGGTCGTTTCCTCGGCACCGGCAGCAGTTGCTGCGATCGCGCAGGTAGCCAATAACCAAGTCTACCCAGATGTTGGTACGCCGGGTGGCGAAGCAGCTGAGCAGTATCGTGGCTCGGGTGCCACGACCTCCACAATCTTGTACCCTACCGTTAAGAACGACTATTCAGGTAAGACAACGCTATTAGCTGTGCAGGCAGCCTCGAATAATGTGAACTACACTGCAACCATTACGGATAATGCAGGTGGCACGCATACCAAGACCGGCGCGATCACTGCCGACAATTCGATCCTGCTCGGCCCAAGCGACTTCTCCCCGGCGATGGCGGCAAGTTGCAGTGGTGATGCTAACACTGTTGCGTGTATTGGTTCGGTGAACATTACAGCTACTGGTGGGAATATTGCTGGCGCGATTATGGAATACCAGACCGGCGTAACCCCCGCTATATTGGTGCAATCGACCGCGATGTTCACAACCAGCGATGCTGGGAGTACGGTCAACTGCCCCAGCTTCAAGAATGCTTTCAACAGCACTCAGCAGCGCACGACGGGTATCACGGTGCAAAACACCGGTAGTGCTACAGCAACGGTTAACTTGACGTTGACCGGTGCGCAAGGCCCTGCTACTGGCCACACCTATACGTCAAGCATCTCGATCCCAGCCGGTGCTTCGCGGACCTTCTCACCCTTCTCGAACAATATTGGTAACTTCCCGGCTGCTTCCCAGGGTTCTGCACAACTTACTGCGAGCGGCGGCTCACTGATCGCCAACGTCAACGAGCAAAACTTTGGGACAACACCCGTCAAGGCAACGACCTACTCCTGCTCCAGCGCAGCAGTGGCGACCAACAAAATCGCCTTCCCACAGGTAAAGAAGAACTATGGCGATCCTTCGGTGGGCACACAGGCAACGACCGGCTTGTCAATCCAGAACGTCGACACTTCGGCAGCCAACTTATCAGCAGTGTACGCGTGCAACACCGGTACATTCACGGTGCCCTTCAACTTACCCGTCGGCCAGTCCTACACCTTCTTCCAGCCATCACAAGTGCCGGACAATTCACTCTGCGCCGCGACCGTCACAAGCACAGGGGGCAAGATCATTGGTGTGGCCCAGGAAACAACGGACTTCTCGCCCGGAATTAAATTACTGAACACCAAGAATTACGAAGGGATCAACGAGTAAGTTCGCCCAAGCCGTAGGACGGTCAAACTTGTTTCATTAATTGACCGCCTCATCCAATCGCATCACAGAGGTATCTTGCACAAGATACCTCTGTGATGTTGTATTGTTAATCCCAGCAAGGAATGATTAATGAAATACGTATACCTATTGGCGCTCGCGGGCCTTTTAGGAGGGTGCAGCGCAGTCAGTATGACCCCAGCACCCTCAGCCGGCGGCAGGCACCAAAACGGGGGCCGGGCCTACCCCATACCAAATAATCAAGCCTATCCAGCCGCTCAAGCTACGACATACCCACCCCCACGTCCCACACCGTGTCAAGGACCCAAGTTCGCAATTAATACGCCGCTTCACAAAGGTGGTACGACGGTGAGCGGCACTGGCCCTGCCACTGCGACGATTGAGATCGTCGACATTACGCAGAAAGGGGCTGTGTTGGGGACTACGAAGATCGGACCCGATGGCAGTTTCAAAGTCACGCTTGGGACCGGATTACCTGCGGACGATCAGATTGGGCTGATGGGTGGCGGTGCCGATCGTCAACGATTTTTATGCGGTCCTGGGTACCAGGACCTGCCGACGGTCGGGATTATTTTTACCCGTGAGCGGGTTGGTCAATAATGTGAGCCCAGTTGCATCGTTAGTTAGCGGTCAGTGGCAGGAATGTGCTGCTCAAGATATGATACTCACTGACGATGCCGGGATGAGGATCGGTCGGCAGACCAAAGATATACAGGTTTGTCCCGAGTAGTATGCTTCGGCTAGACAGCGGCGTATCCTGCGGAATAGCAATAGCACTCCACTTCTCGGTAGTGGGGGTAAATTGCAGGGCAAGGTGGCGAGATGGATCGAAGACGATCAATTCATTCACCAAGGCCACTAGTGCGGGCGTACTAATTGCTGCCGGTAGCGGTGCAGCACTCGTCCAAGGTTGGCTGTTACCATCATTCGTGGGATCATAGCGCTCATGGGTGCGCAATGGCCCCTGTGCACTCTCGCCGCCCACAATGTACACGAGCCCATCAATGACCGCCGCACCAGCATTGCGCCGCGGAGTCGGTAAAGAAGTGTGCTTCTCCCAAAGGCCGGAGGCTGGATCATAGCTCCAAACATCGGCAGCATCTTGCCTTCCGTCCCAGCCCCCAAAGAGATAGAGCTTGCCTTCGACCTTTGCCAAAGCATAGTGACTACGCGGAGCAGGCAGATCCTCCAGTTTTTGCCAATGTTCGTTGCGCGGATCATATACCTCAAAGGCCGCACTAACCGCCCCATTAGCTTGTTCACCACCAGGCACATAGATGCGCCCACCCAGGACCACTGCCTGAACACCGGTGACAGGCGTCGGCTTGTTGCTCATACTTAAAGGTACCCACGTATTTGTCACTGGATCATAGCGTTCAACAGAGTCACTGACACCACTAGATGTTGTACCACCGATGACATAGAGCCGGTTGTCATAGTCTACGACGGCAAAATCTTTGCGTGGCGACGTCAGCGGCGCGCGCCTTTTCCACTTCTCAACTTCAGGCATTGCAACGCTCGTGCCGAACGTAGGTACATACCACTTCCACAGACCTAATGCAACCGCTCCTAGGCAGATAATGAGACCGAGCGACGTCAAAAAACGAGGTGTGCGTAACCATGAGCGCCACATCAGGTTTACATTGGGTAGTACGAGCACTTGTTCCACAAACGGCGACGCGGTATCTGCGCTTTCCTCAGCATCAGCAGACGGTTCCGCAGGTACTGCGGACTCACATATATCCGGTAATGCAGCTAGCCGCCCGCGGTCCATTTCGACTAGCCCGTTCCGCACTGCATACATCGTGGCTTCCGTCCGCGATGTAACTTCGATCTTCTCGAATATATTCCGCAGGTGAACTTTGACGGTGTTGATACTGATATTGAGTGTATTAGCAATTTGCTGGTTGGTTGCACCAGTTGCTACGAGACGCAGAACTTCTTGTTCACGATCACTTAGCTGCGCCGTTACTTCAGCCATAGAATGCGATACCATCCGCTCATATCGTAAAGAAACATAAACAGTAGCGACCTGTATTATACCAGTGTGCTCAGCTCAAAACTCCCGTCGGAAGATGCTAACGGCGGCATTGCGATAGACCTCCTGAAACAAGGGTGAGCCACGCAACCGGTCACGATCAAAGATCCGTCCACCAGTGGTCGCATACGCATAGCCGAAATGGCCGCGATCCATCCAGGCAGCCAGTTGCTCAGGTGATGCACCGGCGGCATCACGCAGTTCGGCGGTTAGCTGTTTAACGGATGTGACATAGGCGGCATCCCCGTAGGTAAAAATGACTGGCGGGGTGCTTACGTGGCGACCGGCCAGCGGCAGCAGCCACCAACCACCATCACTGCCACGATTAATATCATACAGCCAGTCTTCGGTGTTGATAGCGAAGCGCGCGTCCGGCGGTGTATGCTCCGCAGCCCAGGTAATAGCATCCAAGTCAGCAGGATGGGCAAAGACCAAGCCTTGGTTGAGGACGAGGTCGCGTGGCAGCAGGTAGCGCGCACTCCACAGGAGACCACCGGCGACCAGTAGTGTGCATAGGAGCGGACAGATCGGCCGGAGCCGTTCAACGACTGGCTTTCGTCGCTCGGTGCGACTTTCTTCGCCCACAGCTAACAACTGCTCGGCCCGCACTATGTAGCGCTCTAGCCAATGGCCGATCCCGTCGTCGAGCATAGCGACCCCTGCTCCGAGCAGCAGGCTAGCAGGCAGAAAGAGTGCCAGCACGACGATGCGGTTGTTGAAAAACGACAGGTAGGGCAAACCAAACCAGACCGGATTGGCACAGCACAGCACCAGCAACGTCCACAGCACCAGTGCGAGCGTTGCACGCGAACGCCGCCGCAAACCCAGATATGCGGCTACAAGTGCGCTGATCACCAGCATGTGGTTACCCGGTAGCCAGAGCAACTCCGGCGGCATGCTGTTATAATCACCGCCCGCGATGCTAAGGGGACTGCTTGCGCTGCTGACGGTCATAGTTTGCCGGATCAGGAGCACGATCCAAGGGGCCGTGAGTAGCACCGTCAGCACACCCACCAGCACGAACTGACGCAAGGTGCGTCGCATCTGCCGCAAGCCATCGAACTGCGTAAGCCATACCGCAGCGCACCACAGCAGGGCCATGCAAAAGGCTACGAAGTGAATCAAACTAAGCCCTGCCAGCAGAAGTGTTAAAATCGCCAGTGAGCGCCAACCACCATCGCGCAGCATTTCGAGACTCGCAAGCATCACGGCCGGCACAAGCAGTAACCCGGCCAATAAGGTATAGCGCCCCCAGCTTAAATAATAGGCCGGCAACAGCGAGACGAGGCTCGCAACACCGCCTGCTACCACGGCAGCCCGGGGTCGTTGCCACAGCGTGTAGGTTGCACCAGCGATTACGCCAGCATAGGCGATCGCGAGCAACTGTCCGAGCCACAGCATCAGGGCAGGCAGCGAGAGATCCGTTAACTGCAGCAGCGTGGCGGCAACGGCATGATAGCCCCAATGGTAGGCAAATGCGTCGATCGGCAGATAGGGCTGCAGTGAGAAGGGCGCTCGGCCCGTTTCTGCTACCACTCGGATCATCAGCGCATGATGGACGGCATCGACCCACGGTGGGAAAGCAAGACCAGCGATCTCACGCACACGTTTCCAGGCGGTTAGCAGAACGAGCTCGACCAGCAACAGCGGCATCATCCACTCAGTGGGACGGGATGGCCAGCGAGCGAGCGCCAGATCCCGCCAGCCGTAAGGCACTGTGCCCAGGGCTAAGAGAGCTGTAGCAATCAGGAGCGCAGGACCACGGAGCGCCAAGCCCAATGTCGTCGTCCACAGGTAGACCAGGGGTATGAGCGCCAGGCTTAAAGCTAACCAGAGTGTGAGGCGCACGATCAGTGGTCGAGGTCCAGATCGCGACCGGAGGTAGCGCTCAGCCAGGTAGCCGGGTCCGAGCAGCCAAAGTGAGGCGACAACAAAGAACAAACCATGTGCTAACTGACTGGCAAGATAGGCGCTGATCAGGACGCCGAGCACCACGCACGGCCGCACGGATTTCATGCTCCTATTATCGCATTCTTTACGCGTTGAGATACAAGATAGAGCCCCTCGCCCGCCGAGACGAGGAGGGGCAGGAGTGAGCCGATCGCCGTTATTGAGCCCAGATCGGCCACTGGTCATCTACGGAGTTGAAGGTCAACTGCGTGACACTCAAGCTCTTGTTATCTAGTTTGTAGATTTCGTAATCGCCGTCACGGTTCGATTGGAAGGCGAGCTGTGTGCCATCTGGCGACCATGTCGGCGCGGCGTCATCGGCCAGGTCTGCCGTCAAGCGCCGCTCGCCTGTGCCATCGAGCTTCATGAGGTACACGTCGCCTGCGCCATTACGATCGGAGGTGAAGGCGATTTCTTTGCCGTCCGGCGACACGCGGGGGAAATAGTTATCGACATTGGGCGTGTTGGTTAGAGCACGAATATTAACGATGCTGGCTGCGATATAGCTATCACTTGGTGCATAGTTGTACTGCACGTCCGCACGATAAATCGCGAACTTACCATTGCAGTTGGCGGCGAAGACCAACCCCGTGCCATCAGGCAGCCAGGTGGGTGATTGATAATTGCAATTCTGCTGCTCAGGTGCTTGGGGCGGTGTATAGGCCCGGTCGGTGGCGAACGGCACGATGCTCATAGAGGTGATATTGCCACGCTGGACCGCTGCCGCGATTTGCGTCCCATCCGGCGAGATGGCCGGATTGAATGCAAAGGTGCCGCCATATTGATCGGCGGTATGCTGGCGAACGTCGCTCGGGTTACTGAGGTCGATACTAAAGAGCTGGCGATGACCACCATCACGCGTCGAATCGACAAGTAGGCGCTGGTCCGCCCCACCGGTAAAGGCGCGTCGCAGCGAGTAGGGAACCGTTTCGCTAGTGCCACTGGTCAACTGGCGCACATCCGAGCCGTCTGTGTTCATTGCAAAGCTTTCCCAGTGGTCGGACGAGGCGCGCTTGGAGGCAAAGGCGATTGGGGCATCCGGTTGTCCGGTCGTGAGCCAGGGCTGGCCCAAGTGGGGATAGCGCCACTGAAAGTAGTGCTGGCCCACATTGCCCATCTCGACACGGTAGGCGGCAGGATTCGAAGGTGTATAGGTCACGACACGGCGCTCGTAGAGCTGGACAAAGATGGTCTTGCTCGCCCCGCCGACTTGGCCCTGTACCCAATAGGGATCAGTAATCGGATAGCCGAAGGCAAACAGGCCATCAACGGGCCCATTCTGAATGAAATCACGGAAGACTTGAGGCATATTATGACCGGTCACCGTGTTATAGGCGACGATTTTGGTCAGCTTGTCCGCGGCCAGTGCCGCATTTTGCGCCCGGTTGCCCAACTTATCGAGCGTTGTCCCGATCTGCTGGCCGGTCTTGTCGGGATCGCGATAGCTGTTGTCGACCGTAGCAACACCTTTAAATGAGGCGTAGGTCGGTGCGGCACCGTTTACATTGGCCGGATCGCCAGCGACCGGCACATCTGCCGGTTGGCGCTGGAGATTATCCTCGAAATCGATGCCATCACCGAGCTTGATACGGCCCGCTACCATTTCGACGGTCAATAGGCCGTTGGTGACAGCCCGTGGGCCGGTCAGAGACGGGTTATTGATCTCCATACGGGCCTTGTCGAAATACTGGACCTGGCGCAGCCCGTTCGGCGCCTGGCGGTAATACTCTTTGTAATCGAACCAGGGGGCGGGACCCCAGGTATATGAGCGCGCGACCTGTCCGTTGGCGACGGCGCTGTCGCTGGCCTGCCATACGGTTTGAAAGGCAGGCATGGCGAAGCTAAAGCGATCAGCCCAGGGAGCGGCGTGGGTGGGCATAGTACCCACCGTCATGACAATGCCGGCGAGTGCTGTCCCGAGCACGCGGCGCCAGCTTAGCCGTGAAACGATTGGTTGCATATCCGGTTCCTCCTTACGACTTTGTATGGGCTCAACTATACGCAGCCCGGAGCCGTTTGACGAGGATACCGGCGTGAAGATTGGGTTGGGAGCAGATGATAGCGTTATCAGGTTGCGTGCGAGTGGGCTTCGCCTCTTAAGCTTTACGAAAACGTGGATCGCTGGCGGGCAGCGCCGGTTCATGCAAACGCATGGCATATACCCACGCCAGGACGACACAGCCCGCCCCAATGAGCAAAGGCGCCGGGGTACCAAGATATTGCAGCGCCGGGCCACAGACCAAGGGTCCGGCCACTCTGGCTAGCGCAGCGGCAGACTGCGAAAGCCCGATGATCCAGCCAAAATCGCGCTGTGGACTTTCACGCGAGATCAAGCTGTTAAGGGTTGGCGTCAGCACACTAGCACCGATCCCTAAGGGCAATACGGTCAAGAGCAGCAATGGCCAGCGCGTCACGAATGCTGTCATGGCGAGTCCAGCGCCAACAAGCAGCAGACAGCTCTGGACTAACCGGCGCTCGCCGAAACGACGAACTAGTGGCCCGATGGCACCGCCTTGTACCAGCACTGCCAGCACGCCCACATATGCGAGCAAGAGGCCGTTCTGTTTGGGGCCCCAACCAAAGCGCCGCTCACCAAACAACGAGAAAATGCTTTGGAAGCCCGCCTGAGAAAAGGTGAAGACAAAAAAGACGATCAGCAGCAAGCCAAGCTGCTCGATGCCGAATGCTTGTTTAACGCCGGCCATATCGATCAAGCGGGGCTGGCGCACCTGCTTGCGTAGTTCAGCGGTACGGGACTCGGGCAACAAAAAGATCGTGAGCAGCAACGATAGCAATGAGAGCGCAGCCGCCGCGAAAGCCGCACGACCATAATGGCCACCCTGACTTAGCAGGCCACCAATCGCAGGTCCAAGAATAAAGCCTAGCCCAAAGGCCGCACCGATCAGCCCGAAGGCCTTCGCACGGTCTTTTTCTTCGGTCACATCACTGATGTAGGCTTGCGCTGTCGAAATATTGCCACCCGAAATGCCATCCAGCAAGCGGGCAATGAACAAGACTGGCAACGAGCCTGCAACACCCAGCAACAAGTAGGAAAGCACCGTACCGACCTGGCTGATAATCAAAATAGGACGGCGCCCATAGCGGTCGGACAACGCACCAAAATAGGGTGTTACGAGGAACTGGGCCAAGGAGTACGAGCCGGCCAGGATACCGATCGTTGCAGGCTTGGCGCGGAAGACTTCGGCATACAAGGGCAAGAGTGGAAGGATAATACCGAAGCCCATCAAACCAACAAAAATAATCAGGAAGATGGGCAGCAGCGGTGAGCGTAACCCCTTTTGCATACACGACCTTTGTGATATTCTTAACAAAGATCAGTGTACCACGGCTTCGAAGGAGCGCTTCGAGTAGCGCTCCCAACTTGAGCTATGCTGTGCTCGCCTAGACGCCTTCCAACGCCTGGTAGATCGGTTTTTCTGCCTCGGCCTCCTCGTCCGGGTTTTCCATCGCTCCACCAAACTGCTCACCGACCGTCAAATCACGCTCACGGGGTGGCGGGTTGGCCCCGGTCTCCGTGCTGGCGATGGTGCTAACGGGCATGCCTATCAGTGGTTCTGTAATTTCTTGGAGATCGGGTGTTGGATAACCATCACCACTGCGTTGGTAGCTGCTGCCATGGGTCGTATAGGTCCGTACACGTGGTCGCGGGCCGGTAGCAACCCCTTGCTCCTGCTGCACGCCCTCCACTGCGATGCTGGTAGTTGCACCCGCCTGTGGCGTGGTAGCTCCGGTGTCATCATCACCCGGTCGTAGCGTCGCGATCCCGGTGGGCTTGGTCGCCGCAACTTCAGCCGAACTCGCCAAGGGCACATTTGTCGCAGGAGATGGTACGTCCTCGGATGTACTCTCTGCCGGGTGTTGCGTGAGTTCACGAGATACAGCAGCGGTCGCAGGCTTATCAACCGCATCTGCCTCCTGCACCGCGGCCTCGGTTGGATCAATCGTTTGGCTTGGCTGTCGGGCAGCCAGATCGAGCGCGCCATAGCGTTGCAGCAAGGCCTGGAGTTGGCCAACCTGGGACTCTTCGGCTTGCACGGTGACCACCACACCGCTATAATTTAACTGGCTAGCATACTCCTCCGCATTCCAGCCGCTGGTCGCACCTTGATCAAGCATCTGCCGCACACCACTCCCATCCGTCCCTATATCGATCAGCAAAGGATCATTTGAGCTAGCGCTGGCCGCACGGATTTCGCCGCGCAGTGCCACGCCAATCTGGGCGTTGCTATAGCCAAGCGGAATCAAGGCATTCACTGCTGCTTCCGCCGCCTCTTGCGTTTCGAATAAGCCCACCACTGTTTTGGTCATGCTTGCCTCCGCTATCTACAGCTCCTGCGTAGCAATGCACATGCCGACACTGTCGCTACGCGGATGGCACAGCAACGGGCACCTGTACCGCTACACTTGTGCCCGCGTCATCGCTTTGCCAAGTTACACTGCCACCCAGATTCTGTACTAGCTCGGTGACCGTGATGCGACCACGCCCCACCGGTGCCTGGGCAACCATCCCGACCCCATCATCCGCAATTTGTAAGCGAAAGCCAGTGGGAGCAAGCGTATACTCAATCGTAATCTTGCCAAAACGCTGGTTCGGAAAGGCGTGTTTGAAGCAATTAGTGACTAATTCGTTGATGACCATCGCCAAGGGCGAAGCATAGACCAGGGGCAGCTCAACCGGGCCCCCCCCAAGTGTCACTGGCAAGCGTTTGCGCGGGCTATAAATGCTCTTGACGGCGCTCGCAATCGTTTCGATTAGCACATCGACGCGGACTGGGTCATTTTGGAGTGCTTCAGATACTTCATAGACCAGT
This sequence comes from Herpetosiphonaceae bacterium, assembly GCA_013821605.1. Classification (GTDB taxonomy): domain Bacteria; phylum Chloroflexota; class Chloroflexia; order Chloroflexales; family Kallotenuaceae; genus JACDGP01. The sequence continues at coordinate 13,382 of JACDGP010000055.1, forward strand.
GCTGCACCACGCACGCGACCGAGGATGCGCTGGACGACCTCGCGACTTGCTCCCGGCGGTGTGCGGCGGAACTCGGACTCGATCACGCCACATAGGGCTTGCAGATGAGTCGTCACATTATGTAAAAGCTCCCGTCGCAACAAGCCTTCGTTGCTGGAGACCGTTTGCGCCACGCCGAGATCATGCTGGGTCAGCTGCAGCATACGGTGCAGTCCTTCATTCTCGTCAACCAGTGCGCGCCTTTGCTCCCCACGTTGTAACAAACGACTCACACGGGCCAGCAGTTCAGCCGGGACGAATGGCTTTGTTAGGTAATCATCGGCCCCATAGTTAAGCCCTTGCACCACACCTTGTTCTTGCTGGTTCGCAGTCAACATAATGACCGGTAGCTGTGAGCCGTCAACTTCCCGCAATTGCCGGCAAACTTCAAAACCATCGATACCTGGTAGGCGCAGGTCCAACAGCATTAAATCGACCGAATGGTCAGCCACGTAGCGTAGCGCCGCCTCACCTGATCCGACAAGGATCGGCTGGTAGTCGGCGCGTGACAACAGATCCTCAAGCATCTGCTGGATATCGGCATCATCTTCCACGGTCAATATCAGCGGTCGCATATGGGAGGGCAATGCACGTTCGAGCATAAAAGTTCCATCAACGCGAATCACAAGAGCTCATCAGAAACATATACGTTCCACTAGAATCAAGCAATGCCTATGCCAGAAGAGTGTATATTGTGCGCAATGTCGTGAGCGGCATGATGGCATGATCAAGATCGCTTCGTAGGATGGCAACGGCGCGATCTTTCACAAGCGGTTGCCCCTCATGAACGAACGCGGTACACTCAATGATAGCATCCCTGCCAGGTGCCGCGCCGCTTGGCAGTCGAGGCTAGTGTCTGTCTGCACACGATTGCCGAAAACGGGAGGGCCGCGCATGGCTATGCGCCTAGCTGATCGCCTTCGGGCGGCACGTCAGCTCCATTTTGTAGGCCGTACTGCCGAACAATCACTCTTTCACTCCCTAGTCAAGGCGACGGATCTACCCTTTTGCATACTCTATATTTACGGTCCCGGTGGTGTGGGCAAAACAACGTTGCTACAGACCTTCGCCGGCATCTGCGCACAAGCAACGGTTCCCGTCACCTATCTTGATGCGCGCGACGTCGAACCGGCCCCAGCTGCCTTTCTGCGCGCCCTGAGCGTTGCGCGGGGACTCGAACCGAGCAGTTCGGCACTCCCGCTCCTCGCCAGCCAAGGTGAGCGCGAGGTATTGCTGATCGATACCTATGAGGCATTGCACAGTCTCGAGGGCTGGCTGCGCGATCACTTCTTGCCCCAACTCTCTGAGCAGGTCCTGGTGGTGTTAGCGGGGCGCATGCCACCGACGACAGCCTGGCGTAGCGATCCCGGTTGGTGCAGCCAAATTCATCTCTTGCCCTTGCGCAATCTACGTCCCGACGAAGGTCGCACCTTTCTTGAACAGCGCGCGCTGCCACCAGATCAGCATGCCGCAATCCTGGATTGGACGCATGGTCATCCCCTTGCCCTGTCACTGGTTGCCGATCTCTTTGCTCAGCGTGGGGTGCTGCACTTCCGGCCCGATGATGTTCCTGATGTCGTCAAAACGTTGCTCGAAGCACTGGTACAACAGGTGCCCGGCCCGGCCCATCGCGCGGCACTCGAGGCCTGTGCCTTGGTGCGTTTAATGACTGAGCCGCTGCTGGGCGAAATGCTGGCGCTGCCGGATGCGCATAGCTTATTCGAATGGCTACGCGGGCTTTCCTTTATTGAGGCCGGCGGGCGTGGCCTCTTTCCTCATGATCTCACACGCGAAGCACTGGTCGCCGACGTGCGTTGGCGTAACCCCGATTGGTACCGCGAACTGCACCTCCGCGCCCGCGGCTACTATGCCCGGTCTGCGCGGGTGCGGAGTGGCTATGACCAACAACAGGTGCTCTTTGATTATGTCTTTCTGCACCGTGACAGCGCAGTCGTCCGTCCACTATTTGTGTGGCAAGATAACGGCACGATCCGGCCCGGCGGCCTACAGCCCACCGACCTTCCCACCCTGCGGGTGGCGGTTGCGCGTCATGAAGGGGCTGCGTCGGCAGCCATTGCCGATTACTGGCTCAACCGCCAACCACACAACGTAATCGTATTTCGGGATGACGCTCAAGCTATCGTCGGCCTGATCATCATGGTCGACCTTGACCAGACGAACGACATCGATTGCACCTATGATCCTGGCGTCGCAGCTGCCGTTGCTTACCTAGCGCAACATGCGCCGTTGCGCGCGGGGGAGCGCGCCATCATGTTTCGCTTCTGGCTAGCGACCGAGAGCTACCAACAGGTCGGGCCGATTCAAAGTCTGATCTTTGTACGGATCGCTCAACAGTATTTAAACACCCCCGGGCTGGCCTTTTCCTGTGTACCGTGTGCCGTCCCAGACATATGGGCAGCTGGCTTTGCCTACGCCGACCTTCACCTTGTGCCGGCGGCCGGGTTCACCGTCGCACAACGGCAGTATGCGGTTTACGGCCACGATTGGCGCGTCTTGCCGATGACTGCTTGGCTTGATCGCCTCGCAGAGCGCGAGCTTTCGACTGCCCCACTGGTGCAACCACCCCCGCAGAGTGCGCCACTGGTTGTCTTAAGTGAGCCTGAGTTTTTAGCGGCGGTCCGTGCCGCCTTACATGCGATCGCGAGTCCTGCCGGCTTGCGCACCAACCCCTTGCTCCACTCGCGCCTCGTCATGGAACACACCCTGACCCACAGCAGTGAAACCGCGCGCGTTACTCGCTTACAAGCCGTGATCGAGCACGCAATCGCCAGTTTACAGTCTACGCCTCGCGATGCCAAATTGTATCGTGCTATCTATCACACCTACCTGCATCCAGCTACCACCCAGGAACGTGCCGCCGAGTTGGTCGATGTACCTTTTAGCAGCTACCGTCGCCATCTGAAAGCTGGCGTCGATCGTATCAGTACGCTCGTATGGCAATGGGAGCTGGATGGGCGCGAAACGTGAGCAGAAAGTGAGCAGCTTTTGGGCTGGTAGCTGACCAACGGTTTCCGCCAAAGTACACTATACTACAGCTATCGTTCATGACGACCGTACTCCTTTCTGGCTCGCCCGGTGCGTGTGCCGCGCCGCGTCAAGGACGACGCTTCCAGCAGCTGTGATCTCGTTGAGGAGGTGCCTATGGATTAACCGTCCGCTGCCGGTCTCGTCCGTTCATGAAAGGAATCGGAACCATGCGTAAGCTCACACTGGCAACGTTCACCTTGATGGCTTTGTTCGCCCTGGTCGTTGGTAGCGCACCCCGTCAGGCGAAAGCATCCTCCCATCGCGAGGCACCATTCATTGCTACGGACCCTGAGGCGGACGCCTCCGATCTGTATGCGTTCGTTAGTCCCGACAAGCCCGATACGGTTACCTTCGTCGCTGACTATGTCCCACTGCAAGATGCAGCGGGCGGTCCCAACTTTTATAAGTTCGGCGATGATGTGCTGTATGAGATCAACATCGACAATGTCGGTGATGCGAAAGATCATATAAACTTCCAATGGCGCTTCAGCAGCCGGCTCAACCCCAAGAATCCGGCGGGCGGCAACACCTTCCTGTATAACACAGGGCCCATCAACAGCTTGGATGACCCCAACCTCAATCGCCAGGAGTTCTACTCGCTCTCAATGCTCAACTACCAGCAAACGAAGGATCCTGATCGCAAGGGCACAGTGATCAAGGATAACTTGCGAGTGGCCCCCGCCAATGTTGGCCCTGTCTCATATCCCAACGGGTATGAGAAAGTCGCGAAGGAAGCGATCTATAATGTAGGTAACGGCATGAAGGCCTTCGCCGGCCCGCGTGACGATCCCTTCTTTGCTGATCTGGGCGGTGCCTTTGACCTGCTCAGCGGCATTCACGGCTCGGACTTCCTCAAGAATAAAAACGTGCATTCGCTGGTCCTGCAGGTGCCGATCAGCATGCTGAAAGGTCCCAACGACTCGATCATAGGTGTGCGCACCACCTCCTACCGCCACAGCTTCAGCGTCCTCCGGCCGATCCAGGGGAATCCCGGCACCATTAGCAACTTGGGCAGCGCCGCTCATATCTCCGAAGGACCGGTAACATCACCCCGCACGAGCACCGGACCCTGGGTCCAAATCTCGCGCCTCGACAACCCGCTCGTCAACGAGGTCGTGATCCCGCTGCAGGATAAGAACCGCTTCAACGGCTCCCTGCCCATCAATGACACGCAGTTCCTTTCCTACGTCCTGAATCCGGAAATTGCTGGATTGGAGCACGCCATCCTCGGACTGAACGTGCCGCCAAATCCGCGCAATGACCTCGTCACCATCTTCCTGACTGGCCTTCCCGGCCTCAATCAGCCTGCCAATGTAGTACCCTCGTCACAACTGCGGCTGAACATGGACATTCCGCCTTCGGCCACCCCGAACCGGCTGGGTGTACTCGGTGGTGATAATGCCGGCTATCCCAACGGACGCCGCCTCACCGACGACGCCATCGACATCTCGTTGCAAGCTGCCGCCGGTGCGACACCCTTGACCCCCGACTACAACGTACCACCCAACAACACGGTCGGGGATATGGTCGACAACAACGACGTGTCGTTCCTGAACAGCTTCCCGTATGCGGCTATGCCGCATGACTACCGCATGACGGAGTTTCACCCCGCACCATAAAACTGACGGAACGATCACGGGGCGCACGCGTGTGCGCCCCGCCAGCGAAGGAGGAGCACAACGATGACTGCATTAGCGACCCGTCGCGTCCCCATGAAATGGCTTGTCGCGTTTGTGACCGTTGCGATGTTGGTGCTAGTACCGACCGTCATTGCCTACTGGCGGCGTCCGGTCGATCAGCTAGCCCGGCCCGCGCTGTTTCATCCGCCAGCCTGGAGCCGCCCCACGGCGAGCGATGCCACACTCCAAGCACTACAACAGCAGATTAAAGCCAAGCCGGGCGACATCGTCGCCTATATCACGCTCGCCAATGCCTACCTACAACGCGTACGCGAGACCGGCGATCCAGCCTTCTATGCCAAAACAGATGCACTGCTCAAGCAGGCAGCCAAGATCGACCCATTACAGCCCGAGCTCCTGACGACCGAAGGAATACTAGCACTGGCCCGCCATGACTTCGCCGGAGGTCTTGCAGTTGGCAAAAAGGCCCAGGCTATGGATGGCGAAAATCCGCGCGCTTATGGGGTGGTGGTGGATGGTGAAATCGAGATGGGCCAGTATGATGCGGCGATCAAGACCCTGCAAGCAATGATCGACCATCGCCCCGACTTCAGCTCCTACTCACGTGTCGCCTATGCCCGCGAACTGTATGGCGACCCCGAAGGTGCGATCGAAGCGATGCAGTACGCGATCGAGGCTGGCGGTCCCGTCCCCGAAAACAATGCCTGGGGCTATGTTCAACTCGGCAATCTCCAGTTTGGACTGGGACATGTCGACGAAGCCGGCAAGCAGTATGATCTGGCAATCCATGCCCTCGACCAGTACCCTGCGGCACTCGCCGGGCAAGCCCGCGTTGCGACGGCGAAAGGCCAACTGGAACAGGCGACGACGCTGTACGGACAGGCCTTTGATCGCATGCCGCTGCCCGAATATGCGATTGCACATGGTGACGTACTGGCGAAGCTTGCCCGGCAAACGGAGGCACACCAACAATATGATCTGGTGACGGTCGTTGATAAGCTGCTCACCGCCAACGGTGTGAACATCGATCTTGAGACCGCATTGTTCTATGCCGACCATGATCTGCAACTGCCGGAGTCGCTTGCTCGAGCACGGGCCGCGTATACGGCACGACCGAGTGTGACAGCTGCGGACGGGCTGTCCTGGACGCTGTATAAAACTGGCAACCTCCAAGAGGCGGGGCGCTACGCACACGAGGCGCTCAAGCTGGGCACCCGCGATTCGCTGAAGCTCTTCCATGCCGGTATGATTGCTAAGGCGCTCGGCCAGACCGACGAGGCCCGCACCGATCTCCAAATGGCCCTTGACCTTAACCCGAACTTTTCGCTGCTGTACCAGGATCTCGCCCGCACCACGCTGCAAGGGCTCGGACCGGCGCCGACTAGCACCCCAAGGAGTAAATAAATGGGGCGCTACGTGCGTTGCCTGCACCGCTGGCTGCTGCCGATCACTGGACTGCTCATGCTCTGGGGACTGATCCAACCTCCTACGGTTGGCGCTCATCCCCTGGGCAACTTCACCATTAATCTCTACAGCCGGCTGGAACCTGGTGCGGGGCGGATCACGATCGTCTACGTCGTGGATATGGCTGAAATCCCTACTTTCCAGGAGTTCGGCGCAGGGATACCGACCACTGCAACTCAGATGACGTATCTGTCCGGGAAAGCTGCGGCGCTGCTTGATGGCTTACAGCTGATGATCGATCAACGACCAGCAACCCTCACGATTACTGATCGCGCACTCCGTTTTCTACCTGGGCAGGGTGGCCTCCTTACGACCCGCGTTGAACTCCAGCTAGCAACCCTGACCGGTACCCTTACTGGCAACGGGCAACAGGCGCTCAGCTACAACGATCACAACTTCGCCGGACGGCTCGGCTGGCATGAGATCGTGCTACGACCACAACCCGGTCTACGGGTGCTGCGCTCCGATGCCTCAACGGTCGATCAAAGCAATGAACTGCGCACCTATCCCCAGGACATGCTCACGAGCCCACTCGACGTACGTGCAGCGCAGGCAGTGGTAGCGCCCGGCAGTGGCGTTATGCCACTCGCCGTGCCGGTCGCCAGCATAGGTGCTTTCCGGGCTTCGGATCGTTTTGCGGCGTTGATCACCACCACCCAGTGGAGCCCTTCCGTACTGCTGCTTGCACTGCTCTTGTCGATGGGGCTAGGTGCTATGCACGCTCTTGCACCGGGCCATGGCAAAACGATTGTGGGCGCCTATCTCGTCGGTGCTCGTGGTACCGCACGCCATGCCGTCTTTTTAGGCATCACCGTCACAACGACCCATACCCTCGGCGTCTTTGTTCTTGGGCTCCTCACCCTGTATGCCTCGCGCTACGTCCTGCCCGAGCAGCTTTACCCCTGGCTCAGCGTCCTGTCTGGTGCGCTGGTCGTTATCATGGGTCTATCACTGCTCCGCCAGCGGTTGGCAGCTGTATGGCCAGGCCGGACCGCTAGGGTAACACCCGACCACGAGCATGAGTCCAACGATCTTCAGAGCTACGGTCATGTGCATGGCCCAAATACTCATACGCACCTACCGCCGCGTGCCAATAGTGGCAGCCTGACCTGGCGCAATCTCCTCGCGCTAGGCATCTCGGGCGGCCTGTTGCCATGTCCATCGGCCCTGGTCGTCATGCTGGGAGCGATTGCGCTCGGCCGCATCGGTCTAGGCTTGCTCCTCATCATTGCCTTTAGTATTGGTCTGGCGGGTGTGCTGACCGGTATCGGCTTGCTCTTCGTACATGGTGGGCGCTGGCTTGGTCGACTGGCGGGGGGTAGCACACTCCTGCGCTGGCAGCTGGGGCTACGCCTGCTGCCGATCGGCAGTGCGCTCGTCGTCACAGCGGCCGGCGTCTTAATTACCCTAGAGGCCGTGTTCCAAGCGGGCGTCATACGTTGAGAACTGTAACGAGTACCCACCTCCCGGCACGAATGCGAGCTAACGAGAACGAGGATACCATGCCCGATTCCAATGCCGAGGTAGCGGGGGCGTTATTGCAAGCCTGGAATGCTCACGACCTCCAGCGGGTCGCCAGCTTCTACGCGCCTGATTATCTCGGGGAGGACGTTGGTCAAGCTCAGTTGCAGCATGGACCCTGCGGCTGGACCGCAAACCTGGCGCGCTATCTAGAGGCCTTTCCAGATGTTCACTGGACCGGCGATTGTATCGCTGAGGGCAATGCTGTCGCCTTGATCTGGACGATGCGCGGCACCCATCGCGGCACACTGATGCACATTCCTCCGACCGGCAAACACGTTGAGGTACGCGGCGTCTCGATCCTGACCATGCGTGACGGTAAAGTGGTTCACAGCCAAAACATCTGGGATACCGGCGGCCTGCTCCGCGCCCTTGGGCTCCTACCAGAGCTAACGTAGCTGCCAAGCTATGCTATGCTGTACGTCACCATCCCGGCACGTACTGGAGCTCGTTGAAGAAGACGCTGTCGTCAGTAACCGCCCCTAAAGGAGGCGGCTTGATCGAAGGGTCAAGCCTATACTGACCAGACTCAGTCAAGCACCTCGTGCCCTTTGGGCAGGTGCAGGACTACGTTTTTCGGGTCATGCTACCTACGAGTGCGTTGCCAGCTTGTAGCTCTAGCGTCTGTGATCATGACACCTGAGGTAAGGGTGAAAGGTTGCAGACCGCACAAGCCCGAAATACATTGTCGAGGCGAACATCACCCGCGTGAGCGGAGAGGAACTCTTGTGAACCAGGTTTTCGTTTTGGATACCAACAAGCACACGTGCGACCCGGTGCATCCGGCCTGCGCCCGGCGGTTGTTGAAGACCGGTGAGGCAGCCGTCTTTCGCCGCTTTCCCTTCACGATTATTTTGAAGGTGGCCGTTATTGAGGCGCAGACACAATCCTACCGCTTGAAAATCGATCCGGGGAGTAAGACGACCGGGATTGCCATCCTGAGCGAAGAGACGGGCCAGGTCGTCTTTGCTGCTGAACTCGCTCACCGTGGGCAACGGATACGAGACGCGCTTGCCAAGGATGCGGCAGCCTCAATGCGACCCGGTGGGCGTTATATGAGCGATTGTGTGCGCTTGGCGTTCCCGTCGAGGTTGGGAGCGGTGGGCTCACGAAGTACAATCGCACACGGCGGGGGCTGCCCAAACGACACTGGCTGGATGCGGCCTGTGTTGGAGTGAGTACGCCGCCGTCCATCTGGAATACCGGAGGACAGCCACTTATCATCAAGGCGTTCGGTCACGGGATGCGGCAGATGAGTTATCCTGATAGATACGGCTTCCCGAAACGCCAGCGTCAGCGCGTCAAAACCTACGCCCATGAGGGCACCCGTTTTGCGACGGGGGACTTGATTCAAGCGAAGGTGGGTGCTGGCAAGGTGCAAGGCGTGCAGACGGGGCGGGTCACGATACGGCAACGTCCGAGCTTTCGCTTGCACGGGCTGGACGTGCACCCGAAGCAGTGTCGGATACTTCAACGGAATGACGGCTACGACTATTCGTTCGGAAAGGAGGCGGCGCATTCCCCCGCCACCTAAAGGAGGCGGGGGAATGCGCTTTTATTATGGAACTATCCGAAGACCTCAAGTTGTTGCGCACCACGATCCGCAATTTTGCAGTCAAAGAAATCAAGCCCATTGCTCGCGAGATCGACGAGCAAGAGCGCGTACCCATCGAAACGATCAAAAAAGCGGGTGAGCTTGGCCTCTTGGGTGTGCCCTTCCCCGAACAATATAGCGGTGTGGATGCCGGGATCGTTGGCTACTGTATCCTCATGGAAGAGATCAACCGTTATTGCGCCTCAACGGCCACGATCATTGGCGCGCACGCCCAACTCTGTGCCATGTCGATCTTTCTGGCCGGCAACGCAACACAGCGCGATACCTGCCTCACCGCGCTTAACGAGGGCCGACTGATCGGTGCCTGGGCCTTGACCGAACCCGGTGCCGGCTCGGATGCCGCCCATATTCGGACGGCGGCTCGGCGCGATGGCGACAGCTGGGTGCTCAACGGCTCCAAGATGTGGATCACCAACGGCTCGTTCGCCGATGTCATCGTGGTCTTTGCCGTCACCGATGCCGAACGGGGCGCACGGGGTGGCATCACCGCCTTCATCGTCGAAAACAGCTTTCCCGGCTTCAAGGTCGGCCAAGTCGAAGCAAAAATGGGCTTGCGGGCCTCGCACACCGCCTCGCTCTTTTTTGAGGAGTGCCGCGTCCCCGCCGCGAATGTGCTGGGTGAGGTTGGCATGGGCTTTGTGGTCGCAATGCAAACGCTTGACATCGGTCGTTGCGGCCTGGGTGCAAGTTCGTTGGGAGCCGCCAAAGAAGCTTTTGAGCTAGCCCTGCACTATAGTGTCGAGCGCCAACAATTCGGCCGTCCTATCGCTGATTTCCAGGCGATTCAGATCAAGCTGGCTGAGATGCGCACCAAAATTTACGCTATGGAGCAGATGGTCTACCATTGCGCCGCACTGGTCGATGATCACCAGCCTGCAACGCTTGAGTCAGCGATGGTCAAGCTCTTCTGCACTGAAGCGGCCTCGCAGGTGATCGACGAGGCGATCCAGATACATGGTGGGATGGGCTTTAGTCGCGAGCTACCCCTGGAACGCATGTACCGCGATGCCCGTGTGACACGCATCTTCGAGGGAACGAATGAGATCCAAAAACATGTAATCGCCGCCGAGGTCCTCAAAAGCGTCGGTCACAAGATCAAGATCTAGCGACAGTTGGCACCCCAGAGGTCCAACAGGGTGGAAGTGCCTCCTTCCACCCCATCATCTCCAACAACGAACGCGCCTCTAGGATGGCGATGCTACCAGGCCCGGTTTACGCGCTTCAGCTTCGACGGGTAACGGCTCATGCTCTTCGCTTTGCAACAGTTCATGACCCGGCACAGGGAAGCCGGCGCACATCTCACGCACCTCTTCAGCGATCTGGGCAGCCTGCGCCGCATCCCCCACATTATGCAGGACACTCACGATCCACTCGGCGACGCGTTCCAGCTCGGTGGGACCGAAGCCGCGGGTTGTAACAGCGGGAGTACCAAGTCGAATACCGCTCGTCACCATCGGTGACCGGCTATCGAATGGAATGGTGTTCTTGTTAACCGTAATGCCCGCCTCATCTAAAGCTTTTTCAGCCTTTTTGCCGCTGACCTCGCTCAGACCTGCCGAACGGCTCAAGTCGACTAGCATAAGGTGGTTATCGGTCCCATCGCTCACCAGCCGTAAGCCAGCCCGTTGCAAAGCCGTCGCCAGAGCCTGCGCATTAGCAATCACCTGCCGCTGGTAGTCGGCAAAAGACGGTCGGAGTGCTTCGCCAAAGGCTACGGCCTTAGCTGCGATCACATGCATCAGCGGGCCACCTTGCACCCCTGGAAACACCGTTCGATTAAGGTTATAGCGCTCGGCTATCTCATTGCTGGCCAAAATCAAGCCACCACGCGGGCCACGCAGCGTTTTATGAGTCGTCGTGGTCGTAAAGTGCGCGTGGGGAATGGGTGAGGGATGCAAGCCGACTGCTACCAACCCGGCAATATGCGCGATATCGGCCCACAACAGCGCCCCGACCTCGTCAGCAATCGCACGCATCCGGGCGAAGTCGATGATCCGCGGATAGGCTGACGCACCCGAGGTGATCAGCTTGGGCCGCACCTCACGTGCCACCCGCAGCAGTTCATCATAATCGATCCGCTCGGTCTCACGATCAACACCATAGGTCGCAACTTTAAAATAGATCCCGGAAAAGTTAAGCGGATGACCATGCGTTAAGTGACCGCCCTGGTCAAGCTTCAGTCCCAGAATCTGGTCGTTAGGCTGTAGCGCGGCCATATAGATCGCCATATTCGCCTGGGCTCCCGAATGCGGTTGGACATTCGCCCATTCGGCCCCGAACAATTGTTTGGCGCGTTCAATGGCCAGCGTTTCGACGACATCAACGTACTGGCAGCCACCATAATAACGCTTGCCAGGTAAACCCTCAGCATACTTGTTCGTCAGGACCGAGCCTTGAGCTTCAAGCACAGCCCGGCTCGTGTAATTTTCCGAAGCAATCAGTTCAATCCCATCACGCTGGCGCGCACCCTCCTGGGCGAGCGCCGCAGCAATCTCGGGATCAACACGGGCAAGATCAGGTAGCAACATATGTTTTAAAACTCCTGTGGCTTGGGGCAAGTGTACCATAGGCTGCGGTCGTCACACACCCGCGCCGGTCAAGCGCGCTCGGATCGTCACGCCAGCCAAAAACAAGGCCACCAACGCATAGATCAACATTTCGCCGCGCCCGGTTCGTCCTTTGGTATACGAAAAGGCACCCGGGATCGACAAGACCATCACAAAGCCATACAGGATATGGATCGTCGTCCGTGCCGGGCGATGGCCACTGGCAAATAAGGTCGCGCCTAGCAACCCTTCCAGCAGTACCAGCGCCTCGGCAATCACCAGCGCACCCCAGTAGGAGCCGGTAATCCCTTCACCCCGAAAATAATTCAGCAGTCCCCATGCGCCCAAGGCTAACATGAATAACAAGGTAGTTACACTCAGCCGATCATGCACCAACGTCAAAACGCTCATCGCAATCCTTTGCACAGCCTCCGGCTTCCATTATACGTGCGAATGTGCAACCTAATGAGCGATCATGACCTAGCAGTTACTGAGGCGAGAGTTGGCGCCACACCCAGTAGGAATAGAACACCGTCACCACCGCCCACAGGAGCAGTCCGCCCAACATCACGACCATGCTTAGCTGAGGCGGCAACACAAAATTTGCCACGAAAATTGCCAGCCCCACCAGCACCAGCAGATACCCACCGATGCGATGGGTACGCGTCCACACCTCGGGCGAGCTTAACGTCCAGGGTGTCCGAATCCCGGCGAACCAGTTCGGACGTAGTTTGCCCAAGATGTTGCCCAGTCCAACGAACAGCAAGGACACCAGCAGCGTGACCCAAAAGCCGATAGTATGGCTGAACGAGCCAAGGGCAGCTGTGGTTGTAAGCCCCTGTACAGCAACTAAAAACACTGCGAGTAGCAGCTGGATATAGCGGTAACTGCTAGCAAACGCGGGATAATTACGCCGCTGCGGATCGATCTTGGGCAACACCTGAAACAGCAGCAGAAGCACCGTCAGCAGCACCGGTATGAACAGCAAGCCAGGCACTCGATTCATATATCCATTTGGTTGACCATCCAGACCCCAATGCGTGACGATGCGCGCCGGAGCATAGGGGATGGCGATCAATCCTATCGCCCAGGAAATAATGACCAGACCAATCAAACACAACAGCGTCCCACGGGGCGCAGCAGAATCTCGGTTATTCATCGTCATTCCTTTTCGGCTCGCTATGTCCGTCTAGGCTTGCGCCGTTGTTTGATCCGACCAGTGACAGGAGCACGGCGACCGCATCTTCTACCACCGACATATTAATATGGTAAACCAACCGTTGGCCCTGCCGCTCCTGGACAACCAACCCCGCGTTCATCAGCACAGTAAAGTGACCTGAGATGGTCGAGGCCGATTGCGGAAACTGAGCGGCAATGTCGCCCGCCGTTAATGATCCCTTGCGCAACAAGTGCAAGATCGCCCGGCGCGTTGGATCCGCCAATGCGCGGAATACGTCATTATTCATTCAGGCCCGTTATTTCGGTATTTAGCCATATAACGAAATATACACCCTGCCCGGCGCTTGTCAAGTGCCAGCGCATGAAGGCATAACTGTATCCAGGATGGGGCATAGCGATTTGGCTGGACTGCGACCATGTTGATGAGTTGTATGCCGAAACGCAAGCAGAGGGCGTCACCATCATCAAGCAACCTTTCGATGGTCCGTTCGGGCGCACCGTCGTCTTTGCTGATCCTGATGGCTACCAGATTACGGCCAATCAAAATCCCTGGGAGCGGTTCCCATTGGGCGGTGGCCATCCGCGCTCGTAGCTGCGCTCCTGTATCCCAGTTTTGCTTAAAAGAGCCCCACCCTTTGTTGGATGCAAAGGGTGGGACTTTATGGTCTAGGAGGTGAGAGGCAAATAGCGTTGCAACTTGAGTTTCAGCTTACGAGCGGATATGCTGAAAAGCGTATGAGGGCTGGCTTGCGGTGGTTACCACCTGCGATGGATGAATTGGACACCACGACCAGTATGGAACACAGTACGCGAGACCCAACAGCCTTCGCCACCGTTCATTTGGCGAACGGATACACGATTACCGGAGACGGCCGTAACATACGCGACGTGGCCATAGGTGCGGGATGCACCCTGAACGCCGGGCTGTAGGACCATGACATCACCGACACGCGGATTGCTGTCGACGCGGAAGCCGTTGGCACGTGCACGAACACCCCAGCTACGAGCATTGCCAAGCGTCATCGGGAGATCGGGGCGGCGAGAGTGAGCGTAGGCGGTACAGTTACAGGAGGCGTAAGCATCAACTGCGGCAGGACGAGCACTTAAGAACATGCCAAGAACGGCAACCACGGCCAAAGCACCCTTGAACCACTGCATGGGGTTCTCCTCGCACATCTACTAGGATGTGCACTAGATCAGCGCATCATGTGCAAGTACTACGCTGATATCCGAAACAATTGCAATCAACCAGGACTGCGGAATGTCAGCAGTCTATCATGCTTGCTTGTATTTTGCAACTCCGAAATCAGTCATTTCAATGGAAGCTTTCAGGAACTGCTCAGCTTCCTCTACGGTTATACTATCAGAATGACGAGACTCTACATTTTATGTGGGTACCCTTTTGCAGGAAAATCAACAGTTGCGAGACTGTTAATGCGTAAATATCGCATGGTGCGAATTGCTCTTGATGAGATTAATGCTGAGCGAGGTATTGGAAACAGCTTCGATAGAACGATGACGCCGAACGAATGGCAGGAAACGTATGATATATATCATGAGCGAATCGCGGCGAATCTACACCGGGGACATTCAGTAATTGTAGATACGGTGGGTCATACAAGAGAAGGCCGAGATGGGCTACGTGAGATAGCCCAAGAGCATAATGCAGAAGCGGTTGTGTTGTATCTTGCAACTCCATTAGCTATTGCGGAAGAACGATGGTTGAACAATCGGAAGACGAAAGAACGAGCAGATGTGCGCGATGATGATTTTTACCGTGTTGTAAACAATTTTGAAATCCCTGGGGATGACGAACATGTAAAAATAATCACTCCAGATATGAACATCCAAGAGGTTTACGGATTAATTGAACAATAAAAAGCTTGACTTTTCGGGAGAAAGAGGCCATGAATACGCCCCATGACCCACGTGATGTCATTCGCCGGTTGATCCAGTGGGCCGATCAGCAGAAGTTGGTTCGCGCGATGCTCCTAACCAGCACACGCGCAAATCCACATGTGCCAGTGGACGTCTTTTCCGACTATGATGTTGTGCTCGTGATGACGGATATCCACCCATTCTTCACCGACCGGTCCTGGCTGGAGGACTTTGGTGAGGTACTCGTCATGTATTGGGACCCTATGGACCCCGAGCCTACGTATGGCATCGAACAGACGGGCAATGTCATACAGTACGCCGATGGTCTAAAGATCGATTTCAGACTCTGGCTAGTCGCCTTGTTGCACCAGATGACGCAGGCTCCGACGCTACCGGCCGGACTGGACGCTGGATACGCCGTGCTGGTCGATAAAGACCACCTGACCGCTGGTATGCGCCCACCCACCTACCGCGCCTATATCCCGACCCGGCCCACCGATGAGATCTATCAAACGATGATTCGGGACTTCTTCAGTGATGCTCCCTATGTAGCGAAGTGCCTTTGGCGCGACGAGTTGTTACCGGCCAAGTGGTGCCTGGACTACGACATGAAACACAACTATCTGCGCCAAATGCTGGAATGGCGGATAGAACGCGATCACGGCTGGTCGATCCCGACCGGGGCCTTGGGAAAAGGATTGAAAAAGCGGCTACCCCCTGAACTCTGGCTCCAACTGGAGAGCACCTACGCGGGTGCCGGGATCGCGGATAACTGGGAAGCACTGTTTCGGCTGATGGCGCTGTTCCGGCAGGTGGCGATCGAGGTGGCTGACGATCTGGGCTACACCTACCCGCATGACCTTGATCAGCACGTGACAGCATATGTGCAGTCCATGAAGGATGTGAAGCTATGATCGAGAACGGCTAAGGGTTAGAGGTACGGCTGTGTACGCGTGCTAGTGTTGCGAGGTCAGCATCTAGGTCAGCTTCGCTATAATGGATTGGAAGCTGTCGACTCGCAAGTAAATGCTGAAACTGGATCTGAGTTAGACCTGCTATTTTTGCCGCTTTACCGAGGCTCACTGCCTGTCGTTGATACAGCACAATCGCGAGTTCACGTTGATCTCGTCAATCTCCTGCAAGGACAGATTGAGAGGTAACTCGATTGTAATACTCATAAGCTCTACTTATGCGTTTACGCAAACGCAGTTCGCCGGACTTGAAGCTAGCATGCGAGTAGTCGGCTACGAGGTAGCACTGTGATGCATAGATGAACCTTGCGCTTCACAGTGCCACTTGGTGTATAACTGCTACGCCTTGCCTAGATACCGCAGAATCTCCATGGCGTGCTCGTCAGGCTTGACGTCGGGGTAGACTTTCTCGATTGTTCCGTCGGTGCCGATGACGAAGGTCGAGCGTTGCACGCCCGTAAAAGACTTGCCCATAAACTTCTTCTCGCCCCACATACCGAGTGCGTCGGCGAGCCGGTGATCGGTGTCAGCGAGCAGAGGGAACGGCAAGTGGTACTTTTCCCGAAACTTCGTGTGGCTGGTGACCGAGTCGGGGCTGACACCATAAACCTGAACACCTGCCGCTTTAAATGCTCCATAGTTATCTCGGAAGGCACAGGCCTCCTTGGTACATCCAGGCGTATCGTCCTTAGGATAGAGATAGAGGACATACGGACCGGGCAGCGTCTGAAGTTTAATCTCCTGGCCTTGATCATCCGACAACGTGATATCGGGCAACTGGTCGCCGACGTTTGGCATGATTATTTTCCTCTCCCAGGCACACGCCTGCTAGTGCGACTTCTCGACATGGCCGCCAAAGGCCTCACGCATCGCTGAGAGCAGCTTATCGGCATAGTCGTCTTCGCCACGTGAACTGAAGCGGGCATAGAGCGCCGCACTAATCACCGGTGCCGGTACCGACTCATCGATCGCCGCCGTGACGGTCCAGCGCCCTTCACCCGAGTCCGAGACGTGCCCGGCGAAGCGCGTTAATTCCTGGTCGTTCATCAGCGCCCCGGCCGTCAGGTCCAACAGCCAAGAGCTAATGACACTGCCGCGGCGCCAGAGTTCGGTGACATCGCCAACGTTGATCGCATACTGGTAATACTCGGGATTTTGCAAGGGCGTCGTCTCGGCGTCCACGGTGCGGGGGCGCTTGCCAATGTCGGCATGCTTGAGGATGTTGATGCCCTCGGCATAGGCCGCCATGATGCCATATTCAATACCGTTATGTACCATCTTGACGAAGTGACCAGCACCGTTCGGCCCACAATGGAGGTAGCCGTGTTCGGCGGTGCCACCAATCGCATCGCGACCGGGGAGCCTTGGCGCACTCTCGATCCCAGGTGCCAGCGTGGCAAAGATCGGATCGAGGCGGGTGACAATGTCGTCCTCACCGCCGATCATGAGGCAGTAGCCACGTTCAAGACCGTAGACGCCGCCGCTAACACCGACATCGACATAGTGAATACCCAGGTTCTTCAGCATGCCGGCTCGCCGGATATCATCGTGGTAGTAGGAATTGCCGCCGTCGATGACGATATCACCGGGGGACAGGAGCGGTAGCAACTGGTTGAGCATGCCATCGACGATGGCAGCTGGCAGCATGAGCCACACGGCACGTGGTGCCTCCAGCTTATGCACAAAGTCTGCCAGTGAGGTGGCTCCAACGGCTCCTTGACTCTGGAGCCGGTTCACAGATTCTGGATTGACGTCATACACGATGCAGTTGTGTTTTGCATTGTGCAGGCGCAAGACCATGTTGGCCCCCATCCGACCCAGTCCGATCATGCCAAGTTGCATCGTGATATCCTCCTTATGAGTACGCTATCCTTCTCGCCCCTATCTATTCTCTCAGCATGTCCTTGTCCACGAGTTTCTGCGAAGCAGCGATCTGAGCTTAGACGGGTTCAAGCGGGCGATGTGGTGCTGGTGGCAACGCGACGGAGATCACATCTTCCGGATGAACCACGCCACCAGTGACAACTACAGCCATGACGCCAGCCTTGCGGACGAGGTTGCCGCGCTCGTCATGGTCGAGCACGGCAGCTAGGAGGCCAGGCTGAATGCGCTCAAGCTGCGCACATGGATTGCGCAGACCAGTGATTTCGATGATCGCCTCGTCGCCAAGGTGTAGCCGCGTGCCGGTCGGTAGATCGAGCAAGTCAATTCCTTGGGTCGTGATATTCTCACCCATCTGCCCGGGCAAGATGTTGAAACCGGAGTTGCGGAGCTCCGCGTGGAGTTCGGCATGGATCAGGTGGACCTGGCGGAGATTCGGCTGATTCGGATCATGTGCCACACGCGAGCGGTGCTTGACAGTCGTCCCGGCATGCGCGTCACCTTCAACGCCAAGCCGGGCCAGCAAGCGAATTGCCTCGTGGTTGCCTTTGATCAACGAGTGGGTGGCGCTGCTGCTTACGGCTGCAACTCGTCCGGTCATGCTTTCCTCCCAGTACCTTCTTTCATCTGCGACCACAGGACTCACTGCTAGAGCATGGTCCTCAATCGTAGATACTATCATGGATGGGCAACCGGTGAGCGGCTCAATAGTGAATCAGGGTCAGGGCCGGATAGACTCTTCCTCAGGGGGTGTCCAGGACCAACCGCGGCGCTTTGCTGCCCGGACAATCAACTCAATGACAACGTGCGACCCCCGCTGCTGGCGCTGCGCCTCAAGAAAGTCTAGGGCCGCCTGCACCTCAGCAATCCGGTGAGCCGGCACCGAGATCAGCAAATGGCCACCCTTCCCTTTATCTGACCGGCGTGTGATCTTCATCTACAATTATTCTCGCTAAATTACTTGGGTATATACATCATAGTATAGAATATCTTTTAGCAATCCGCAATACATCGGAGCTATTAGTCTACTTTTGTATATACGCTATGGTATGATATGTATATACGCTATGGAGGTTGTATGAACACACACGTAACCTACGAACAAGGACGCACAATCATCGCTGACGCGCAACGGCACGGTGGGCCGGCGCAACTCGCGGGTGCCAACCTCCGTGGTGCCTCGCTCCAAGGCGAGCACTTAGCACATGCTGATCTACAGGATGCCTCCTTGGGCGATGCCATGCTCCAGTACGCCGATCTACGCGGTGCCAACCTGCGCCATGCCGACCTGCAAGGGGCGAATTTGCAACATGCCAATTTGTCGAAGGCCGACCTGCAAGGGGCGAACCTGCAGGGAGCCCAGTTGGGCGGCGCGAACATGACAGATACCGATCTACAAGGGACGGACATGCGTGGGGCGTATCTGGGGATACGTGGCATCGACCGCGTTGACCTAAGCACCACGCACCGGTCAGGTCAGCAGGTGCACACCCAGATCTCTCGTCGCGCACAACCGGTCGTTGTGCGGGTGGTCGTAGCGGAGACAGTGCTATGAGCGGGCCAGAAGAGCTAGGGAGCGCTCGTGAAAGCGGCATGACGAGCAGTTCGAACGCCGCTACATGGCGGTATGTGGGGGAACGAGACGCGGCTGACCTGGCCTATTGTGTGCGCTTTGACGTGACCGAAGCTCCCGAGCCGACTATCGCGCTTGGCGGAGCATTCGCCTATGCCGTGCCGACGATGGAACGGCATAGGTAGCGGAGCGCGCCAAGTTGGCGATGCGTCCACCACGTACTGATTGGAGAAGATCATGAAAGTGGGAACGAACGCGCACCATTTGCTGCGGCCTCGTGGTGTCTAGGTTGCGCTCCATCGTATAATCCCTCTACGCCACGGTTGGACCCGGCAGCATCTTCGCCCCCCTGATCCCAAGTGCCGCAAGGTACAACCTCACGAGCAGCAGGGATGCCTATGGAACCTACACGGTGGTTCGATCAATCTAATGCCCCCTCACAGGGCACCACCAACCTGCCCATGCCCTTGACCACGCGACCGCGTTGTACCAGCAGTGTGGGTCGCTCTTCGCCAAGCTCGGTAGTATCGCGAACCGCGCCATGGTCGATGGCAACCTCGGCTCAATCGCGTTCGCGCAGGGGGATTTGGCCCGTGGCGCTGTGTTGTGCTTCCTGTGTCTCGACGTGTCGCTGCGGCTCCACGGCAATCAACGCTTCATTCTCGCAGGGCTAGCCGGGCTTGGTGGGATCGCGCGTGCACAGGGCGAGCTTGAGCTGGCAGCCCAGATGTTTGGCGCCACACAGAGCTACAGCACGCTCCTCGGCCTGCGGCTCAATCGGGCCGACGGCGTACAGTGGACCAAGGATATGGCCGCGCTTCGGCGCCAGTTGCCCACAGATCGATTGGAGCGGGCGTGGGCCGAGGGTCGCCTACTTGCGCCGGCTGCGGCCGTCGCACTCGCGGCGGACGGCCTAGCTCCGCTCTTGCAAAGCGCCGACCATTCGCAGCCGGCGTCCAGCGGGGGTTGGATTGCGCACGACGAGGCGGCGCTGACGTTGCGGGAGCGCGAGGTGCTTGGGCTCATTGCCCAGGGTCTGACAGACGCCCAGATCGCCGAGCAACTGGTGATCAGCCCCCGTACCGTCAGTAAACACGTCCAGTCGATCTACGGGAAGCTCGGTCTCACCTCGCGGAGTGGCGCCACGCGCTTCGCGATTACGCACGGCCTCGCCAGATAGCGCCGGCAGCACTACGCAGAAGTGCGTAGTGCGCCCGCACCAAGGAATACGCAGCCAGGATACGCAGATCGCGTGATGTGTTAGCCACGCTGCCGCCGTAAACTGATGTCATCGACCGGCACAT
>JACDGP010000198.1 GCA_013821605.1 Herpetosiphonaceae bacterium
GTAGATGTAGGGGTGGATATCCTGAAGCAACTGGATGGCCTTCGGATAATACTGATCCACCAACTGCTGGTTGAAAGGGTTCACCCATAGACTCGGCTTGTTGCCCGAGGCCTCGTAGACGGCACGTTCGACGAAGCCGCTACCGCTACCGCCTTTGTCGGGACGGCAATAGGCAAACTTGCCGGGGTGGGCCTTGATCCACGAGAGCAGACCAGCATATGTGGTCGGGACCTCATTTGCTGGCACCTCGGCGCTGTTGTATGCCAGTAACACCTGTGAGCCGCGGTACGGGGCCGCCATATCCGTGGCCTGTGCATCCTTGATGACGTTCGCCAGGTTTGGAATATCTGCGACTGTCGGCTTGTACCACAGGCCAGCCTGCACCGCGTCCTTGGAATCGCGCGGGTCGCCTTCCAGCAGTTCGACCTGAGGATCACTGCCGGTCTGCAGAGCTGCGATGGCGCGCTTGATAATGGGATCGGTACCGGCAGAGCCAGAGTCGATCAACTGGATTTGGTACTGCGGGTACTTAGCCATGAACGCCGGGAAAACGGTGTTCTGCATCCAATCGCGGATGTTGGTGTCGCTGCTCGTGTAGAGCGTGATGGCTGACTTCTTGGTAGCGCCGGCCGCTGCGGGCGCGGTCGTGGCCTGGGGAGCGGCAGTCACTGCTGCCGGTGCGGCGGTGGCCTGGGGAGCGACAGTTGCTGCTGCGGTAGCTGCCGGTACGGCAATGGTGACTTGCGGAGCCGTAGTAGACTGCGAAGCGGTTGTCGCCGGGCTCGCTCCGCATGCGCTAAGAAGTGCTACCAGGACGAACAAGATGGACATACGACGAAAATTCACGTACTTCTCCTATCATAGCTAACAGCTACACAACTAGCTATGGTAGAAGCACCGTGTTAATTGTTCTTTCCTTTTTGAATAAGGCTTTCTTAACAGTGTTGCATCGACTCTTGAAAAGCCGATCAAGCCAGACCAGCATTTAATCTGTTCGTCTTCGCCCGTTAACATGGGATCGAGATAATGGCTAAAAGTTGGAAGCCAGCTGCAAGCTTATAGAGATACTGCACATGCACTATCAATTGAGTGGAAAACTTACTGATCGCGATGCCAAACAGCATATTTTGCACGCGTTCACCGTCCCTGTCGGCGCGACTGAGCTGCGGTTACGCTTTGACTACACGCCCGAGCGGGTAGCGAGTGGTCTCAACGCGCTGCATCTCAGCTTGTTCGACTCACATGGCTTTCGTGGTGCCGGTCACCGGCGCGGCGACGTGCACGAAGGCGTTGTGAGCCACATCATTGAGTTGAATGACGTGCGCGCGACGCCGGGCTACATGGTGGGAGCGTTGCCGCCGGGTGAGTGGTCTGTTGTGATCGATACGCACATGATTTTACCGGACGTACCGGTTACCTACCAGCTTGCAGTCGACGTTTCGAGCGACCCACTAGGTGTGATACCGGCAGTGCCAGCGGAGCCCGCAGTGCCTATACCGCAGCGTGGTCCCGGTTGGTATCGAGGGGACCTGCACGGGCACACCGTCCATTCCGATGCTAGTTGGGACATCGCCGATTTACTCGCGCACGCCCGGAACCACCGGCTCGATTTTGTTACCTTGAGCGATCACAATACAGTCTCCGGCCTCGTCGAATTCGACCGCCTAGCCCGACCGGAGTTGCTGACGATGGGCGGGATCGAACTAACGACTTACGCTGGCCATGCCCTGGCACTCGGCATACGGCGGTGGATCGATTGGCGGGTCCGGTCCGGCACGCGTAGCATGCCGCAGATCGCCGCCGAGGTTGAGGCCGCTGGTGGGCTGTTTATCATCGCTCACCCGATGAGCGTCGGCGACCCAATTTGTACCGGCTGTGATTGGCGCTACCGTGATATGTTGCCCGGTCCGGCACGCTGTGTCGAGGTCTGGAACGGCGGCGAGTGGGAGGGCGAAAGCAACAACGAGGATGCCCTGGCGCTGTGGTACGTCTGGCTGAACCAGGGCCAGCGGGTGGTGGCCACCGCCGGAACCGATATCCATGGGCCACTACCCCCCGGTGCGCGCCCCGGCTTCAACGTCGTATACGCCGAGTCGTTCAGTGAGGCTGCCATCTTGCGTGCGATCACGCAAGGTCATCTGTATCTCAGCAACGGGCCGCAAATCGAAGTTCATGGTCGCACCGAGGAGGGTGTAAGTGCCGGCATGGGCGATAGTCTACCATCCGGGCGAACCACCATCACTGCCTGCTGGGAGGGCTGCACCTCCACCGACCGGGTGCGGCTAATCGCGGATGGAGAGCTGCTGCGCGAGCAGGAAGCAGGCGAGCGAGGTGAACAGCACTGGCAGCTGGCGGCAGGGGAGGCCGCATGGTGTGTCCTGGAGTTGCGTGATGCAACAGGTCGCCTACGAGCCGTGACCAACCCGCTGTCCTGGCTGGTCTAGGGGACGTGTGGGGTATCGTCTGCTCCAGCTTCGTCGCCCCCTGGAACGAGGTTGGAAAGTGGCGCTGCCAATGGCGCAGCGGCCTCGGGATTATGTGGTGCCGGAGTATGCACTTGACCACCCGGCTGGTGGACGTGCTCGTTCTCGCTATGGGCGATCTGCTCAGGGATCATGGCTTGGTGGGCCGGGTCATCCTGCGCGCGGCGATATTGCTCCTCAACCTGCGCTTGCAGTGGCTCGATCACGTCCTCCGCCTGCTGCCGGTCCGCTTGTAGCTCTTGCTGCCGGGCCTCGAAGCGGGCGCGGTTGGCGGCTACTTCGTCGGGCGGGTTGGGATTATGCTCCTGGCCGGCCGGTACCACCCCATCGGGCAGTTCACCGGCGACCGAACGTCGTTCACTCATGAGCGGCTCCTTCGTTGGTTGGTTGCCGAGCAAAGCGCATACTGCCGCATGCCTTAGCCCTCGCCTTGCGCCGCAATCACGGATAGGACTGCCGGGCCGTATTGATCCAGCGTTTTGGGACCAACACCGCGTATCGCTGACAGCGCTTTGAGCGTCCGTGGGCGCACCGAGGCAATATCACGGAGCGTCGCATTGGCGAAGACGATGTAGGATGGCACACCGCGCTGCTGAGCGGTCTGCCGCCGCCAGCTTTCAAGGGCATGATACAACGATTCATCAACCGCAACGTTGAGCGAAGGTGTTGCAGTGACCTGACCCGCACAAATATCGCAGACGCCACCGCAGGCCGGCAGCAACTCACCGAAATGCTTAGCCAGGGCGCGGTGACGGCAGTTCAGGCCTTGAGCATAGCCAGCCATCGCGTTGATACGTGCGTTTTGCCGGTCATCATAATCACCAAGCAGCCGGTCGATGCGAACGGCAGTGTCGGACGGTGGCGGGAGCAGTTGGAGCAGCAGATCGGTCGCTGTGCCCTGGTACGATAGTGCTCCTGACGCCTGCCAACGTAGTAGGCGAGCTTCGAGCTCGTCGGGTCGCCATTCGCAGGCCTCGGCAGTATCAAGCGGCGCGAAGCTGGTGCGCTGGGCGGGTCGCAGAAACAAGGTATGGGCGAAGCGCTTGAAGTCGGGCTCATCGAGCTGTGTGTGGAGCGTGACCGACATCATGGTGGGCAGGTCGAAGTGGCGCACCACCAGGCCAACCCGCTCCAGCATCCCCAGGACGACGCGTAGCTGCGTCTCGTTCCACCATTGATGGTCACCGCGCCGGGGCAGGGCATGCAACAAGGTATCGGTGTGGATCGCCACCACGTCGTGCCGAGCATAACGACGCAACGTCTTGTAAATCATCCGCAAATCGTCTTTGTCAAGGGCGTCTTGGCGCAGCCAACTGGTGAGTTGCCCTTTATCGCTCGACGTATACAGCAGTACGCACTCGGCCGGTTTGCCATCCCGGCCAGCGCGACCTGCTTCTTGATAATAGGCCTCGATCGACTGCGGCAGATTATAGTGGACGATCATGCGTACATCGGCCTTGTCGACGCCCATCCCGAAGGCAATGGTCGCAACCAGTACGCGCACCTCGCCGCGCATGAACTGCTCCTGTACCCGTGCGCGGTCATCGACCTGTGCATGATAATGCGCCGCCTTGATGCCGTTGTCGCGCAACATAGCCGCCAAAGCCTCGCATTTATCGCGCGCCCGTGCATACACCACGATTGCGCCCCGGTTCTGGTGGCAAAGCTCGATCAGCGCCTGTTCTTTGGCTTGGCTATTCGCGGACTGTATGACAGAGAAGTGGAGGTTCGAGCGGAAGATCGAGGCGGTTACCAGCTTGAGCTGGCCGAACTGGGCCTCGATCTCACGCTGGGTCTCGGGCGTTGCTGTGGCCGTGAGTGCCAATACCGGGGGATTGCCAAGCTCATGCAGAACGCGTTTAAGGAATAGATAATCGGGGCGGAACGACAAGCCCCACAGCGACACACAGTGGGCTTCGTCCACCACAAAGCGTGCAATTCCGGCTTGGCGCAACGCCTGGACAAAGGACTGCTGGCGTAAGCGCTCAGGGGCCACATACACCAACTTGAAACGTCCTGCTCGCACCTGTGCCAGCACCTCAGGGACCTCATCACCCCGTAGGCTGCTGTTGATTGCCGTCGCCTGGCTCCGTAGCCCGGCTGGCAAACCGTCGACCTGGTCTTTCATGAGGGCGATCAGTGGCGAGACAACAATGGTTGCTCCATCGAGCAAAAATGCGGGCAACTGGTAACACAGCGACTTGCCTGCGCCGGTCGGCAGCACGGCCAGGGTATTCCGGCCCGCCAGCATGTTACTCACCACAGCAGCCTGTTGGCCGCGAAAGTCGGCATAGCCCCAATGGGTTTGTAGCAGGGCATACGCTTCCGGCGCGACTGTACCGGCTGCAATATGCTCAACAGCGACCGGCACCAGTTCCCGTTCGGCGATCAGCGGGCTTGTCTCGTCGTCCGGATCAAGATGCAGGCTCTCAAGCAAGCTTTGTTGTTGTTCAACTCTATACCTTGCTAGCTCAGCATTGATGCGTGTGATGGTCTGCTGGTCACGTCGCTGCTCGGCGATTTCCCGTTCCACGTGGAGGTGCGCGCGTGTGGTAGCGGCTTCTGGTTTACGCTGGTAGAGCTGTTGCAGAATTGTGTGGGCCCGGTGGGCATGGCCGAAAGCCAGTGCTAGGCGCACTGCGTAGAGGTTCGGGTCTGCCTCACCATTTAAGTCGATGCCGGCCGCGGTGTAGGCTGTCGCGGCTTCGCTCCACTCTCCCTGTTGAAACAGGAGGTCGCCGTGCATCCGCGCGCGGGCAGTTGAATCTTCTACCTCCAGGTCGATCAAGACATGGGCTGCCTCCCATTCGCCCAACTTGACCAGAGCATCGAGCCGCAGTGCTCGGCGTCCAGCGGTCGTGCCGCGCTCAGCATCGAGTGCATCCAGTTCGGCCAGCGCCGCTTCGGGCTGTCCCAGCGCCACCAGCACTTCAGCGCGCGCCTGTCGCAGCGTAGCCAGATGCGGATCGCCACCGAGCCATACTTCGAGATAGTGCAACAGGGTTGGGTATTCGCCCGCGTTTTGGAGATAGGCAATCAGCCGGTTACGACGTTCGCCTTTGACCGGCTGGAGCTGCGTCGGTGTGAGGAGTAGGAGCAGGTCGGACTTCATAAAGCATCTTCGTCGAGTTCGACCGTGGAGCTTTGGGCCGGGTGGACGCCGACAACCACCGGCGCGCCTTTACGGTTCAGGCCAATGACCACAAACAGGTCGCCCGCTTGCTCTCGGAGCGCCGCCGCATCAAATTCGGCAAACGGCTCGTCCCCTAGCAGCTGCCGTCCCCAAGCACGCCAGTAGAGATCGGTGACCAGCACCCCCTGATCAGAGGAGTGGAGCCGGCCAATATGGACGACCAGACGCGCTTCATACACGCCAGTCTCTTCATCAACCGCAAAGGTCGCCACCATATCGTCTGGCTTGACCAGACAGAGCGAGCGGGAGCGCGACGAGCGCAGGATTTCCTCCGGCGCAGGATCGAGATGTGTGTTAAAGAACGGCAGGCGCTTGGCAGCGCTCAGGCTGCGAATACGTTGGGTGGGGGCGAAGCCTTGCTGCACCATCACATTCTCGATGTAGGGTGGCTCGGGCATAGCCTCGCCCAACTCCAGCGCGAGCACATCGCCAAGTCGGGGCAGCGTGCCATCAACGTAGCGTAGATCTTCGAGCGTCAATGCTTTGTGCGTGATCGGTCGTACCCACCGTAAGCCGGTTATGGGGTCCGGTTCGGTCGTCATCCCGGCAATACTTACCCCACCCCCAGGCAGGCGGCTCATCGCCAGCAGTAATAAGTCGGTCATCGTAGCTTCACGCACTTCATAACATCTTGATGGCAAGATGATAACATTATAGCAAGGGACGGAGTGGGCTCAGGATGACCTGGCTGGCGCGCATATACCAGGGTCGACGTGCCCAGCGCTCCATCGTTAACTCGAACGCATTCGTCAGGTCGGCCATATACATCTGCTCCATCGTAGCCGCAAAACCCGGATCCCGAATCTCGATATTAATCTCGTAATTACCGGCTAAACTCAGCCGGTCGAGGTTGGCAGTGCCGACCGTTGACCAAATGCCATCAATCGTCGCTGTCTTGGCATGAATCATTGCGTCCTTATAACCAAAAATGCGGACGCCGTGGCTCAAGCACTGCGTAAAGAAGCCACGCGCCAACCAGTCTGCCGTGGGATGGTTAGACTGCCAGGGCAGCAACACGCGCACATCGACCCCCCGGTGCGCCGCCTCGATCAATGCTGCCAAGATCACGCGGTCGGGGATGAAGTATGCATTGGTGAGATAAATATGGTCGGTCGCACGCTGGATCGCATCGAGATACATGCCCCGAATCGGGAAGACCAGCCGGCCCGGATCATTACGATGCACACGGATCGGGTTGTGCCACGGGCGCGTGGTGTTCCAGGTGATGGGCGGCTGCTTGGTACGGTTGGTGTTCCAAAAGTCGACGAAGGCAAAGCCAATGTCGGCTGCCGCCGGGCCTTTCATGCGGAGATGGGTATCGCGCCACGCCGTCGCATAGAGTCCACCGATGTTATAGCCGCCGATGAAAGCGACTTCGTTGTCTACGATCAGCAATTTGCGGTGATCGCGGGCATACCGGCGTGGATCAAACGCATACCACAGATGCTGTAGCGAGCGGTACTCGATTTTATTGATCGATGGCGAAAAGTGTTTGAAGCTGGGGCGTACGACGAGATTGGCGAAGCCATCGAAGATCACATACACCTGTACGCCCGCCGCCGCCTTGCGCTCTAGATGCTCCTTGATGGTCTCCCCGAGCTGATCACCTTTCCAAATAAAGGTCTCGAAAAAAATCGTCTCGCGGGCATCGTCGATCGCCCGCAGCATCGCATCATATAAATCCTGTCCATAGACGAAGAGTTGTAACTTGTCGCCTTCTACAGTTTCGGGGGAGGGCTCGACATGCGGGAAACTGGCAGGCCGTCGCTTGCGTATGGCACTGCTCGCACTCAACACTGCGATGATCAGCGATTGCACCGCCAGCAGACCACCGC
>JACDGP010000199.1 GCA_013821605.1 Herpetosiphonaceae bacterium
AATCAAGCTGCGGAGTGCCCCCGCAATATCGTCCACATCGGTGGGCCGCACCGAGCTTCCGGCACCGGTGCTGGCGATCAGGTCGCGCACTTCGCCGGGGGGTGCGATGTTTAGAATCGGTCGACCGAGGGCCAGGTACTCAAAGAGCTTGCTGGTATGCATAATACGCCCTTCCATATCATTGGTGAGCAGCAGCAGGAGCACGTCGGCAGTTGCCATCTGATCGACCGCCTCGGCGTGGCTCACGAACGGCACGATGTCGACTAACTCCGGCACATGGGACGCGGCAGTGTGGATCGCGGGGGCGAAGGTGCCAATAAACTGGACCAGGAGCCGGCTCCGGTCGATGCCCTCAGCTTGGAGTTGTTGTAGTGCGCTGAAGAAACCCTGCGCGGCTTGTGCGCGCAAGCCAACGATGCTGCCGACATAGCGTATGCATAGTGGACCAGGTTTGCATTGTGCAGTCGCAGTGCGGCTCGTACCCGTTGGAGCAGTATCGTGCCGATCAAAGCCATTGGTAATCGTCGTGATACGCTCCGGCGCGACACCTAGTCGCTCGATCATTAGCTGCTGCATGCCGTCCGTCACGACCGTTACATGATCGGCGGATTGGAGGCAGCGGCGCTCGATCAGACGGTTGAGCTTATAGGGAATAAGGAGGCGTTGGTTCGGCGCTTCGCTCCACGGGTCACGGAGGTCCATGAGCCACGGCACGCGGGGTGCGAATTGCTTGAGGGCGAGACCTACGAGATGTGTTGAAAATGGTGGCCCACTGGTCATGATCAACTGGATGTCACCGGCTCGCAAACGCCTCCATGCCAGCCAGGTCGCAGCCGGTACCCATTGCAACTGGGGGTCGGGCACAATCCATGGCTTGAGGCGTGATCGCCATGACCGGCGGGGCTGTACGGAAAGCACGGCGGCAGGCTGAGCATCATGGCTCCGTGTTAGACCCACCCGCAGAATCTCCGTATTTGACGGCAATTCGGTGAGAAGTTGCGGATCGGGGTGTGGACCGACGCCGGCAGCGGTCACGACGACCGGCTGCCAATCCCATTCCGGCAGGTAGCGGGCAAACTTTGCCATCCGAAAAACGCCGCTTGCACCACGGGGCGGAAAGTCATAGGTGATCAGCAGGAGCCGTTTCATGACCCGCTCAGCACCTGCTCATAGACGGCGAGCATTTGGTCAATATTCCGCGCCCAATCATAGTGCGTACGGACCCAGGCCGGGCCGGCCTGCGCCATGCTGGCCAAGGTTGCGCGGTCGTCCATACACTGCTGTAGCGCGTATTGCAACGCATGCACATCTTCCGGTGGCACGAGCACCCCTGTCTGCCCGTCCTGAATTACCTCGGTGACGCCCCCGACTGCTGTGGCAACTACCGGTAGGCCGCACGCTTGGGCTTCGAGCGCCGCTACGCCAAACGATTCGGCTCGCGATGGCATGGCAAAGAGATCAAGCTGCCGGAGGAACTCGGGCGCGCCGACATGAGGGACTGCTCCCAGGAACTGGACCCGATCATGGACGCCTAAGGTCGTACTTAGCTGCTGCAATGCTGGACGCTCCTCGCCATCACCGCCTAAGCGCAATACCGGCAGACGTCCATCCGGTGCCGCGCGGAGCTGGGCGAACGCACGAAGCAAGAGATCCTGGCCTGCGATGCGCTCCAAGCGTTTTAGGCAACCGATCCGGAAAGGCGTATGCACTACCAGCACGGGCGGTGGGCGGAATTTGGTTATGTCAATACCAAAGGCAATCACATTTATAGGGCGGGGTTGGCGCAGATACGAGGCGAGCACGCCAGCGAGATAGTGCGAGGTCGCGCAGAGCGCAGCGGCACGTGCCAGCAACAACGGATACCAGCGTACCTTGCGGGCGTCACGTTGGACAACATCCGAGCCCCAGGCTGATACCACCAGGTGGGGTAGGCGCAAGAGGAAGGGTACGGCAGCGGGCGTCGGCAACGAATGCAGGTGGACGATATCCGGAGCTAAGGCATGCAGCAGCCCCGGCACCATTGCCCAGCCGCTTAGCAAACTACGGAGCCTTTGAGCACGCGTCATACCTGGTCGTCCCACCGGAAAGGTCCAGATCGGCAACCCGGTCAAGGTAGGCGGCAAGGGCACCGGTAGGGGGCTAGGCGACAGGATCGAAACATGTAGCCCCCGTTCGCGCAAGGCTGCGGCCCAACGCTGGGTATGCACACTCATCGTCGGACCGATCAAACAGACCTTCATATGTGGGAGAGATGGCCTACGCGACCCGGCAATTGGCGCAATAGCTGACCGTAGAGGATAAACTCGGCGCGGCCCGGCAGCAGTTCACGCCATGGGGTATGCGAAATGCGGAGATAGGCCAACAACGTGAGCAGCGTCGCAAGCGTATAGGCGACACTCGAAACCAGGGCAGCACCCGCAATGCCTAATAGTGGGATCAAGGTCAGATCACCAGCTACCGTGACAACCAAGCTCACCACCGACGCTGCCGAAGCGTATTGTGGCAGACCACGACCTCCCAAATCGCTCGCCAAGACCTTGCTGAGGCTTAGCGTGATGACCCCTGGCAGCAACAGCGCCAACGCCGGCCAGGCGGGTAAGTAGGCGGGATTGACGACGAGCAGCAGTGGCCAAGCACCTATCAACAGCAAGAGCGCGCTCACTCCTGCCAACAGTAGCGTATGTCGCGCTGCAGCTGGCGTCGTTTGCTCACCACCGGCTGCAACATGGGGCAACAGCGCGACAGCAACAGCATTCGGAATATTCCAGATCAGCTCGGCCAGCGTCACCGCCGTCGTATACTGCCCAACTGCGACCGTGTGAAGGAGCGGACCGATCAGGAGCGAGTCCAACCGGTAGTTGAGCAGCTGTACCGAATTGCCGATATGTGCTCGCAGGCCCAGCCCGAACATCGGGCGCAAGATCGCAGCTTCGAGCCGGGGACGAAAGCTACGCCAGTCACCGACAACCACGATGGTATACAGCAAGCCGAGCCAGGTGCCAACAATCATTGCCCAGACCGCACCGATCGCTCCGCCATGCTGGCCCCACACTAGCACCAGCGCCAGCAGCAGCTGAGCAACCGCTACCACAATCTGGCTCAAGGCGTACGCTCGCATACGGCGTTCGGCGACCAGCCAGCTCCGCAGCAACTCCACAAGCAGTGTTGGGATCAACAAGAGCCAGCCAAGCAGCACCATATTCTGGGTGATGAGATAGCTGCCCTTGACGCTTTGCTGCAAATATGCGCGCAGGAATGGCATTGCGGGGATAAACAACAGACTCAACAGGAGCGCGAGCACGAGGGCCACGCCCCACACGGTTTGTAGCAACCGCCGGCCTGCGAAGCCACGATGCAACAGCACCGGCACAGCTGCCGGTACACCAAACATACTGAGGGTTGCAATAACGGTCGGGAGGAGCACGAGGAGCGATTGCAGACCGCGCTCGCTCGGCGCTAGCAGCCGCAACAAGAGCAGGGTCATGACCAGCCGGATGAATTGCGCGCCGAAGGCCCAGACGGTATTACGGAGCACGGCGGAAACCTAGGGGCATTCGTCCGCTCCACCATGTAACCTGCACCGTTGCTGCCACCGCTAACACACGCACGATTGTACCATCAAGATCAAGTTGTAGTATTATGCATGGCGAACGGCTCGCCGCCTCCAAGTGGCGTTAGGCAGAATAACGAGGTTTTTTTAATGAAAAACGGCTGTCCAGTTTGTCGCAACGTTAATGATCTGACGGCAACTCAATGTAAATATTGCGGCGCGGCCCTGACACCACCGCAGCCACCGGCTCCCCCGGCCGCACGCAAGCCACGACGCTGGCCACTGATGCTTGGTGGCGCGGCCGTCGTCGTCCTCGCCATCGTCGCGGGGGTCATCGGCTTTTCTGGCAGCAGTACGGCGGCACCGGCAATCACCGCCCCGACCTTCGAAATAGCTACCGACGCAGGGACAGCCTTGAAGTTCAACCCACTATCCTTCGACGCACCGGCCAATACCAAAATCCAGATTAACTTCAGCAACAAATCGCAGGGTCTGCCGCATAACATGACCTTCCAGAATGGCGTTGATGCTAAAACGGCCGAGCAGATTGCAGCCGGACAAACCGCGACCCTCTCCTTCACGACCCCAGGGCCTGGCAGTTATAAGTACGTGTGCACGATCCACCCGGGTATGGAAGGCACGATGAACGTCAAGTAACAGTGCCTCCCACAGGTCATATCTCTACGTATGCGGCAAGAAATCTTCGGGCTGACCAGGATACGGAGCTAAACCTGTGCTCGGCCCAAGCTCTGGGAGCGGTATCGCCAGCCGCTTGTCCTTACGCTCCACAGCCAGCGCAATGACGTCGACGGCGCTATCCAGATCAAGGACAGCGGTGTTGAGGATAAGATCATACAAATGCGCATCGCTGGGGTGCTGCTTGTAGAACATTTGCAAATAGCGACCACGCTCCTCATCTTTGTGGAGGATACGATCCCGCGCGTTGGCCTGGTCCCGGCCTTCCCTGCGAATGACGTAGGTGACGCGGGCTTCCAACGGGGCCACGATGCGGACGTGGAAAACGTCGCGTTGGCTCGCCAGGTGAGCTTGTGCACCGCGACCCACAATCACAACATGCCCCGCCGCAACAGCCCCGTCAATGACCTGAGATTGTGCCTCATAGAAGACGTGGGAACTCATAGGTGCCGGCACATCGACG
Source organism: Herpetosiphonaceae bacterium (assembly GCA_013821605.1). Classification (GTDB taxonomy): domain Bacteria; phylum Chloroflexota; class Chloroflexia; order Chloroflexales; family Kallotenuaceae; genus JACDGP01. The sequence continues at coordinate 4,710 of JACDGP010000199.1, forward strand.
TCGTAGGAGACGGGCACAATTGGCTGCACGAAACGCAAGCTGTTGAGGATGCGCGCTGCGAGACTATCTGCGCGTTCGTCGTGCTCGGCCACCTCGGCCTCGCTGACCCCCAAGCGCTTGGCTACGCGGGTCACAACTTCATGATCAATTAACTGCCAATGAAGCCGTTGGGCAAGACGCTCAGCTATTTCACCGCCGCCGCTGCCGTATTCGCGTGAAAGAGTAATTGCGCGAACTTGCGTGATCGTACTGCGCTCCTCAGCCATATGAGTTCTCCTTAGTCAACACCTAGGCTGCCCATTTCCTCAGAGGTAGTTTCTGTTTGAGGCCAGTCCATGTCCAACTGCCAATAGTACCACCTTCGAAGTGGCCAGGATAGTTGACAGCGCCCTAGTGAGCGATCATACTGCTAGCTGACGGATGTTACGTCTACCATGCCGGTGGCGCACGCAATATCACTCGATCATCCAGTTGGAGCCGCTGGAGGAAGACAGGAGGAGGAGACTTATGTCGATACAGGACGAGCCACTCGATAGTCCAGTCGCTTGGGTGGCAGAACATGCGCAACGATATGTCGCAACGGACGGCGAGGACGGGCACCTCTGGCACGGCGTCCCGACGCTGGTGCTCATCACAATGGGCCGACGGTCAGGGAAACCACGACGCACGATGCTGATCTATGGTCGTGACGGTGATCATTACCTCGTCGTGGCCTCTAAAGGCGGTGCCGAGCAAGATCCGCTATGGTACCTCAACCTCCAAGAACAACCTGAGGTTCAGGTGCAGGTTGGGGCGGAACACTTCAGCGCTCGGGCTCGTACCGCTACGGCCGAGGAGAAGTCCCGGCTCTGGCCGCTCATGACGGCAATTTTGCCCGCCTACGACGAATACCAGACTAAGACCAGTCGCGCTATTCCCGTAGTCATTCTTGAACGTAGCTAGCCGTCCAAGCTCTGTATGCCGGTCGCATCATGTAAAGAGGAGCACGTAGCGTTGCCGCAGCGCTGGCGTGCTCCTCTCCGCCTTAGACTTCCCGCCGCTCCTCCAGAATTGCACGCACCGCTTGTTCATCCTCGGGCGTTAGCTTCCAGGTTGCCGTCTCTACGTTCGCTTGGACTTGTTCCACACTCGTCACGCCGGCGATGACCGATGTAAGCTGAGGTTGAGCGAGCAACCATGCGATCGCCAGTTCACCCATCGTGTGCCCGCGTTCTTCGGCCCACGTCCGTAGTTTGTCCACTTTGGCGAAGTTCTCTGGGGTAAAATAGCGCTGTACGTAGGGGCTGGACGCACCACGGCTGCCGGTCGGTGCAGGCTCGCCTGCACGATATTTACCCGTCAAGAAGCCGCCTGCGAGTGGAAAATACGGCAAGATGCCCACGCCAAAAGCCTGACAATAAGGCACCAATTCGCTCTCAATCCCGCGCTCCAGCATGTGGTAGTGCGGCTGCACCGAGATAAATGAGGCCCAGCCGTGCAGCTCGGCTACGTCGTTCGAACGGCATAGTTGCCAGGCAGCATAGTTGGAGGCACCAATATAGCGTACCTTGCCACTGCTGACTAGGTCGTCAAGCGCGCGCATGGTTTCCTCGACCGGCGTATCAGCATCCCAGGAGTGGATCTGTAGCAGATCAATATGGTCAGTGTTGAGCCGCCGGAGGCACGCATGCACACCATCAAAAACGTGGTAGCGGGAGGCACCACGATCATTCGGGCCATCACCCATGGCGCTACGCACTTTGGTGGCAATCACGATTTTGTCCCAGCGGCCGGCTAACGCCGCACCGAGCACCTCCTCGGACTGACCACGGCTGTAGACATCAGCGGTATCAATAAAATTGACGCCTAGATCCATGGCCGCATGGACGATCCGCTCGGTCCCTGCGCGGTCAACTTTGCCGCCGAACTGGTTACCACCTAACCCCACTGTCGAGACCTTGACACCGGAACGTCCCAAGCCGCGATACTCCATATGCTGTGCTCCCTCTTTCTGATTGCCGTTATGCACATCTGCTCGCAACAATCATGCCTTTGCACCCCGGCACCGCTCTTGCTCACCCTGATGGTACGATGAGCGACAAGGAACAGCTACATGCCCGATCTACCGCGCTTCTTCGATAGCGCTGACCTCGTTTCTATTCAGGAGTTGAGTGCTAACGAAAGTTACGCCCCATTTCCACGGCTGTGTAGCACGCTAGGTCTTGATCCTACGACCGAAGCGGAGTATGCAGCCGGATATCCAATTCTGGCAGCGGGCATAAGGACGATTGATATCCGTACTGCCTGGGGGTTGGAGCCAACGCCCTGCCTGCGGGCCGATTTGGTCCCGTTCTGGCTGCTGACCTTGCAGTATGCCGAAGTTGAGGAAAGTGCACAGACTAAACTCGCGGCCTACCAGCGTGAGTGCGCTTCGATCTTATGGCAGCAGTTTCGGCCACAGGGCTTCAGCCCTGAAGATGCCTTGCTGCCGCAGGCCAGCGAGTTCGCGCCCGCCGACCATGGCTATATTAGCGAGATGGCGCAGGCCAATCTGGCACGCCAGCAGATGCTGATCGAGCGCCAACTGAATGAGGACCGAGACAGCCGTGGCATTGACGATCCACAGGCACTGACCCTGGCGCAGGCCGTGCGGCGGGTAGCCCAAAGCTTGGCAGCGCGCACCTATCGCAATGAATATGGAGGGGTGTTCCAGGGGCTGTATCGCCAGTTCGGCATTACCTCGTACCGACGGATGCCACAGAGTCGGCTCTACGAGGCACTGGAGTGGCTTGAGC
>JACDGP010000200.1 GCA_013821605.1 Herpetosiphonaceae bacterium
TCACGAGCGCACGGACTTGGTCGGTGATATTGGTCAGTGAGTCGCCCAGCGGTGTTTCGATTGACACTGTTTTATACATAAACGTCTTCTGTCCTCCTATATGAAGCGTGGGGCTCCGCAGCAGTGGAGGCATAGCCCACGGTAGAAGCACGTACGATCAGCTGAGGAGGCAGGACGACGATGCGCGCCTCCGGCGGCGCAGTGCCATTAATACGGTCCATCAGCAACTCCATCGCCCGGCGGCTCATTGCTGGGACGGGCTGCTCAACGGTGGATAGGGGCGGGCAGAGGTGCTCACACAACGTGACACCGTCGAAACCGATGACCGCAACGTCGTCGGGCACGCGTAGGCCACGTGATTGTAGGGTTTGGAGTACACCCATGGCCATCAAATCGTTAAAGGCAAAAATAGCGGAAGGAGGGCGCGTAAGGGCGAGGAAGTCGGCTGCAGCCTGCTGCCCAGAGGCCGGTGTATAATTCCCAACACGTAACAACTCCCTGTCGAACGGTAAACCGTGCTCTGTAAGCGCCTGGCGATAGCCGGCGATGCGATCATGATGAAGTTTGGAGGTGGGTAGACCCGTGATACAGCCGATTCGGCGGTGGCCCAGTTCGATCAAATGGGACGTTGCAGCATAGGCACCCTTGTGATTATCGAGATAGACCGCATCGATTTCGGCGTGGGGAATGTTGCGCTCGAACCAGACGATCGGCGTCCCGGTTTTGAGCAGCGGCGTAAGATGCTCGGACCGCATTGCCAGGCTAATGCAGACCAGCCCATCGACCCGTCGCGCGAGGAGATTGTCGAGATAGATCAGTTCGCGTTCGAGCGACCAGTCGGAGTTACAGAGAATGATGCTGTAGCCGGCAGCCTTGGCGGCGTGCTCCATGTGCTTGGCAACGCGGGCGAAAAACGGGATTTCGACGCTTGGCACCATCAGGCCAAGTGTCAGCGTTTCGCGGCGACGTAAACTGCGCGCAACGGCATCCGGCTGGTAGTCGAGCGCCAGCATGGCCGCAGCCACTTTCTGGCGCAGCGGCTCGCTCACAACGCGAGTTTCATTAACAACATGGCTGACGGTCGCGGTCGAGACGCCCGCCATGACTGCTACATCCCGGATGGTCGCCATACAGCTCTCCTGTAGAAGCCGGAGATGATGGTACCGACGCTGGCAACGGCGTGCAAGGTAATCGTTTACCTATGAGTGTGTACGCAAGATAGCAGAATATTTCTGTGCTGTCAATCGGCAATTGACTGAGATTAGGGGCAAGCCCCGCCCTACAAGAGCGGCGCTGTTGCAAAGTGATCTTTTGCAACAGTTCTCGATATGAGCAGCCAAGATGATGTACTCTTCACCGTTTTGAGTGGATCTTAGCCGTAGTCCTTTAGCGTAATCGCATTGGCCGTTTTGCTAGCCATGTGCGCGATGAGACCTTTCCAGGGGAGATATGGCAGGGTCCGGAACATCTGGTTGCGGAGCCAGATCTTCGACCGACTACCCGGGACTAGGAATTTGCCGCCGCCTTCGGCCTGTTTCTGATTGAGCTTAACGTAGGGGCGCATCTGTTGCTCGTAGTGAGCGAATGCGGTGCGGTGGTCTCCCGAGGAGGCTGCAAGTTCTCCAGCCAAGATGTATGCACCCACGACGGCTAGTCCAGTACCGTTCCCACCTTGGGAAGCGCAGTAGCCGGCGTCACCGAGTAGTACAATCCGTCCTTTAGACCAACTGTCCAAGGAGATTTGGCTGCACGAGTCGAAGTAGAAATCGGGTGCCTGCCACATCGTCGCGAGCAATTGAGGGACTTGCCAGCCTTCGCCGCTGAACGTAGTAGCCAGGATCTGCTTCTGCTGCTCGATGTCGCCATAGTCGTAGTCCAGCGGTGGTGAGGCAAAGAAGAATAAGGCCTTTGCTTCGGTGTTGTGTCGTGCGCTGTACATGCCTACTAGCTTGCCGGGAACGCTGTAATACCGGCCCGTATGGTCGAGATTCAGGTGATTAGCAGTCGTGAAGATCGCAACGCAGTAGCCGAGATAGCGAACAAACTCCGATTCATCACCGAAGATCAGTGCACGTACGCCGGAGTGCAATCCATCGGCACCCACAATCAGGTCAAAAGTACGTGATGTACCAGATGCAAACGTAACATGGACGCCATCGCTTGTTTCGGTCATTGAGGCAATGGAGTCACCAAAGATGTATTCGGTCGTATCCTTAGTGGCATTGTAGAGGATGTGGCTGAGGTCGCCACGTAGGATCTCTACATCGCCGCTGAACATCTCAGCGGGCATACGGGCTAAGGGTTTGTTGTTAGCATCAACATAGGACACTGTGCTCATGTTGGTCGCCGCCCGTTGGATAGCTGAAAGGATACCCATGCGTTCGAGCACGCGTATGTGTGCCGCTCCCCGAAAGTCAACCGCGTAACCACCATCGCGTAGTGCGGGTGCTCGTTCCACCACAGTAGAATTGAAGCCGTAGCGGCTAAGCCAGTAAGCCAGTGCAGGGCCAGCAATGCTCGCTCCGGAAATGAGAATGTTCTTGTTCTTCATTTGCTCGGTCTCCTCAGCAAAGTGTTGTTGTATCGATGGAACTAGAGTGGCGACTTGTACCTCAGCCAGTGCATGGGAAATAAGTATACAAACGTCTTATACGTTTGTATACTATACGAATGTATAAGACGTTTGTCAAGAACAGTGGAATACGCAGGTGATACAATGGAAGCATGGGACATCGAGAAGATCTGCTTGCCGGAGCTAAGCGATGCTTATATGAGCGCGGGTATGCGCGTACAACCGCACGCGATATTGTCGCAGCTTCAGGGACCAACCTCGCATCAATCGGATACCATTTTGGATCGAAAGAGGCGCTGCTCAACGTGGCAATGATGGAGGCGATCGAGGAGTGGGGCAACGAGATCGAACGAGCCCTTACATCCAGTAGCGATGCCGATGCCGACCCAGTGAGGCGATTCGAGTTGACATGGACGCGCGTGATCGAGTCATACTCAGCACACCGGCAGTTGTGGGCCGCAACGGTGGAAGTTGCGACACAGGCAGAGCACATCCCGGAAATACGCGCGTTCCTAGCCGAGGCGCTGCAGCAAGGCCGGCTGGGGTTAGCTGCGCTGTTCCAGAACGTCGATGCAACGCAAGATGAGAAGCTGGCGCGGACGGTCGGCTCATTCTACCAAGCACTGATGAGCGGGGTGATAGTGCAGTGGTTGATCGATCCAGAACGTGCTCCGTCAGGTGCCGACTTAGCCGAGGCGCTGCGGATTATTGTTGGAAGTGTCCAAGCGGCAGAGGTAGGCAGCAACAAACGGGATTGAATCAAAGGGCCAAGGCGTCCTACGCACCGCCCGCGTGCGGGTGAGCGCGGCAGCTGCGGCCGAGGTGCTGGTGCTGGACCGTGACGCATTTTTGAGCTTTGTGGCAGAGTTCGACCTAATCGACGGTGAGCGCGCCGCCCTGGTGCGGCGCGCGATCAGCGGCCATTTGGCCAGGGCCTTGCCGATGCTGAATTAGGCCCGGCGCCCCCGCAACCCGAATCTACGCGGCTACCAAGTGCTGCCGGTGCGTGCCATAGCGTAGAAGATGGAGTTACTGGCGCCTTCTGGCAGTCGTGGTCGTGGCCTCGGGTTCCTTCGACGTCGTCTCGCTACGAAGCTGGCGGCTAGTGAATCGCATCGAGGACGGCTTGTTGGAGGTTGGTGTTGATCAGCGCTTGCATGTGGTTGAAGGGCAAGCTTTGATAGGTGGCATTGAATTGGGCCGGCCATTGGCTGCTCCCGAGGCTGACCGCTGAGTCGCCCAAGGCGAGTTCGGCGAGGTTGCCGTACTTCGTTGCTACATTGGGAATAGCACGGGTGAGTTGGTCGACGATCGTGGGACTGGCGGTCGGTATTCCCGGTGGCGTCCAATGCACCACATTGAGATAAAATTTGACAAAGATGGGGTTGGAGCCACCATAGCCGATGTATTGGACACCCGGCAGAGGTTGCTCGTTCGCAGCTAGGTCGCGCATGGTATCACTGTCGGGGACCAACTCTCCAAAACCGGGACCTTGTCCTGGGGCACCGAAGGTGCGGAGCAGGCTGGCACTCACCTTGCCGGCTAAGGTGGTCAACGCTTGCCCCAGCTGTGCTGGAACGAGCCATGCGGGGATCTGGCCTGCTACGTGACTGAAGTCTAAGAAATGGCGCAGCGTGGTGTCGTAATCGCTCGATAGCTTCGGCATGTAGCTGCCATGATGCGGCGTCGACAGCGTGATTATCTTTTGGAGGTGGGGGACACCAGCCTTGCCGATCTGTTTCAGGGCAGCCCGAGCGACCAGGCCACCGCGACTGTGGCAGAGCAGAATGAGAGCGGGGAGTGGTCCGGTATTCGACGTATCTTGGGTAAGAGGTCCGAAGAGTTGTCCCTCGACCATCTGCAGAATGGCAACGAGTTCTTGGACCGCAATGTCGAGACAGTCCTCTGGAGCGGATTGGCTCCAGTTGATATAGCTGATTTGCTGGTTCGTCAAGGCCTGGCACCAGGTTGTCACGGCATTCGCTGGATAGGCGGGAGACTGCGTGATCGTGATGCCTGATGATATGGGAGGTGGCACCGCGTCAAGGTCAAAGAGCCAGGTGACCGCGGTATCGATTGCGGTTGGGTTGGACCAGTGACGGGCATCCCCGCCGATGCCATGAACCAAAACGACCAGCGGTTTACCAAACTGCCCGGCCACGGCTGTAAGGTCGGACTGGGGATGTGCTGCCCGAAACTGACTCTGAACATTCGCCATCAGGTGTTCCCAGGTTGCCTGATCCATACCTTCCTCTCAACGCCCGCAGCATGTCCCAATGCGCCGGAACATGTAGAAGAGCGCAGTATAGCACGGGCTGGCTGTGTGTCTTGGCGCATGCAACGCATGGCATCGGAAAAGAATGAGGTGCAAGGTAGAGCGTGTACGTTGACAGCACGGTGGGCCGGCACTACGCTGCTCATAGCCGAAGCGCAAGGAGTTTGCACATGAGCGAGCAGGCACCTGAAGCACTGCAGGAGTTGCTGGATACGATCTATCGCTCCGAGTCGCGCCGCATTCTTGCCACGTTGATCCGCCTGTTGGGAGACTTTGATCTCGCCGAGGAGGCACTGCATGATGCCTTCCGTGCGGCGCTCGAACAATGGCCACGGGACGGTGTGCCGGCGAATTCGCGAAGTTGGCTGGTGTCGGCGGGTCGCTTCAAAGCGATCGATACGCTGCGCAGGAGTGCCCGTTTTGATGCTTCGCTCCTAACTCTGGCCAAGCAACTCGAGAGTGATGCGCTTGATAGCGGGGAGGATCAGGCGGTCGAGGACGACCGGCTGCGACTGATCTTTACTTGTTGCCATCCCGCGCTGGCACCTGCGGCGCGGATCGCACTCACACTGCGCGAGGTCTGCGGCCTTACGACCGAGGAGATCGCGTATGCCTTCCTGACACCGACAACGACGCTGGCGCAACGGATCGTGCGGGCGAAGGCAAAGATACGCGACGCGCGTATTCCTTATCGGGTGCCGTCGCGTGAAGAGCTGCCGGACCGGCTCGACACGGTGCTTCAGGTGATTTATCTGGTCTTTAATGAGGGCTACGCTGCTTCGGCAGGTGAGACACTGACGCGGCCCGATTTGTCGGGGGAGGCGATTCGGCTTGGATGGTTACTGCTGACGTTATTGCCGGAACCCGAGGTGATGGGCCTGCTCGCGTTGATGCTGCTGCATGAAGCGCGGCGCGCCACGCGGACCTCGCCGAGCGGCGATCTGGTGCTGCTTGAGGACCAGGACCGCACGCTGTGGAACCGCGAGCAGATCGGAGAAGGAACGGTGTTGGTCAAGCAGGCGCTGTTGGGACAACAGTTTGGTACCTATACCATCCAAGCAGCGATCGCGGCGGTCCATGCGGCGGCTCCAACCTTCGTGGAGACCGATTGGACCCAGATCGTCGCGTTGTATGACTTGCTCCTGCAAGCGATGCCGTCGCCGGTCGTTGAGTTAAATCGCGCGGTGGCAGTGGCAATGCGCGATGGGCCGGAGGCGGGGTTGGCTTTGATCGACGGCATCCTCGGGCGAGGCGAACTCGCCGATTACCATCTGGCCTATGTCTCACGAGCCGATTTATGCCGACGGTTGGGCAGAAGCGCGGAGGCGCGTGCAGACTACGAGCGAGCATTGAGCGGCACACAACAGGGGCCCGAGCGAAGGTTTATTGAGGGACGGCTGCGAGAGCTTGGCGAGTTTTAAGATTCCTCAGATCCGATTGTCGAAATTGTATCCTCCCGAACGACTATCTTGTGAACAGCCAATCAAGCGAGCGTAGTGCCGGTACGGCAGTTCGCTCACAACTACAAGGAGGGGGCAAGATGCAATTCTTGGTCTACGATCCTAACCAAACGGGAGAGCCGAGTGAGCCGCCGACCCCGGAGTTCATGGCAACGATGGGGGCGTTTATAGCGGAGGCGACCAAGGCAGGAGTCATTGTCACGACGGGATCATTGATGCCGCAAGGCACGCGCCTGCGGCTGTCGGGAGGGAACTTCACGGTGACCGATGGCCCATTCATTGAGGTGAAGGAATTGACGGGCGGCTTCGCGGTGATCGAGGTGCCATCGTTGGAAGCGGCGATCGAATGGTCCAAGCGCTTCCGGGAGATCGTTGGAGAAGGGGAGACGGAGATTGTACGGCTGTTTGGACCGAGCGACTTCGGTTCCGCCTAGGGACCGATCAGCGAAGCATCACCCTTTGGAAGTCAACTCTATTACGAAAGGAAACAGCCATGGTATCCGCTACACACATTATGTCTACCGGAAGGCTGACAGTGTGGACCGGCCGTATTCTAAGCGGAGTCGCGATCTTGTTCCTGGCCTTCGACGGCATCATCAAAATTCTGCAGTTAGCTCCGGCGGTGCAGTCTTCCATCCAGCTTGGGCTACCCGGCAGCGTTGTGCCTGTGATCGGCGTACTGGAGATGGTGTGCCTCTTGATTTATGTGGTGCCACGGACCGCCTTGCTGGGGGCAATCTTGTTGACAGGGTATCTTGGTGGCGCAGTCGCTACCCAGATGCATGCCGGTGCGGCGCTGTTTCCCGTCGTCTTCCCAGCGATCATCGGTGCGTTGGTGTGGGGCGGGCTATTCCTACGTGACGAGACACTACGGACGCTAATGCCGCTATGCCAGTAGTCGAGCTTAGGACGCTAGCCAAAACAGATTGGAGGGCTTCCAGCTTTGTGCGCTGGCAGCCCTCCGTTATTAACTACGGATCTTTTTGAGGACAGCTATGTCGTCGTAGATCGTCCATGCCTGGATGAACTTGCCATCCTTTAAGAATACGTTTGCACTAGATTA
>JACDGP010000201.1 GCA_013821605.1 Herpetosiphonaceae bacterium
ACGTACGACGGTGCAGAACGGGGACTCAGCGCGTCGAGACGGGCGGGCAGACCTCAGAAATGATAGTCCCGCGGGGCCGGATGACTTGATACCCCCCGGGTTTTTAGTGCTCTCGAGGGTAGCAAACGAGGACCGTGCGTGCAAGCGGCGCCCTCATTCCGTCGGCTGCTCGTTGTTTACGCCGATGAAGCAGCGGCGTAAACCCGCGGCGCAGTTGCATTGCTGCTCGTTGCGATCGCGATGCAACTGCGCTGCGGGAAAGACGCAGCGCAGCGTGGGCTGTTCTCCGGTGCTGCGTTGGAGGTGTGCCCGCCTTTAGACTAGGAGCAGATACCCATCGATGAAGGCGAGGAGCGCCAGGACCCCACCGAGCAGGCTGCCGTACCAGACGAGCGGGCGTCGGACCAACGCCGCGATGGCGGCCAGGCCAATCGCAACCTGGAAGAGCGTGACGGCTACCTCGGAGCGCGATAACGGCCGCTTCCACGATGCCATCGTGCGATCGTTCCACGTCACAGTGCCCGTTCGCTGCGAAACGTTTACAGGGTGTAGTCCAAGGTCTACCAACGCGTGCCGTTGCACCCGTATACTCAAAGACGTAGATGAGGAGACACCGCGATGTTCAAGCGCCGGGGAAAGAAATGGGCGGAGCTGAATGCCCGCCAACGAGGCGCGATTCGGCTGATCGCGATCATACAGATTGGGTTGCTCGCGGCTGCGCTCGTCGATATTCGGGGGCGGACGCCGGCGGAGATCAATGGCAGGAAACGCCTCTGGACCGCGGCCCTATTCGTCAACATCATCGGGCCCATTGCCTACTTTGATGCTGTCGGCCATCCCTTAGCTGCCGGGCACGGTGCGGTCCAACAACCTGGCTCTCTCGCCACTCCTCGGATACGATACTGGACATCAATGCTTAGCGTGCGACCTCTCCTGGTCAGCACGTCCATCAGCACTGAGGAGGAGCCTTCATGAGCATGCATGCCCCCTTGTTCGACGATGCCCCGATTCCCGAGGAGACTGGGCGCATCGCGCACCGGATCTTTCCCACCGGCAATGTTGTCATGCAGATCCGCGACCACTTTGGCATGCTCTTTCACAACCAGCAATTTAGCCACCTCTTTTCAACGACGGGACAACCAGCACTTGCGCCGGCCTGCCTCGCCCTCGTCACGGTCCTCCAATTTCTGGAAGGTCTCTCCGACCGGCAAGCGGCGGAGGCGGTCCAAGATCGGATCTCCTGGAAATATGCCTTAGGGCTCTCCCTTGATGACCCCGGCTTTCACTTTTCCGCCCTCAGTGCCTTTCGGCAGCGCCTCGTGGATGGTGCGACCGAGGGCCTCCTCTTCGAGACAACCCTTGATCACCTCCGGGCGGCCGGCCTTCTCACGGCGCGCGGGTCTCAAAGAACCGACTCGACACATGTCGTCGCGGCCGTCCGCGACCTCAATCGCCTGGAGCGGGTGGGCGAAACACTGCGCCATGCGCTGAATCACGTGGCCCAGCAAGCACCCGCCTGGCTGCGGAGCCATGTTCCCACGGTCTGGTATGACCGTTATAGGCAGCCGATTGAGAACGCCCGTCTTCCCAAAACGGATGCTGCGCGTGATGCACTCGCTATCACGATCGGAGAAGACGGGTTGATCTTGCTTGCCTGGCTCACTGCTCCCGATACCCCGGCAGGAATGGCTGATCTGCCAGCTGTCCAGACCTTCGCCAGGTCTGGGCCGATCATTATGCAGTCGTGAATGACGTCGTCCGCTGGCGTGCTGTGCGCGACTTGCCGTCAACCGCTGAGCAGATCGCATCGCCGCATGATGTTGAAGCGCGCTGGAGCTCCAAGCGGGATATTCAATGGGTCGGATACAAGGTTCATCCGACCGAAACGTGTGATGCGGCGACACCGCACCTCCTGACCCATGTGGAAACAACACCTGCCACGACGCCCGATGACACTATGCTCCCCACCATTCATGCCCACCTCGCGGAGCGTGACCTGCTTCCTGCAGAGCATTTGGTGGATAAGGGCTATACCGACGCCCGAACCTTGCTCACCAGCCAGAGCACGTACGGCGTCACCATCATTGGGCCAGTCGCGGACGATCCAAGCTGGCAAGCACAAGCCGGGGCCGGGTTTGCCAAAGCCGACTTTCAGGTTGACTGGCCTGGGAAGCGGGTGATCTGTCCTCAAGGCCAGCAGAGTGCCAAATGGGTCGCGGGCAAGGACGCGACGGGCGAAGCCGTGGTGCACGTCCATTTTGCACGGTCAACCTGTTTAGCGTGTCCCGTGCGGCCGCAGTGTACGAAAGGCGTGGTCGAACCGCGGCATTTGACGTTTCGTACGGAAGCTCTTTCGAGCATGCTCACCACCCAGCGCACGTACCAGCAGAGGCCGGAGTTTCGGGAGCGGTATCGGCCCCGGTCCGGCATTGAAGGAACGCATTCGCAGGCGATCAAGCGCTGTGATCTGCGCCATGCCCGCTATCGGGGGCTACCAAAAACCCGACTCCAGCACCTCATTATTGCAGTAGCGATCAATTTAGTACGCGCGGTAGCATGGCTCGCGGGCCTCCCCCGAGCAAAAACCCGCACCTCAGCCTTCGCCGCTTTACAGCTACATGCTGCCTGAAGGGCTCCTGGCTCATGTTGGCCGACAGCATCAATGTTGGGTTTGGGCCAAATACTACCGCCTCTCCCAGTCTATCGTGTCCCAACCAGGGAAAACCAACGAGGAATAATGGCGTGTTCTGCCAACGAATTGGCGTGTCCTGCTAATAACCGTCGACGCTCGAACCGTTATACTCGTCTTGTAATCGACAATTGAGTGTGCCGCACCGCAACGGGAAAGGCAGTTTATGGATCGGATTAGAGTCCCGCACTTTGCGCCTTCACGCCTTGAGGCGCTTGGTTTCTCGCTCGTCGCTATATTGCAGCAGGCGCGTTTGCCATTGACCCTGTTGCAACAGGAGCGCCTTATCGTTAGCACGCCACAGTGGTTCGCGTTCTGGCGTGCGCTGGAAACCCTCAGTGACGATCCAGCGCTCGGCCTGAAGATCGGCAACGACATGCGTGTCGAGCAGTATGATCCGGTGTCTATCGCCGCGCTTTGCACCCGTTCCTTCCACGAAGCCTTGATCAATGTGGCACGGTACAAGCAACGGTTTTGTTCCGAGGATATGCGCATTGTTGAGCGAGATGGCAGGTGGCACATTGAGACAGTATGGAGCGCCATACAGGAACCAGCGCCACTCCTGCTCATTGACGGAATGTTTGCATCCTATATGGCATTGGGGCGACTGGGAAGCGGACACGTCATCTATCCGGAACGGGTTACCTTTCGACGTAACCCGTTTCACCTTGCCATGTACGAAAAGCACTTTCACTGCCCAGTAGATTTTAACGCGGACCACGACGTTCTTATCCTTAGTCAGCAGGCAATGGAAACGCCGTTTCACACGTTTAACCCTGACATGCTGGCATTACTCATACCGCAACTTGAGATGCAATTGCGCGACGACGTGGCTGAGCAAACGTTCAGGGATCAAGTGAAAAGCTTAGTGCGAACGATGCTTCCAAACAAGCAACCAACCATGCAAGACATTGCCCGCGAACTCAATATGAGTACGAGAACTTTGCAGCGCCAGCTTGCTGGCGAGGGCGCCCGGTTTCAGCATGTGCTGGAGTCAACGCGGCGTGAATTGGCGCAGCACTACCTGAGCGCATCATCACTCGACCTGAACGAAATAGCGTATTTACTCGGCTATGACGAGGCAAGCTCGTTTCATCGGGCGTTCCATCACTGGGAAGGCACGTCGCCCGGTCAATGGCGCACCGCACACCAACGTTCGACCCCTCTGCTGTCACCATAATTCCACCCAACAAATCCACAAAGGATGATGCCTTTCCCATCCAAAAATAAAAGGAGGCCGGCATGAGTGGTGAATTGGTGCTTGTTACGGGTGGGTCGGGCTTTGTTGGCGCCCATTGCATCGTGCAGTTATTAGCCGCTGGCTATCGCGTGCGGACGACGGTGCGTTCGCTCAAGCGTGAAACCGATGTGCGCGCGATGCTTAAAGTAGGAGGCGCCGAACCGGGAGACGCGCTCTCGTTTGTGGCCGCCAATCTGATGTCCGACGAAGGCTGGACAGAAGCTATCGCGAATTGCGATTTTGTGCTTCACGTTGCCTCGCCCTTCCCATTAAGCGCGCCAAAACACGAGGACGACTTAATTATCCCCGCCCGAGAAGGAACGTTGCGGGTGTTGCGGGCAGCGCGCGCTGCGGGTGTCAAGCGTGTGGTGCTGACCTCGTCGTTCGTGGCGATCGGCTATGGCACAAAGCCTATGGATAGGCCATTTTCCGAGGAGGACTGGACCGACACTTATGGGGACGATGTAACGGCCTATGCAAAATCGAAGACCCTCGCAGAGCGTGCGGCGTGGGAGTTCGTTACCCGTGAGGGGGGTGCTATGGAACTCTCTGTCGTCAATCCGGTCGGGATATTCGGTCCAGTGCTTGGGCCGGATTATTCAGGGACCATCCAAATCGTGCAGCGTTTGATGAATGGCGATTTTCCTGGCGTTCCACGCCTATCATTCGGCTACGTCGATGTGCGGGACGTAGCGGACTTGCACCTGCGCGCTATGACCCATCCTGCCGCCAAAGCGGAACGCTTTCTGGCCGTTGGTGATAGCAACATAACACTGTTGGAAATTGCCCAATTGTTACGGGCGCGTATGGGCGAGGCCGCCAACCGCGTTCCGACACGAGTATTGCCCAACTGGATGCTGCGGCTCGTCGCCTTGGTTGACCCGTCGGTCAGGCAAATTATCCCGGAATTGCGGAAGGTCAAGACCACCACCAATGAGAAGGCCAGGCGCGTGCTTGGCTGGGCGCCGCGATCCAATGAAGACGCGATCATCGCAACCGCCGAAAGCTTGCTTCGGCTTGGCTTACTTCGGAATTCAAGAAAGGCGGTGTGAGTCGTAAGCATGGCTTAAGGCATGGTTCAGAGCCGAGCCAATCTGCTTGACAGTATGGCCGCGCGAGTTGCAAAAAATGACCCTGAAAGGTATGGTCAATGTATCAGCATCCGCCAACCTTTCAGGGGAACACAATGGTTCAACGACATGATAGCACTCCTCCTCAACGTGCTCAGGTCGTCTGCCAGATGATCGCCCATGCTGGCGACTATGGCCTCGTGACTCGCCTCAGCCGTGACCTTGGCGTGTTTCGCGCCAGACGCTCTATTCCTGGAGTGAGCGCGGCTACTAGGCCCTCGAAGCCGCCTTCCTTCCGCTGCCGGCCGCTCCCGCCTGTAACTTATCGCTGTCAAGGGCCCTACGCCAATCTGGCCCTAACGTAGCGAGGCTGCTATAAACGGCAAGGTAGCAGCACGAATCATCACTAGTTTGAGATTTTCATGCATGATTCGACAGGAAATGCTCTTGGTGTCTTTAACTGCTCTGCTGGAAATACATAGTTACGAGCGATAACCGGTAGTATCGCCCGTAGTTGGCGAGGAAACCGCCCATACTAGTGCGTTTACGTGCATCTAAGCCCGGATTTCTATAAGCGATACTACAGATCGAGGCTAAATCCTTCCTCTACTTTGCCGTCAGTGACATCCTCGCTACCTTAGGGCCTTCTTCAATTGGTCGTGATGGCGCGTTGTTAGCGGCTCGCCGCGAAGGCGCGCAGGAAGGCGTCGACGGTTTGGGGCGGACGGCCCAGTAACGTCGTTACCACCGGCGAAATACTGGCGAAGCGCCCCTGTCGACTCGCGGCGAACATAGCTAGGTAGCTGTCGACGTCCATCGTTGATACGCCAGCCGCCGTTAGTTGCGCACGGTAGTCCTCGTCGGAAAGCACGAGGCGCTCCACGGGGCGGCCCAACAGCGGCGTCACCACCTGCGCCACCTGCGCCAAATCAAGCGCCTCGCCGCCGGTCAGGTCGAGTGCCTCGTTGCGGTGGCCGCCCGCTGCCAGCAGGTTCGCGGTGGCCTCGGCGAGTTCAGCACGCGCGATGTAGGCCACGGGCCCGTCATCGGGCGCCGCGATGGGGCCGCCAGCGAACGCGGCGCCCACGAGCATCGGCACTGCTTCCATATACAGTCCATTGCGCAGCATGGTGAAGGGCAGACCCGACGCGCGGATCGCCTCCTCAGTTGCCATGTGGTCGGAGGTGGCCGCGAAGGGCGAGGCAGGGTCGGGGGCGACGATGCTGGTGTAGAGCAGGTGACCCACCTGGGCATGCCGCGCCGCTTCAATTGCGTTGCGGTGCAGCTGCACGCGCTCAGGCCCCAGCACGTCGGTCGAGATCAGCAACAGGCGCTCCACGCCTGCGAACGTGTCAATCAATCCTACTGGATGGGCGAAATCGCCACGACGCACGGTCACGCCACGCTTGGCAAGTTCGCTCGCCCGCGCCGGTTCGCGCACGCTCACGGCAATCTGTTCCGCCGGAAGCACGGTTAGCAGCCGTTCTACAACTGCGCGCCCCAGATGGCCGTTTGCGCCTGTCACGAGAATCATTGTGGTTCCTTTCTCGATGTTAGTTCCTTTTCGTAACCATATGATATACTCACCGGGCGCGGTTGAGAAGAAGGCAGTTTGAAGTGGGCTAGTTACTAGAAAGGAACCAGCAATGGACGAATCAGACCAGACGGCGACAGTCCAACCACCACTCACGACGGAGGGTAGTCTGGAGAGTTGCTCAATCGCGACGGCAGGTAGCCAGGAGGGCTGCCCAATGCGCGAAGTGTTGAATCGCATTGGCGATAAGTGGAGCGTGCTGGTGGTGGTGTATTTGCGCGAGGACAGCCAACGGTTCAGCGTGCTGCGTCGGCAGATCGAGGGCATCTCGCAGCGTATGCTGACCGAAACGCTGCGTCAGCTAGAGCGCGACGGGTTGGTCCGGCGCACGGTCTACGTCGCACGGCCGGTGCGGGTAGAGTATGCACTCACCCTGCTCGGGCAAACGCTGATCGCACCGATCGCCGCGCTGGCCGCCTGGGCCGAGCAGCACCGCAGCGCGATTATCGCCGCCCGCGCGGCTTACGACCATGCGCGATAGCACACGCTACGTGGGGAGTTTTGTGCAACCCGTCCGAACGAATTGTAAAGCACAAACGGCTCGATCTGAAACATTGTGGTGGCTACTTCGTTCATCCGCATAAAAAATGCTGAATGAGGTAGCTAGCCACCCAAGGGTTATGACGCGCGAAGATACTGATAGAGCGTCTGTATGGTTCTCCTCGGTCAGCACCCCACGGTTCCAGCTGATCCTACCCGTCGACGGTGTTGGAGACGGTCATGCCGACGGGCTTCCACCTCCAACCGTTCCACAAACGCAGCAAAC
>JACDGP010000202.1 GCA_013821605.1 Herpetosiphonaceae bacterium
GCATGTAGCCGACCGGGATTGTGTACCGCTTGCCGCTCTTGCGACCTCGGAAGGTGAGGAGCATGAGTGCGTTGCTCAACAGGCGGTGAAGCGGCGTGTACAGGATGAAGGTCATCATTGGGTTGACAATCTTGTATGCCCACTTAGGGATAGGCGGCTTAACGACTTCTTCCGCGGGTTGAGGTTGGCCGGTTGCTTGAGGAACACGCTGTTCGGTCATGAGTATCTCCTTGGATCGTGAGCGCCCCTGTTCATTACATTATAAGGTAGGAACCTCCAATACTGAGGGACAGCGGTTGCGCTTTCCGTAAACCGGACACCAGAGCTTACTCGATCTACGCCTTCTTCAAGAGCACCGCTCCCGCCGGAAATAAGAGCTCACCCGCACCTTAACAACCTACAGCCATAAGGGGCTCAGTTCGTAGCGCTTACAGACGGGTTCGCGCCAGGACTTCCTCAGCTAACCCGAACGACAGCGTCATACCTGCGCCGCTCAAGCCGTTAACAATCGTCACGCCCGGCTCCGGCTGAACGATCAGATCGGCTTGGCCCTCCAGCTTTGGGTAGATGCCGTGCCAGCGTTCGGCGATGGTGAAATTCGCGCCCGCTGCAAAGCTATGCAGGTAATCGAGGATCGCTTGGTTGATCGCCTCATACTCGAAGGGATCATGCGTTAAGCCATAGGCATGGCTATCGCCGATTGTCAGTTCGCTGAGCGCGGTTTGCGACAGCAGCACATGAATATGCTGCTCCACATAAAACGGCAACTCACGGTTAACCCGCTCCTCAAGCTCGGCGCGTGTGCTGCAGTGCTTGAACGCGTCGTAATGCAGCAGCGTCAGGCCTGCGCACAAGCTAGGTCCGAGTGTCCAGCCTGCACCTTGGGGCACGGTGCGCAACATTTGCAGCTTACACTTGGTAATGCCGCTCGCCGCGAAGACCTCGGGGTAAAGCGTCTCAAAGTCCTGTCCGCCACACACCAGCACCTGCTCGACCGTCCACTGCTCGCTAGGAGTTTCGATGTGCGGCATCGTAATCACATTGACCGCTGTACCAAAGCGTAGTTCAACGCCGTATTCCTGCTGGAGCATCTGCGGAATCACCCGGAGCGCCTGGCGTGGATCCACATTCAGTTCCGTGGAGCTCCACAAACCGCACAGCAGGCCCTCCTGCCTGGCCACACGGCTTTTGCGTGCGACCTCAGCCGGGGTAAGCAGTGCGCAGCTTTCCTGTGCGTCAGGCGTCGTTTCAAGGAACTCAAGCAGCACCTCACGCTCGTCGGGCCGGTAAGCCAGATGCAACGAACCGCTGGCCATACACCATAGCCCGGTCTTGGGCGCAATCTCAAGCCAAATCTCGCGGCTACGTAGCGCCCGTTCCCGTAGCACACCAGCCGGTTGTCCGACCGGCCAGATTAACCCAAAATTACGAATCGAGGCCCCGACTGCTGGCTCGCTACGCTCGAAGATCACCACCTTGCGGCCCCGCTTGGCCAGCGCATACGCATGGGCCAGCCCCACGATCCCCGCCCCGACGACAGCAACATCCGCGTGCTTACGCTCCCTCATCCTTTAATCCTCGCTCCCCCCTCATCTCTACCCCCTCTCTCGCGCACTGGGAGAGGGGTGGCCCGCTGGCCGGGGTGAGGGATCTCGTCCCTCAGTCTTACGGCTGTTCACCGGCCCGCAGTCGCCGGTTCAACTCATCAAGCACGGGCGGCAGATCGGTGATGCTCTCGATCACATAGTGCGCGCCTGCCCTGCTCATCCGCATGGTAATGTCATGGAGGCGTGCGGCCAGTTGCTGTGGTTCCAGGGCAGCCACATCGCCTGCGCTAAGCCCAAGCTCATTGCCGGTCTTAGTAACGCCGACCGTCCACATGCCTGCGTTCAGCCCTTCATCAATGTCTGGCAGCGTATCGCCGACCTTAACGATGGCATTCATCGGGTAGACACGCAGATTCATCGCACTTTGCAAACACATCCATGGCGCCGGACGACCCGTTGGCACCGTGCTGGGGCAAACATAACTATCGGGAGCATAGCCCCGCTGCGCTGCGAGCGGCAGCAGCACCTCCATCATCGCCGTGTTATAACCCGTGGTCGAACCGATCTTCATCCCGCGTTGGCGACAATCGGCAACCGCTTCCACGGTACCGGGAATAAGATCGGCATACTCGGCCAAGCACGCCAACTGGAGTGGAATAAAGGCCCGGTACAGCGCTTCGATATCCGCCTCGTCCCATGGCCGGCCGTGTACCGCTTGCCAGGCCTCGGCCACCGGCTCCATCGCGGCAATCGTACGGATATGATCCTTTTTCTCCAGTCCCATCGGCACCCGCGCCTGTTCCATCGTAAGGGGCACACCTTGCTGTTCGAACACCTCGCGAAAGACGACGACTGGCGCAAAGCAGCCATAATCAACCGTCGTGCCGGCCCAGTCGAAGATCGCCGCCTGGAGTGGGCCAACGTACGCGCGGCGAAACCAAAAATCCATCCTGCCCTTCCTTATACGGTCGCCGAAGTTCCGACCGGTCCATCAATCAGGAGGCACGAGGCCTCTGGAAACGTCACCGTGAGCGTTTGACCGGTCTGCGGCAGCTTCCCATTCGGAGTATTGAACATATCAAAAAATAGGCTGTTGCTAGCAAATCGCATTTGTGTCCGAATCGTGCCGCCCAGAAAGGTGACCTGCTCAACTACGCCCTGTAGCTGGTTGATCGTCCCTGGTGCTCCATCGAGCCCAATGACCTCTGGCCGTAGCGCAACATTAATCATATCGCCCGCCCGGTGCTGCGCCAGCGAGCGCGCCACCATCACCGGTTGGTCATCGACCGTAATCCTGCCCGCCGCCGGGTCAATCACTTTGGCACGGAGCACGTTGAGTGTGCCCACGAAGGACGCGACGAACGTCGTCTGCGGATAGGTATAAATCTGCAACGGCGTGCCGATCTGCTCGACCCGCCCGTTACTCATCACCACGATCCGGTCCGACAGCGACAGCGCTTCTTCCTGGTCATGCGTGACATAGATCGTCGTAATGCCGAACTGCCGTTGAATCGCCCGAATCTCGTTCCGCAACGACACACGAATCTTGGCATCCAACGCCGACAACGGCTCATCCAGCAGCAACACCTGCGGCTCGATCGCCAGCGCTCGTGCCAGCGCCACGCGCTGTTGCTGCCCACCCGAGAGCTGCGCGGGATAGCGTCCGCCTTTGTCCGGCAGGTTAATCACCTCCAGCAAGTGGCTCACCCGTTGCGCGATGCTCTTGCTATCGACATGCTTGAGCTTCAGGCCGAAGCCAATATTCTCGGCCACGGTCATATTCGGAAACAGCGCATACGACTGGAAGACCATCCCAATATTCCGCCGGTTGGCCGGTCGGTGCGTAATATCGACCCCACCCACACTGATCGTGCCGGAGGTCGGACGCTCAAAGCCCGCGACCATCCGCAACGTCGTCGTTTTGCCACAGCCGCTGGGTCCCAGGAACGAAACAAACTCCCCGGGCTCGATACCCATCGTGAAGTGCTCGACCGCCACGGACTGGTTAAAGACTTTGCGCACATCCGCAAGTTCAAGAAAGGCCATAACCATGCTCCACTACTTGGCACCGGCGATCTGGGCTTGCCCCGCATGACCACGCCCAAACAACTGAATCAGACCGATCGAGAGCCAGGTCAACGCCAGGCTAATGATCGCCAGCGCGGCCGGCTCATAGGCGCGGTTTTGCCCGATCTGATACATAAATGGTCCAAAGGCCGGCCACGCCAGGTACAGCGCGAGCGTCAACTCACCCATCACAATCGAAAAGGTCAGGAACGCCCCGCTCAACAGCGCGACGCGTAAATTTGGCAAGATCACCCGGAACAAGATCGTGCCCCACCCCGCACCTAGGCTTTGCGCCGCTTCCGTCAATGTGCGGACATCCAGCGCCCGCAGACCGGTATCGATCGCGCGGTACATATACGGAAACGACAATACGACGTAGGCCCCTACCAACAGCGCCGGGCTCACCACCAGTACCAACGGGGGCTGGCTATAGGTCTTAATCAGCCCAAAGACATGCACGATCGCCGGCACGACGAATGGCAGCAATGTAACAAATTCAACCATCGGTCGCAGACGTGGTACCCGCAGATGCACCCAGTACACCGTCGGCACCATCAGGAGGATGCTGACCACGATCGTAAACACAGCCATTCGTAGCGAAAAAGCAAAGGTTTGCACAAACTTGGGATTATGCAGCACGCTCGCATAGGCAGTCAGCCCCAGCACACCGCGCTTCGCTCGCAAAGAGAAATCAAGCGTAGCATACAGCGGCAGCAAAAAGTACAGCCCGCCAAGCACGACCCATAACCAGGGCCAGAAAGCTACTTTTTTCATCGTAACCACTTTGAAGTCGTGCGTTGGAGCAGGGTATACAGCCCAATCGAAACGGCCATCACAACCACCATTCCTAGCGCAAGCGCATAGCCCAGATTGGGGTTATGCAGCACATCACCGGTGATCTGTTGCCCGATCAAGATCGTCGTCAGGTTGAGCGACCCGCCCGTCAGGGCAAACGCCGTAGCTTGCGCGCCAAACGCATTACCAAACAGCAGCACCATCGTCCCCAGAATCGAGGGCATCAAGATCGGCAGTGCCACATAGCGCCAGTACTCACCCGAGGTCGCACCCAGATTCTCGGCGGCTTCACGCCATTCACGCTTAAGACCGTCTAGCGCCGGAGCCATAATCAGCAGCATCAAGGGAAACTGAAAATACAAGTAGGTCAGGCTCAAGCCCCAGAAGGTATACAGGTTGAAGCCACGATCATAAATATTGATACCGAAGACGGTTTTCAAAACGGCGGTCACCAGTCCGGTGCGTCCCAGTGTCGCGATGAACGCTAGCGCCAGCGGCACCCCCGCGAAATTCGAGGCGACCCCGCCAAACGACAGGAAGCCCGAGCGCACAAAGCGTGGCAGGCCACCTTGCGTGACCGCGTAGGCCAACAAGAAGCCAAAAATCCCGCCTACCAATGCGGTTACCAAGCTAATGCGGATGCTCAGCCAATAAGCCTCGAGAATAAAAGGTTGCCCCAAATCACGGATGTTGGCGAGCGTCCAGTGGCCCTGCGGATCTTGAAAGCTGCCGAGGACCAATGAGAAGCACGGCCAGATGAGAAAGGCCACGGCAAAGGCGAAGAACGGGATCACACCGAGCCAGGACCAATCCCATCCGCGCCGGCCCACCTGCATCCTGGCCGTTTGCGCTTCGACCTGAACAAGCTGAGACACGCTTGGTCCTACCTTCCTAGCTAAAGGGTGCTTGGGCGCGAGATCCAAAGCATTGGACCTCGCGCCGGGGACGAACCGATTACGGAGCCTTCTTGATATCGGCCTTGACGACCGTATCCCAGTTGGTTGTAATCAACTTCTTCGCAACATCAAGCTGCGCCGGGCTCGGAAACACTGCCTTGGCATACTGCTCGGCTGCCGGCAGTTTTTTGAGTACGTCGGCGGGGATCACGTTGCGCTTCATCATGTCGTCAAAGCGCACCGGTCGCACATAGCCCTTCAGCCACAGTAGGGTACCCTCGTCCGAATACAGGTATTCCATCCACAGTTTAGCAGCATTCGGGTGCGGCGCATAGGCACTGACCGCCTGCACATACATACCGGCATACAGGCCCGTCTTCGGCAGAACGACTTCCACCTGCGGGTTGCCATTGAGCGCGTCGCGCGCACCCAGCGCCAGGTAGTCCCAGGTCAACTCAATCGGCGTCTCACCTTTGGCGAACGAGGCCTGCTTAGCGATGATCGGCACTAAATTGCCTTGTTGGTTGAGCTTGGCCATAAAGTCCAACCCGGCCTGCGCATTATCCAGCGAGCCGCCTGAGCCCAACCCGGACGCATACACACTCTGGATCGCCTGGTTCGAGCCGCGCGGATCACCGGCCAGCGCGACCTGGCTCTTATATTCTGGCTTCAGCAAATCTGTCCAGTCCTGGGGCACGTTCTTGACGACGTCCTTGTTGACCAGCATTGACATCACGCCATAATAATCGCCGTAGTAATAGCCGTCGGCGTCTTTCAGATTCGCCGGGATGCTATCCCAGGTCGCTACTTTATAGGGCTGAATCAGGTGATCGGTCTTGGCGGACGGGCCGAAGGCCAAGCCGACCTCAACCGCGTCAGGTGCCTGGGGGCCTTTGTTGCCCTTGTTCGCCTTGATCGCTTCCAACTCTTCCTGCGAGCTACCATCTGGGTTGAGGGTATTGACGGTAATGCCATATTTCTGACTGAAGCTCTTCTTGACTTCGCCGTAGTTCGACCAGTCGTCTGGTAGCGCGATCAGCGTCAGATTCCCTTCTTTCTTCGCCGCCGCGATCAGCGCATCCATACCCCCAGCCGCCTGAGCCGAGGCAGGACCCATTGTCGCCGCATCCATGCTCATGGCCGTGCTGGTGGTCCCTGTCGTCGCAGCCGGTGCCATCGTTGCACTCATCGCCGTGGCTGCGCTCGTTGCTGCTTCTGTCGTCATCGCGCTCATCGCTGTTGCCGCCGGTGCCGTCGCTGCGCTCATCGCCGTCGCTGCGCTCGTCGCGCTATTGCCGCTAGATGTCGTTGCGGGACTGCCACACGCCGCCAGCACGAGGCTGAGGCTGCTGGTTGCCACCAATTTCATCCATATCCGCCGGGATACGACCGTAGATGCCATCGAAATCTTCCTTCCTTAGGTAGTGATTTGGCTCCAAAGCCTCATGCGCACGAGCAAATGCCGTACGATGACCTCGTTGTCAACCGGGCAGGTGGGAACGCATGAGCCGTTGGTCCTGTACTACCATAGCAGGATGGTATTAAGCCGGTATTGATGAAAGATTATTCGCACGTTAAGACAAGCACTGCGGGAACATGTACATCAAGCTTGACACGCTGCACTATGATCCAGCTACCCATCAATCGAGGAGGACGACGATGGCGACGGAACGAACTCTACGCTGGCGAACACTGTTCACGCTGGCACTGCTGGTTTGTCTTGCCAGCCTTACCGCACCCTTGGCCGCAGCACCACTGGTACCAGCCGCTCCAGCCACCCTGCAAGCGGCTTTCGCTGCGGCAGCCAAAGAGACCGGGGTACCGGAGCGCGTGCTGCTTGCCGTATCCTATAACGTCTCACGCTGGGAGCAGCATAGCGGTGCACCGAGCACTTCGGGTGGCTATGGTGTCATGCACCTGCGCGATCTCAGTGCCTTGCAGCATAGCGATGCGAAGGGCGACGGTCAACTCCACTCTGCCGCCCCGAACTTAAACGACCCGAACCTATACACGCTGCTCACGGCAGCCCAACTGTTGCACG
>JACDGP010000203.1 GCA_013821605.1 Herpetosiphonaceae bacterium
CCCCGTTCAACACGGGCTCCGACTTTTCTTACACCGCCACAATTCCCGACGATCTTGATAGCGACGGAAGCCAAGCTGCAACGTTCCTCAAAGAGCCAAGTATGATTGAGCAGAAAGCTTACCGCGATACGTGGGGACGTGGCCTCGACGGTTACTTGCAATGGTTTTACGAGACAGCATCGTTACTGCGCGAGTTTTTGTCCGAGAATGGCAGCATATATGTCCATATTGGTCCGAACTTAAATCACCTAGTACGTACTTGCCTTGATGAAATATTTGGCATTGAGAACTTTAGAGCAGAAATTATTTGGAAGCGCGTTGCTGCAAGGAGTCACGCTAAAGGGTTGCCTTTCTCGCACGATGCTATCCTATTTTACTCACGGAGTGAAAACACGATCTGGAATCATCAATATGTACCAACGTCAGAGGCATTAATAAAGTCGCATTACAACCAAGTAGACCCGGAGACCGGGCGACACTATACGTTGGACAATGTTCTTAATCAAAATCCAAATAGGCCTAACTTGACCTACGACTGGCATGGTGTAACTCGGACTTGGCGTTGGACAAAGGAGAAAATGCAGCAGTTGCATAACGAAGGCCGATTGGTTTACACAAGTACTGGCATGCCGAGATACAAGAGGTATCTTGATGAGTCTCAAGGAACACCTCTTCAATCCATTTGGGCAGATTTACCACCAGTTAATTCACAGGCAATTGAAGACTCAGGCTACCCTACCCAAAAACCTGAAGCCCTACTTGAACGCATCATCAAAGCTTCTTCCAATGAAGGTGATCTCGTCCTCGATTGCTTTTGCGGTAGCGGTACCACTGCTGCCGTAGCCGAAAAACTAGGTCGGCGCTGGATCACCTGTGACCTAGGGCGCTTCGCCATTCACACCACCCGCAAGCGGTTACTCGGGATTGACAACGTGCGCCCTTTCGTCGTCCAAAACCTCGGCAAATACGAGCGTCAGGCGTGGCAGGCTGCCGAGTTTGGTGGGGATAAAGAGCGTGCCGCCCAGGCACAGGCGCACTACCGTCGCTTTATCCTCGACCTCTACGGCGCGGAGCCACTCGACGGCTACACCTGGTTGCACGGTCTCAAGGCCGGTCACCTCGTGCATGTTGGCTCGGTGGACGCGCCCGTCCTCAATGACGACATCAAGGCGATTGCCCGGGAGTTCTGGAAGGCCGCCGGCAAAGGCAGTGGGGCGCGCACCAACAGCGTCGATATCTTAGGTTGGGACTTCGCCTTCGAGCTCAACGAGTTGGGCAAGCAGTTGGCCGCCGAGTCCAACATCAATCTTGTGTATAAGCGTATCCCGCGAGAAGTGCTAGAAAAAAAGGCCGTCGAGCAGGGCGATATTCGCTTCTTTGAACTTGCCGCCCTCCAAACCAATGTGACGGTTGGCAAGCAGCGCACTGTTACAATCGAATTGGATGACTTTGTCGTGCATCCCGATGATGTGCCAGAGGAGATCCAGCACGCCATCACTCATTGGAGCCAGTTGATCGACTACTGGGCGGTGGATTGGGATTACCGCGGCGACACCTTTCATAACCAGTGGCAAAGCTATCGCACCAAGAAGAGCCCTCGGCTACAACTTTCGGTCGCACATCTCTACGAAGTCGCCGGCAGCTACACCATCCTCGTCAAGGTCATCGATATTTTAGGCAACGACACCACCAAAAGCATCCAGATCGAGGTGCAGTGATGGCCCGCAAAGTAGATAAACGCCAGATCGCCCTTGATGCCAGCTTCGCGCTCTCAACCGCCCCATGTGTGCCCGCCATTCGTGAGGCCGTGCGGAGCTGGCGCGAAGGTGGCTACCGAGGCGTGACCGACACGACACGCGAGCTTATTCGCCATTGGTTCGAGACTGAGCACCGGCTGAGTAATGGCCGGCCCTTTCGCTATCACTACTTCCAACGCGAAGCCATTGAGACGCTGATCTATGTCTGGGAGGTCGCTCAACTGCGCTCCCGTACTGCGCTGCTTGAGCGTTATGCACATGACCTCAAGCTCCAGTTGCCAGAGCACGATGAGTTTGTGCGCTACGCGGTGAAGATGGCGACCGGATCGGGCAAGACCAAGGTTATGGCACTGGCCATCGCCTGGCACTACCTCAACGCCATCCGTGAAGAAAACCCGGATTATGCCAAAACCTTCCTCGTGATCGCGCCGAACATCATCGTGGCCGAACGGCTTGAGATCGACTTTGCCGGTGGCCGCATTTTTCAGCTTGACCCGGTGATTCCCAAGCATATGCGTATCTTCTGGGATTTGGAGTGCGTGGTACGGGGCGATGGTGAGCGGGCTAGCTCCGATGGTGCCTTGTTCTTGACCAACATCCAGCAGCTCTATGAGCGGGACGACAAAACGGACGACGGCGAAAGTGGGGCGATGCTGGACGTGCTAGGGCCAAAACCCAAGCCCACCATCATCACACCGCGCGGCTTCCGAGAGCGCATTGGCGAGCGCGAAGGCACGCTGCTCGTGATCAATGACGAGGCCCACCATACGCACGACGAAGGCAGTGAATGGAACAATGTCATCCGCAGCATGCATGACCTGCGCCCCATCACCGCCCAGCTCGACTTTTCGGCCACGCCCCGTTTCAACAAAGGTGGTCTCTTTCCCTGGACTGTCTACGACTACCCGCTCAAGCAGGCCATCGTGGATAACGTCGTCAAACGTCCGGTCAAAGGCATCGCCAACTTCGATGAGGCTAAATCCGATATCGCCAGCGTGCGCTACCAGGGCTTTTTGGTCGCGGGCGTGAATCGCTGGACAGAGTACCGTGATCAGCTCACCGACCTCCATAAAAAGCCGATTTTGTTCGTGATGATGAACGATACCAAGGAGGCCGATGATGTTGGTGACTGGTTGCGCACCAAATATCCATCTGACTTCGGCGGCGAGCGGACGCTGGTGATTCACACGCGCAGCAATGGCGAGATTGTCGAGAAAGACCTGGAACAAGCGCGGGCACTGGCGCGGCGCGTTGATCAGCCGGATTGCGCGGTCAATGCGATTGTCTCGGTACTGATGCTGCGCGAAGGCTGGGACGTGCAAAACGTGACGGTGATCGTGGGGCTACGTCCCTACACAGCCAAAGCCAACATCCTCCCCGAACAAACGATTGGGCGTGGCCTGCGCCTAATGTTCCGTGATGTCAGCGGCGGCTACACCGAGCGCGTTGATGTAATCGGTAACCCGAAGTTTATCGAGTTTGTGGAGGAACTCGACAAAGCCGAGAAGCTGGGACTAGAAACATTTGAGGTTGGCAAGGATAAGCTTAAAATTTGGACCATCCAGCCACAGCCGGAGGAGCGAGGTGAATTCGATATTGGTCTCCCGCATCTTTCACCGGCCTTGAGTCGTAAGCACACGCTTGCCGACGAAATTGCGGCGTTGGATGTCATGAGCTTTAAGTGCCCGACCCTCCCAATCCGACCGGGCGACGCCGCCGAGCAAAGCTTCAGCTACGAAGGCCAGGACATCCTGACGCTTGAAACCATCGTGCAGCGAGAATACACCATCCCCGAACCGCAAACGCCGGGTGAAGTCATCGGCTACTATGCCAAACTCATCGCCAGCGACGTTAAGTTGCCTTCACAGTTCGCCGCACTGGTCCCTAAGATCCGCCAATTCTTCGAGCACAAAGCCTTTGGCCGCACAGTCAACCTCGACGATCCCCTGCTGCTCAAAGCCATGAGCCGCAATGCTGCAGCGTATGTAGTCCGCGACATGTTCAGTAAAGCGCTCAAAGCCGTGCTGATCCTGCCGGCGGAGCCGCAGCTCGTCGTCCCTGAGCGCAAGCTTTCGACCTGCCAGCCCTTCCCGTATTCGCGACCGACCTTGGCGGCCAAGAAAACTATCTTTAATCTGGTACCTTGCGACAACGAGCTTGAGCGTACTTTCGCACGCTTTCTCGACCATGCAGCTGATGTGCTGGCTTTCGCCAAACTGCCCGAACAATTCGGCTTCGCCATTGAGTATGTTGATCAAGCCAGCAATATGCGCTACTACTATCCCGATTTCGTTGCGCGCCTTGAGACCGGCGACCACTGGTTGATCGAGACCAAAGGCGCTGAAACGCTCGAAGTGGCTCATAAAGACCGAGCCGCGCTCCTGTGGTGCGAAAATGCGACTATGCTCACGGGTGTAGTGTGGAATTATCTTAAAGTGCCCCAAAAGGAATTCGAGCGTCTCCAACCGGCCGACTTTCTCGACTTGACAGCCTTGAGCGGCACGTTGGAATGAGGACGAGCGCCGCCATCACCTCGGTTTCCAATAGTGGATTGAATAGAAAGAATTGCTATGAATCTAGATATACGACCTTTTCGTAACGACGACATGGAAGAAGTGGTTCAATTATCATTATTGGCCTGGGAGCCAGTTTTTAGGTCATTTAAGCAGGTATTGGGGTCCGACATATATATGATGATTTACCCGGATTGGGTAACGAGTCAAAGGGCAACAGTTGAACAGGTGTGCCAAGATGGCGACAAGATGATTGTCTGGGTTGCAGACATGCACCGGCCAGAAAATCATACGAAAAGGCCGGGTATACCGCGTTGCCGTTAGTTCGGTATTATAAGGATTTATAGGTACCGGTTTCATCTGTATCCGTGCTCTAACGCCAGACGCGGGCTCCCGTACTCGTTGATATAGACGGGTGTGCGGCGACCCGGTCTTAATACTTTCCTTATCTCCTGAACCCCTATCTTGAGACTTTCCTTATACGGTCCGGCGTACACTGCGTGGGTATCTCGTACCCAAGCGGCGTACCTGAGGCCGCCGAGGATCTCTGTGCCGAGCGTCAAGCATTGTAGGCAATGGCGAGAGGGTCGGGATGATATGACGACTAGGCGTTTGTGAGAAATGATGCGTCGGAAACAGAAAACAACGTGGTGGCTCTTTTATCTTATATGGGCCTGTATGACCGGACTTTTGGTCTGGGACTACTGGACACCGCGACCAGCTATTTGGCAGTATGGCTGCGCTGTGGTGGTTATGGTGGCTGCCTATAGCCTGATCGCGTGGTGGCTGCGTGCCAATCGCAGTGCGTTGCAACGAGAAGATCGGGCAAAGCAGGAGCGTCAAACAATGCCACGGCGTGACGTGCCACTGTCATCACTCCAAGCACACTATCTCACTACAATGGAACATTACACCAAGCGGTAGAGGGCGGCTGACGCGGCATGGCGGTGCTACAATGTGTACATGCACGTCCACTCACTGCGTTCGCCCCTGTGGCGCTACCTGATTGCAGCAGGCGGTATAGGGCTCCTGACAGGCGTTCTGTCGCTCTTTCGCACGACACTCGCGCCCGCGAATCTAGTCATGTTATATGTACCGGCTGTAGCACTTATTGCCCTGGTAGCTGGTCGACGTGCCTCTGCTGTAGCCTCGGTCTTGGCCTTTCTGGCCTACAACTTTTTCTTCGTGCCGCCCCTGTATACGCTTGCCGTAGAACAGGGACAAAATGTCATTGCTCTGGTGATCTTGCTGGCCGTCGCGATGCTCGTTGGGACGCTCGTCGCTCGGAGCCGGGCGCAGGCTGAGAAATCCGCAGCTCAGGCTGAGCAGATGCGTGCACTCTACGAGGTCAGCCAGGAGATTAGTGCGGCGCTAGCGGTTGAGCAGATTTTGCCGCGGATCGCACAGTTAGCACTGCGCCTCCTGTCCAGCAGCGGTGCAGTGATTCGGCTGACGACCGAGGACGGGACCAATTTCTTCGAGACAAGCGCAGGCAATGCGACCGTCGGCAGGAACGTGATGAGCGCACCTTTGATTGCTGGCGGCAAGGTCCTTGGGGAGCTTAAGGTCTGGACAGATGACGTGCAGCCCATGGCGGAGCACGAGTTCCGTCCGCTCCTAAAAACATTGGCGACTCAGGCGGCCCTAGCGGTCGAGCGTACACGGCTGGTCGACGCAGCATTACAGACCCGCATGCTCCGTGAGTCGGAGCGGCTCAAGGGCGCTTTGCTTTCCTCTGTCTCGCACGATCTGCGCACCCCACTCGCTATCATCAAAGGGTCGGCCAGTGATATGCTCGACCCCAGTATGCCCTTGGATCCGCTGGCGGTGCGCAGCACCTTGACTACGATCACAGCGGAAGCTGACCGTATGAATCGTTTGGTGCGCAACCTCCTCGAAATGTCGCGGCTGGAGGCCGGTGCAGTCTTACGTAGCCGTGAACCAGTCGTGCTCAACGACATCGTTGCAGCTGTCGTGGCTCGCCTTGGGCCACTTCTGGCGGGACACCACGTTAACGTCAGCATGCCGGCTGGCCTCCCCGATGTGTTGGCCGATCCTATGCAGATCGACCTGGTCCTAACTAACATGCTAGAAAATGCGGCGAAATATGCTCCTGGTGGTACGCCAATCGAAATTGGGGCAGTGCAGGCTGGGGTCCAGATTGCTCTATGGGTTGGGGACCGTGGTCCAGGCTTTCCACCGGGAACTGAGCAACGCGTTTTTGAGAAGTTCTATCGCGCGTCCGCCCGGACCGGCAGCACAAGTGGTAGCGGCCTTGGTCTCGCGATTGCCAGAGGTATTATCGAGGCTCACGGTGGCACAATTGCTGCGTCTACGCGGCCCGATGGAGGCGCATGTGTGACATTTCGACTGCCGAGAGCGCCACAGACTTCGCATAACGCCTCGTCTATAGCGGAACGTATGCTCCCGGTTGAAATGGCAGGCCAAGGCTAGCATGGGGACACGCATTCTGGTGGTGGACGATGAGCCACAAATGCAGCACCTGCTCAAGTCGGCTCTGGAGCGGCGTGGCTACGACGTTCGTTTAGCCGACGATGGCGAGACGGCGCTGGAGATCGTAACAAGCTCCTGGCCACACTTGATTATTCTTGACCTTGGGCTGCCGGGCGTGGATGGTCTTGATGTCTGCCGGAGCATTCGTGCATGGTCACGCGTACCGATCATCGTGCTCTCCGCACGTGAGGGCGATCGTGATAAGGTTGAGGCGCTTGATCTCGGTGCCGACGACTACCTGACTAAACCCTTCAGTATGGATGAGTTGTTGGCACGTCTACGAGTCGCGTTCCGCCACGCCCTCCTCCTGCAGGAAGCTGTGGTGATCCATCACTCGGGCGAGTTGACCGTTGATCTTAGCCGACGTCAGGTCCTGCGTAACGATGCCGAAGTGCATCTGACGCCGACCGAGTATGAATTACTACGCTTGTTTGTCAGCAATGCCGACCGCGTGCTCACGCAACGGCAAATCTTGCGGGAAGTCTGGGGACCGGGCTATGAGAACGATCTTGGTACCTTACGCGTCTTTATCGCTCAATTGAGACAAA
>JACDGP010000056.1 GCA_013821605.1 Herpetosiphonaceae bacterium
GTATCACCCTTCTTGCCAGACGCGGCCGTATCCTTTTTTAACCCGAGCCAATAAACGATTATGATCGAACAAAGAACACTCCAAACCCTGGAGTTTGACCGTATTCGGGAGCGACTTGCTGCACATACAGCCTTCAGTGCCAGTCGTGCGCTTGCTCTTGCGCTGCTACCCGCAGACGACGCGCCGGCGGTACGGCGTGCCCAACGTGCCACCACTGCGGCTCGCCGTTTGTATGATGACCACCCCGAGATCACCATCGGCGGCGCGCGCGATATTCGGACGCAGGTGGAGCTCGCCCAGCGCGGTGGTATGTTGGAACCGGCGGCCTTGATCGAGGTGGGTGCCACCTTGCGTGCGATGCGTGAGCTGCGCTATGCCTTGCTCAAGCTTCCCGAAAGTTATGCCCCCTTACTCGATCTCGCGAATGTGCTAGTCGATCTGTCGGAGATTGAAGCCATCATCGACCGTACCTTCGATGGGGGCGGCGAGGTGCTTGACAGTGCCTCCCCTGATCTGGGGCGCATCCGTGCGCAAGCCCGTATAGCTCACGCCCGCCTCATGGAGCGCTTACAAAGTATCGTCAACTCGCCAACCTACGCGCCGGTCCTGCAGGAATCGATCATTACCATGCGTGATGGTCGCTATGTCATCCCGATCAAAGCGACTGGCCGCCGTTCGCTACGGGGCATTGTTCACGATCAATCCAACACCGGTGCAACACTGTTCATTGAACCGTTAGCGACCGTCGAACTCAATAATACCTGGCGTGAACTGCAGCTTGCCGAGCAGCAAGAAATCATTCGCATCTTACAAGTCGTATCTGCCCAGGTCGGCGGCCACGGTTTGCGGATCAGGACGGGCGTTGATGCCTTGGCCCAGATCGATCTCTTGTTTGCCAAAGGCCGCTTTAGTGCCGAGCTTCATTGTGTTGAACCTGAAATTGCGGGCCAGGAGCCGCCCGAATTCTTTCCGACCACCTTCGCCTCACAGCCGGCCGACGACGAAGCCGTGCAACGTATTCCGGATGGTGTCGCGCTGCGGCTGGTGCAAGCCCGCCATCCGTTGCTTCAGCAAGCCACCGTCGTGCCGACAAACCTATGGCTGGGCGGCGGTCCCGATCATGTACGCATTCTGCTGATCACCGGCCCTAACACCGGCGGCAAAACCGTTGCCCTGAAAACAGCCGGTTTGCTATCGGTCATGGCCCAGTCCGGCTTACACATCCCTGCCGCCTGGGGCTCGCGGCTGTCCATCTTCGAAGGTATTTTTGCCGATATTGGCGATGAGCAAAGCATCGAGCAATCCTTATCAACCTTTTCGTCGCATATGACGCACATCATCACCATTCTCGACACGCTGCAACGCGAACGGCTAGGAGCACGCGCCCTGGTCTTGTTCGACGAGTTGGGTGCCGGCACCGATCCGACCGAAGGTGCTGCCTTGGCGCGGGCGATCATCGAGCGCCTGCTTGACCTGAACTGTTTAATGATCGGTACGACGCACTATGCCGAGTTAAAGGCCTACGCCTATACCACGCCTGGTGTCGAAAACGGCTCGGTGGCCTTTGATACCGAAACCTTGCGCCCGACCTACCGGCTGGAAGTTGGGCTGCCTGGTCGCTCGAATGCGCTCGCGATTGCCTCACGCCTCGGTCTTGAAAGTGGCTTGATCGAGCGTGCTCGCTCCTTCCTGTCAACCGAAAGCGAAGCGATCGAGGATTTGCTGGCAGGCATCGCCCGTGAGCGCGATGCTGCTGTCACCGAGCGTGCTCGCGCCGCCGAACTCCGCGAAGATACCGAAAAGATCCGTGACCAACTGCAACATGAGCTTGACCGCTTCGAGCAAGAGCGTGTGGAACGATTGCGCGCTTTTGAAGCACAGTTGGACGGCGAGCTCCGTGACGCGCGTCAGGAAGTACGTCGCCTACGCGATGATACTCGTGCAGTGTCGGTAACCCGCGAATGGATGCAACAGGCTGAGGAGCGTCTCAAGGCCGTGGACGAACGCGTCGACTCTCGTCGCCAGACACGCCCCACCTCAGTTCCTGCTGTTCAGGCTCCCCGTCCCTTTCAATCCGGTGATCGCGTGCATGTCGCCTCAGTCAAACTTGATGGTGAGATCTTGGACGTTGACCAGGTGGCCGGCGAGGCCGATGTACAGGTCGGTGGCTTTCGTATGCATGTTGATCTGCGTGAACTGCGCCGGCTTAAAGGTGGCGATGGCGAGCGCAGCACTGTCGCCACACCGACTCAGCCGCAACGTGCGCCCTCCGCTTCTACCCGCTCTGGCGGGTCAACCTCCACCCCCGTGCGCGATGTCTCCATGCAGTTAGATTTACGTGGCATGCGCGCCAGCGAAATCGACGCCCTGCTTGATCGCTATTTGAATGATGCCTATCTCTCGAACCTGGACCAAGTACGGATTGTGCACGGCAAGGGGACCGGCACGCTCCGTAAGATTGTGCGCGATGCGCTTGTTGCCCATCCGCTCGTCGCGTCATACGCTGCCGGAATCGATGGCGAAGGTGGCGATGGTGTAACAACGGCGCGCCTCGTCCGCTAGCCATCTATACCGGCTACATTGTTCGTCTGCCTTTGAGTCAATCACACGGCTCAAGGGTCTCTTATTCTAAAAAAGTGCCGTGGTGGGATACTTCTTGCTAAGCCTATAATGTTGGCTTCGTTCGGAGTACGGCATGCAGCCCTGCTACAAATTGTACAGGGACGCTGACCACGATGGTAATGACGAGCCATTTTACACTTGAGGCCCGTGGTATTGTTTACATAGGCAGGTGCATGCCTGCCAAAGAATGAAGGAGCTGACTATGGCAACGCCGCTAAGTACACCGCATCCGCAGCGCGTCAAGAATCACTTGGAAGAGTTGCACGACTATGGTCAAAGCGTTTGGTATGACAACATTAGTCGCGATTTGATCAAGCAAGGTGGCTTGCAAAAGCTGATCGATGAGTCAGGCGTGCGGGGCGTTACCTCGAATCCGACCATCTTTGCCAAGGCGACCGCCGAAAGCAAGATGTACGATGATGAAATTCGCGAAGGCATCGATAAGGGCCTCGACGCCGAGCAAATTTTCGAAAATCTGGCTGTCGCCGATATTGGCGCTGCCGCCGACATTTTTCGGCCGCTCTACGACCAAAGCAAGGGTATCGATGGCTATGTCAGCATCGAAGTCTCACCCACGCTGGCCCATAATACCGAGACCACGGAGACGGTTGCCCGGCGGCTCTGGACGGAGATCAATCGTCCTAACGTCATGATCAAAGTACCGGCGACCCCCGAAGGTCTCCCTGCGATCACGACGTTGATCGGTGAAGGCATTAATGTTAACGTCACGCTGATCTTTGGCTTGGAACGCTACAAGCAGGTCATCGACGCCTATCTTGCCGGTCTCGACCGTCTCATTGCCGCCGGGCGCCCGCTTGACAAGGTAGCCTCAGTTGCCAGCTTCTTTGTAAGCCGCGTTGATACGCTGGTCGATAAAGAGTTAGATGCCAAAATCAAAGCAACAAGTGGGGCTGAGGCGGAGCATCTCAAGAGCTTGCTTGGTAAAGCGGCAATAGCGAATGCGAAGCTAGCCTACGAATTGTTCCTCCAGATCTTCCACGGTAAACGGTTCGAGACCTATCGAGCGCACCAGGCCCAGGTTCAGCGTCCCTTGTGGGCCAGCACCAGCACCAAGAATCCAAATTACCGTGACGTGATCTATGTCGAACAGTTGGTTGGCATGGAAACGGTTGACACAATGCCGCCCGCGACCATTGTTGCATTCGGTGAACATGGTGAGGTCTGTGAAACCGTTACCCAGAACGTGAAACAGGCCCATGATGCGTTCCAGCAACTAGCTGAGGTCGGCATCCACATGGATCGGGTGGGGCAACAGCTGGAAGACGAGGGTGTAACGTCGTTCGGAAACTCATTCAAGGAGCTACTGCAAACGATCGACGGGAAGCGTCAAGTCGTAGCAGCGGCTAGCTAAGTCTCAGGACTACATCTCTGGTCCTACTCCCACGAAGGCCTCAACTCCCATCTGATCGACGGAGGAGTCGAGGCCTTCACTAACTAGTACCTTTCGACCATAGCCTGGAAAGGAGACGAAAATGTGATGGGCCAAACACAGATTAATCCGCGCTTGCTCATGGTCGCCGCAGCTGCGGCTCTGGTTGTGGCGCTACTTACGCTCACCACCCACTCCTTAGTTGTAAGTGCTATGAGCTGGCTGGCCTTTGAAATCCTCGCAATTTTGAGCGTGATTTTCTTGACAACTCCCGGCAGTGTTGCGTCGCCCACCCCCGAAAATGCTGTTGCTCCTACAGCCGTGCGTAACATCATTGCGAAGATTTATGATAGTCCGGCAGACACGGTCACTCCTTCCGTGGTGGAGACTATCATCCCCGATAATGTTGAAGAGCATCTGTGAATCATGGGAACGTTCATGCGACAGAAATCCAATGCTACACGGCCTCGGTTACTCTTGTCACTTGCGGCAATCATCCTCGTCGGCTGTGTGTCTACCGCGACCACCAATCAGGGTAATGGCTCCTTTAACCAGGGCAACAGTTCACAGAACAATGGTGGCTCAGCTAGCCAACTGCCGCCGACCAATGCTCAACCCCCTTCGTCCGGCAATGCCGTGCAGAGTGGCAATAATGGCCAGCTTCCCACACTCCAGACGAAGCCACAACCGGTCTCCGTAAACTTCGAGGGTTGTCCGGCCGGAGGTGACGGTGGAGATCATCAGTTAAATATGCTCAAGAATCGCACAGATAGTGTGCCCTGGTACCCCGTCTCGGTCGCCAGCATCCTGAACTTGAAGTGGCCGCCAAGCATTCAACAGCGCCAACGCCAAACCTGGAGCCAGTCCGACGCCGCCGTAATCGCGCGCTATGAAGGCACGCCAATCCAGATCGAAGGGTACCTGGCGGGTGCGAAACAACAAGGTCCCGAGTCAACGAACTGCCACGCGGTCGATCAGGTCGATAACCATATCTGGGTCGTCGATGACCTCAGTAAAGATCGAACACAATCCATCGTGGTCGAAGTCACGCCGCGCACCCGTGCACTGCACCCCGGCTGGGCCTTTAGCCGTATCTCACCCCTAGTCGATCATCGCACCAAGGTGCGAATCAGCGGCTGGCTATTGATGGATCAAGAGCATCCCGATCAGATCGGCAAGACGCGCGGTACCATCTGGGAGATTCACCCTGTTGTCGCCTTTGACGTTTTGCAAGGCAATCGTTGGGTGTCTCTTGATACCGGTAATGCCGTCCCTCAGTCTAGCGGCCCTCAAGCCCTTGTCCCCACCGACGATCCGAGCCTACCAGCCCCCATTGTCGATCCGAAAGATCAGGAGGCCAATCAAGCTACGCCTATTCCATCCCATACGAGTGGCACTGCTGGCGAACAACCTTTGCACATCGGCCCACTCGCCATCGTCGACATCTTCTACCGTGGTGCAAACAAACCCAATGAGTCAGACGAGTATGTCGAGATCGAAAACACCGGCAACAGTCCGGTGAACATGAGCGGGTGGTCGCTGCATGATGTCTACAGCAGTGATGCTTTCACCTGGAACAACTTTACCCTGCAGCCCCAAAAGCGGATCCGGGTATATAGCAATGAGCAACATCCGGAAACCGGTGGTTTTTCATTCAATTCATCTCGTGCCATCTGGAACAACGCGGGCGATGCTGCCGAATTGGTTGATGCTAACGGGGTCATTGTTGCGGTCTATGGCTATGGCAATAAGCGCTAGGAGTGACAAGCTATGAAAAAAGGCATTACATTGGCCCTGGAAGTGTATCTTGAGGGTGAGCAAGATCCGGCTGCCGATTTCGCGGCCCTAGCCACGCAAACCATACGTAGCCAGTTAGACGCTGCCTTCCGTAGCCAGCCGCAAGGCTTGACGCTGCAGATCAGAAAGCTACAAGAGCAAGACGACAGTGACGATAGCAATGTTGTCCTACCACCGCCCCTCACGCCTCCTGCTACATCGCCAAGCGTCGCGCCTTCTCCAGCGGTAGCTGCTCCAACGACCTCTCGACCGACGTGGAGGGCACGTATCTTTCCTCATCCTGCCTCTCATAGCGCTGGTACGCCAACGAACCCGGATGGCAACCCCAAGCCGGACTCACCGTACAAATAAAGCGTACGGCTCTAGCCTTTGCGTCGTAACAGGTAGATGCGGGGTCGGATATGACCCCCGCCAAAGGGCAATTTGATCGGCAGAACGGTGTCCAACGTCCAGTCGGCTGCCGCATCGGCCACCAGATGCTCCCAGCGCCGAATATCGGCTGTGATCGCGACAAAAAGCGCGCCCCCAATGGCAACTCGTGCTCCTTCACGCAGCACATCCCGGTACAGCCGGTCATTTTCGCTCGTGGAGCCGACAAGTTGCCCGAAGGGGAGATCTGCCAGCAACACATCCACACAGGCGGGCGGCATCGGCAGGTTGGCTACGTCCCAGTCCACAAGGCTGATCATGCTATGCCCGCTTGCGCGCACATTCTCCTCTCCACACCGCAAGGCCTCCTGATCAGGCTCACATCCTAAGGCAATGCGGGCAGCTCCTGCTTGTAGCCGCTCGACCAGCAGTGTCGCAGAGCCACTACCAATATTAAGCACAGCATCATCGGAGTTCGGCTGCGTCAAACGCACCATGGCCTGAGCTATTGATGCATTCAGTGCCCCCGGTAGGTTGCACACCCGCCAGCGCCTGACCGACAAGGGCCGGGGCGACAACCGTATCAGCACCTCCCAGCCCGGGCTGCCATCGAGTGGGCGGCGCAGGCGGATCAGCAGGTCGCCTTCGCTGGCTACAAAGGCAAGACCCGTGCTCTCGACAATCCGTTCCCGCAGGCGCTGCATCACCGTGGAGGCTTCGCCGGCCGCGCTGATCCGGAAGCTTTGAAAGGCGTTCGCCGGGTGGAGTTCGCGTACGACCTCGATCATACTCAACAGAATCGCGAATTCAGTGTTGCCCAGCAGAGCCAGCGGTCGTGGGATCGGAAAATGGCGCAGACCATAAATCGCCAGCACCGTTTCGAGATCGAGCAATGCCGTGAGGTCGCCATCATAGGCAAACGGCACAAGCCCTTCTTTGTAGCCCTGTTCAACGACAACCCGTTGGCGAAAGCGCTGGCGTAACTCGGCGGCGGCGAAGCCTTCGAGCCCGGGAATAATCTCAGCTTCGCACGTAATATACCCCTGACTAGCGGGTTGTGCGACTGCACCTTTATGGTGTTGCTTCATTGCCCTGAGCGCTTGACCAAGCCCCCTTTACGCTTAACCGCGCGGGCTTCAACTTGGACGACCCGATTTTGGCCGCTCGTCGCTACCGTTTGCATCCCCGTAACCAGCGTTCGGAGCAGACCGAGGTAACGGTCGAATTCATGGTACTGGTCGCCGGCGATTAATAGTCCCCCGGTTGGCTTTAATTGTTGCAGCGCGACCGTTAGAATCTGCTCGACATAAGCAACCCCTAGATGGTAAGGTACAACTGAGGTAATCAGATCGAATCGTACCAGTGGGTCGATTTCGGCCCATTCATTCGCCACTATGACCTGCTCAAAGGCTGCCAAAGCTGCCTGAGTAGCTACTAACTCATCATAACTGTAGACCAGCGCCGTGATACTGCCGCTGGGAACGCGTGGTGCAAGATTCGTTACCAGAGGAATAACCCCCGGATTACCTAAATGCAAAATGTGATCGGCTGGACGTGGACGAAGCTGGCCAAGCAACAACTGTGCTAGCTCAGCACCGTAGGTATCAATCTGGTCGCTACGACGGTCTTCGCGACCGGCGCGCCCTCGCAAGACTTTTGGCATAGGTGCTCCACGTGTGCCTGGCCGAGCTGCTCAGCGCAAAATATAGTAGGTGCCGCGCCGGTCACCGATGCGTAGCAGCAAACCGCGCTCAACGAGGTCTGCCAGATCGCGACGTACCGTCTCGTCCGAGACCGATGGCTGCTGCTCTCGGTATTCACGATTAGTGATGCGCCGGTGCTCGGTCAGATACAGCAGCGCGGCCACTTGACGATCATTCAAACCTTGCCGTAGCCATTCACTGGTATCAACACCGGCATGCTGGGCTTCGGCCACGGCTCGACCTTGCAACGCCAGTAGAAAGCCAGCAGCCGTTTCCCGGAATTGGGGTGGTGGCAAACCGGCGGCATCCATTTGCTGCAAGATCCGGTCGATCCCATAGCCCAGTCGCTCGATCAGGCCAAGGTCTGAAAGAACCTGCACAAGTACCTCATTACGTGAGAAGCGCTCGTGTGCCAGGTTATGCAAGGTCACGTGACCAGGGAGCCGTCCTGGCGAATAGCACTCAATGCGGTCACCAAACAGCGCAATACGAATGCCTTCCCCCCGCACCGTATAATCGCGATGGGCCACCGCGTTCACAATGACTTCACGAACTGCTCCCGCTGGATACTCTTCCCAATCCTGGCGCTCAAGCCCGACCATGCGCGAGCCACGCCGGATATGATCTGCGATCCATCGCTCAGCCCGCCGGATCTGTTCGGGCAGCGTTTCACGAATGTCGTCGCGCTCGAACTCATCGCCCATGGTCAAGCCCCGATAGCGCACGACCGTAATCTCGCAATGCGGAAAATGGCGCTCTACCGTGCGCGCAAAGAGCAACAGGCCCGCATTGGTCGGAACATAGGTCGTGCCCTGCCGTTCTAGGCAACCACGACGAAACAGCCATTCACGCGCATTGTCTTGGGCCATGGACCCGACGCGTTCGGCGTAGCGGTCGATCTTCGCGGGATCGAGGTCCTCCAGTGTAACACCCTCTGGGACTTGTCGCTCCCACCCTACATCGCCGCGCTCCGTCAGCAGCCGTCGTAGCGCATGTGCTGGCATGGGTACGTTAGCTGAGCCTTCGCGCTCCAAGTATTTACCATGCACACTATACACGTTGGGCAGCCCTGCGGGTACCTCAATGACCAGCAACGCCTTGTTCTCATAGTCGATCACCTCGGGCAGGGGTAACACGAGTGGTGGTGTGACCAGTAGGGTCGCGAGCAAGGCCAACTCCTCGGCTGCGACCCGTTCGATGCCTTCAGGTCGCGGTCGCACCTTCCCTCCGACGCCCAGCACTGCATACCCACCACTACGATTGGCAAAGGCTGCCAGCGTTTCCGCCAGCTCTTCAGCCCGTGCATTCCCTCGCAGGAAGGCAGCGTGCGTCGACTCGCCCGCAGCGAGGAGTTCGGCAATCGAGAATTGCGCTGTAGTCATCCTACAGCCGCTTCCACTCGCGACGCGCCCGCTTCGCGCTGGTTTGCAACCAGTCGGGAATTGTATGTGCAGCCCCACCGGTAATAAATCCCCACAAAAAGGCCCAGCTTTGACCACTGTTATCACGCATCAAAGCCTCGAAATCGGTTCGGAATCGGACGACCAAATCTCCATGACCGAGTGGGCCAAGAATCAACCACGCAAGGGCGTACACCACGACACCAAAATAGGCTAGACGGAGCAGTGGACCAATCACCAGCCCATGTGATAGCACCGAACGGTGGAAAATCATATGCTGGTAGGGCCACCAGATGATACGGAGTGGCCCCCAGCGCTGGTACTCCGTAGAGTAAACATCAAGGTCACAAGAAAAAACGAGCCCTGAAATAAGATGACCCAAGGTAACTGTGAGGGCCGTGCGTAAAAGGTGATCTGGCGAGATCAGCCACCAAACTGGCGTCAGGACGACACCCGAAACGAGCGTAATCATATCATGTGTTGCAGCACCCGGCATGAGGGCAAAGTATAGCACGTTTGAGCGAAGGTGATGGAGTGCGCAAAAGGACGGCGGTGCTAGAGCAAGACGGACGACACGTTGTATGCCGCCCGTCGCATGTCTTTACCTGTACTCTTATACGTCCGTGCCGCCGGACGGGCCACCACCACCGAAGCCCCCCGACGAGTTCGGATCGATCTCAGCGGTATTTTGCCCACCCAATAGACCGCCGAGCATACCTCCTAGACCGCCGCCCGTCACGCCGCCAAGGGCACCTCCACCAAGAGCTCCACCCAGCGCGCCGCCGAGACCACCTCCGCTCAATGCACCGCCTAGTGCATTACCCGCCATTGCACCACCACTGCCACCGAGGAAGTGCCGCGCCGCCGCCGCAGCAGCACCGGCAATCGCCATCTTCGCTAGCGGGTTGTTGAGTGGGCCTTGAGCATTACCAAACAGTTGGTCAAGCACGCCCGGATTTTGTTGCTCGGTCTGCTGCATCATACGGCCCATCTGACGCGGGTCTTGGGCTAGTTGGCGTGGGTCGAATTGTGATTGATAGCTACCACTATTCTGCTGCTGGTAGCCACCGCCCTGCTGTTGCTGGGCCTGATACATCTGGCGGGCGAGCTCCTCGCGCTGTTGCGGGCTGAGTTGCTCAAAGGCCTGCTGATGTGCGTCTTCCATAACCTGTGGCGGCGCATTTCGCAACATATGCCGGTACTGTTGCTGTACTTGTTGTGGGTCAAACTGTGAATGATCCGTGGGATCATTGGGATCGGCGTAGCGCTGATACTGTTGGTTCAGGTTCTGGTAATCTTGTTGCCGGGTCGGTGCCTGCTGCCCGAAAAGCGAGCCGAGCAAGCTACCTAAACCACCTGACGGATTATTCCCCATGAGAAACTTCCTCCACTAAAGACCATCTTGGTCTGTATCCTGGCATTCATGAACGACTGCCTCGTTGTTAAGCAATGGCTATGCCAGTGACGGGAGGTGCTAAACGGGGCACAATTCGTGGCGCACTTCATGCGAAAAGGCTCATACGATGAAGCTCATTATGGAAGGAGTCGAGACACATGAGTCACGCGGCACACACTGATGACATCAAAACCCTTGGGGAAAAAATAAAAGACATCCGTATTGCGATGCTCACGACCCAATCTGACGATGGCACCTTACGCAGCCGTCCGATGGCCACCCAAGAGATGGAGTTCGATGGCGATTTATGGTTCTTTACCTATGCCTCAACCCCCAAGGTTGAGGAGGTTAAGCAGGATCAACATATTAATCTGAGCTACGCCAAGCCTGACGACAATCTCTACGTGTCGGTGAGTGGCACGGCGAATTTGGTACGGGACCCCCAGAAGATGAAAGAGCTTTGGAAGCCCATCTTGAAAACCTGGTTTCCCAAAGGACTGGAGGATCCGGACCTGGCCTTACTCAAGGTCAGTGTGACGAAAGCGGAGTACTGGGAGACGAACGCCGGGACCGTTCAGATCCTGGCCGGCTTCGTGAAGGCTGCCGTAACCGGTAAGCAAGCCGATATCGGTGAGAACAAGAAGCTTGACCTTCAACACGGTGCATAAGGCAGCGTTCCAGGGCCAAAACAATAGCGCTCACCACATGGTGAGCGCGATTACAATTAATGGAGTTTACTTATGCTCCGGCAGTGTTAGAGCTCTGGTAGAGCGAACCAACCTGCTTGTTGCTCGTGACCTGTTTAGCAAGGTCGGGCGAAACAGGACCAACGTCGTCGCTAACATCTTTAATAACTAACGTGGGCATCACGCTGGCAATCGCCTGCGCATTATGAACGCAGTCCTGTAGATGCTGCTCGGCCAAGGTCGCCGTCTCTTGATCGTTCAGAGCTATTGCCGTCGTCTGAAGCATGATATAGGCAATGATGGCATGGTTGGTGGCGGTGTAGCTATCGCGCAAAGCCTTTGAAACCTGTTGCGGGCGCACAGTGTCGATCGCTCCTGCTGCCACACCAAACAACGCTGCGACCGCAGCTTTGACGCTGTCCGTCACCGTCTTCTGCGGGTGGCCAAGCTGTTGGACCCGTGCATCGAGTGCCGTTTCATGCCGCCGAGCGGTATCAACCAGTTGCTGTACGACCTGATGCGCTTCCGGCGAATCTTTGGTTAATTCGAGCTGGCGCTGAAACGGTTCGAGCATATGGTGCTCAAGGGCATGCATATCCCCTACGTACGTCGTTAATGTCCGGTTCTTGTCGTCCATGAATAAAACTCCTTCTTAATCCAATTCCTCAAGCTGAGCAAAAAGAATGCCGCCGCTTTACCTCATCTCCACCTCATGGCAGTGATGACACTAGGCTGCAGATGTTCCCGGCTGCGAATGCTCTTGTGCATCCAATGATGCTTCACCCGCATGATCGGCCTTCAAGTTCTCTGGTGGGATCTCCGCCCGGACATCCGCAACCGAACTCAGCAAAATATCGAGGACTCCGCCAGCTCGGGCCATCTTAACCGCCTGATGTGTGATCAACTCGCCGGCATTCAAGATAACGTTATCTTGTGGATCGAGAA
The DNA here is from genome assembly GCA_013821605.1 of Herpetosiphonaceae bacterium. Classification (GTDB taxonomy): domain Bacteria; phylum Chloroflexota; class Chloroflexia; order Chloroflexales; family Kallotenuaceae; genus JACDGP01. Next base: position 12,309 of record JACDGP010000056.1, read on the forward strand.
TAACACGGTCGGTTGGTCGTCCCAGCGCTGCGTTAATCCGCTGTTCCTCCAACTTTTCGGCTGCCTGATCTTGTGCCCCGCTGACCGTCTCTTTCAGCTTCTCCCACAAGCCCGTTGCCCCCTGCTTAACGTTTTCGGCTCCTTGTTTTAAACTATCTGCTGCCTGCTGGCCTGTAGCCTGGACCGTATTGCCGGCCGCTTGCGTCACCGTCAGTCCCGTGGCATCCAACAAATCGTTTTCCACATGGTAGGTGCGCGCACGGTTAATGACTTGCTCGGTCACAATCTGGCCGGGAGCAGCAATCATTAGCCCTTCGCCGGTGCGAACTGCACGACTGACTCTTCGACCCTTCGCTTGGTCAATCGTCTGGCCGGCCGCAGCGTCCTGTGCATCACCAGCCTTTTCGGAGACAGTTGCACTTGCCTCCTGCAAAGCTGCCTTAACACCTCCAACCTGCTCTTCCATCAAGTCCGCCGTTTCGGGCGGTACAAAGGCCACATCCTCGCCAATCTTCAGGGTTTGAGGTGCCGGAATAAACGAGCGACCGGTATAGCTGTCGGCAAATAGGCCCCCCGAGGCTTCATACCCCTCAACGGTCCCATTATGCTCATCAAAGTACAGATCCGTGAGCGTCCCGAGATCCCGTCCATCAGTCGTGACAATCTTGGTACCTTTCAGAATATTGTTGCGTGCCAGAATCGAGCGAAAGCGCTGGTCGCTATCACTACTAATAATGACCTTTTTATTTGGCACGATCACTGCATCCGGACCGATTGCCTGCACGCCGCTCAATGGCAGAACTCGAGATGTGCTGAACCAACCGCCTTCATCCACCACAAATCCCAGCAGTTGATTATTTTGCTGGTCAAACACAACGTCGTGGATTTTTTCAAATTGCTCGCCTGTGTCGAAGCTCACGACCGGCTTGCCAATCAGATCACTTCCTTTGCGCATGGCTTAAGTCTCCTACCTTGTAGCCGGGATGAAGTGCACCACGCCGAGCACTTGCAACAGCAAGAGCACGACGACAATTACCACGATGGCGATAACAACATACATTCCTATATTCGATTGTTTTCCAGCAAGCCGCGGCATAACCTTGCTCCTCTCCTTGACCATTCAATGACCATGGCAAGCAATGTACAGGCCATCAATGCATTCCTTGATGCCAGTTTGTCACAGTGATCGCACGCGTACCGGAACCCCGCAAAATGCTGGCACGAAAACCGCAGAGAGTAACTGTCATAGTGCTAAGGAGTCAGTGATGACTAACGAACCATTCGATCCTGCAAACGAGGCCATCGATCAAGCCCAGCGGAGCGACGAGTCGTATGCAGGCCAGCATGGCTATGGAGTCCACTTCGAGGATGGTAAGTACCACAGCGAAAACATGCAGACCACCCCAACTGAAGGCCGCAGCGGGAGCTACGAAACCAACAACCAGGGTGGCTATGGTAACTCCCAAAAGGATCTTGGTGGCCACACGCACGTAGCCGAAGGATCGACGAACCCCGCTGGTGGGCAGCTGGCTGAACGGTCTACAACGACGGATCTCGGTGGTGAGGATGCGGAGTCGGGGAACTCGCCCACCCAGCGCAACCGGCACCTTGACAGCGGTCAGGGCGTCTGAAATGCTGCTTCACGCTTGGAGCCACTTGCTCAAAATGTAGGGCTGATTTTGTCCTTCTAACAGCGGCAAGATAATGATCTCGCCACCGACATCCCGTACAGCATTCGCTTCCGGGAGATCATCCAGCCGGTAATCGCCGCCTTTAACATGGATGTGCGGCCGTACACTCTGGATGATCGTCTCGGGAGTTAGCTCGTCGAAAAGTACCACATGCTCGACGTAATCGAGTGCTGCGAGGGCTGCTACACGCTCCCTTTCAGGGAAGGTTGACGCTGTACCCCGTCGTGCGAGTACTCCCCGATCACTGTTAACGCCTACGATCAGCAGGTCACCAAGCTGTCTCGCAGCCCGTAAAAAAGCCATATGTCCACTGTTAAGACCATCGAAGACCCCATTGGTAAACACAATACGTTTCCCGGCGTCGCGATACCGGGCCAAGGTTGGTGCTAGTTGCACTGCTATTTCGGGCATCAGACCGCTTCGGGCTAGTCGCTGCAAGAGTTCATGCGACGAAACAGTCGCCGTATCCGCTTTGCCGACCACGACTGCGGCAGCCTCGGCCGCTACTTCGACCGCCACTTGTACCGGTGCACCGGAGGCGAGGGCCAGCGTCAGCGTTGCCGTGAAGGTATCCCCAGCGCCAGAGACATGTGGATTAGCTACGGGCCGAGCAGCCACGCGATACGTCGGCTGACCCGCCTCGAACAAGAGTGAGCCGCGTGCTCCCAGCGTCACTAAAGCCCACGTTGAGCCGACATGCTCCAGTAATTGCTGCCCCAGTGCTTCAAGTTCGTCTCGACCTAAGCTATCGATGTCACGAACGGTCCAGCCAAGTGCACGCTGTGCTTCCACGTGGTTGGGCGTGATCACGCTAGCTGCCATCCCTCGATAGACCGGCAGATTTTTGGAGTCTACGACCACCAAACGGTTGTATTGCTGCTTTAAGCGACTGATGGTCGTGATAATCCGGTCGTTGAGGGCACCATAACAATAGTCTGCTACGATCACGGCATCACATTCCCTGAAGCCATCTGCGAGGCGGTCAAGGAGCTCTGCCTCAACGGTCGGCGTGAGTGCTTGCCGGTCGCCTTCGTCCCATCGCACCACATACTGCTGATCGGCTATGATCCGCAGTTTGGTGAGCGTGGTCCGGCCCTGCTCAACTACGAGCTGCGCCTCGATACCACGCGCCGCAAGCTCATATTGCAGGATACGGCCGGCGTGATCCGGTCCCACGACACTCAAGCAACGTACCTTACCACCGAGAGCTGCCAAGTTAGCCGCGGCATTTGCGGCTCCGCCCGGATACTGATGCTTGCGCCCGCTCTGTACAACAGGAACCGGTCCCTCTGGACTAATCCGCTCTGCACGCCCACTATAGTAGCAGTCAAGAATAACATCGCCCACAACCAATACCTGCTGCTGTCGAAAGCGACCAACCAACTCTACAACATCAAATGCAGCCACAAGTGATCTCTCCAGCAAAGCCAGTAGCACGGGCAGGTATTCCTGCAGCAAAAGCTGTGCCAGTTACTTGCGGCTTCGCAATCATAAACGGTGCGTAATTGGTTGTGGCATGGCTTTTGCTGAACGCTATCCCTTGCAGTCAGCGATGACACGTTTCTTTCTCCGTTCCTCGCGTGTTGTTAAGCATAGATGCCGCCCCAATCGTTTCACAATCGTTCCTGGGGTGACTCATAAAGAGGTCATTGTGCCGCCGACTACCAAACATTTTGAGCAGGTTGCTGAAGCTGTAACCGAGCGTGCTGCGGAACTGCTGAGTGCGTGCATCTCTGTTGTCGACGCACAGGGCTTTGTGGTCAAGAGCAGCGACCCTAAGCTTATCGGCCTTACATTTGACAGGCTAGAAGACGATACCTCCGTATTGCGCGTGCCGCTACAGTTCGATGGTCAACGTGGCGAGGTCGTTGTTCGAGACGTGCAAGTTGGTGAGGCCATCCCACAACGCCTCACCCGCGAGCTCATCGAACTGATGATTAACCAAACCAAAATCGCGATGCGCTTACCGAATCAGCATGAGCTCAAAGACCGCTTTATCTATAATCTTTTGCACGGCCTGACGAACAATGAGGAGGCGATCTTACGCGAAGCGCGTATGCTCGGGATGGATTTTGATCCACCCCGAGCGGTAATTCTGATCGATGCTACAGACTATATTCATGCACCTGGTCTGGATCAACATGAGGCCGCCGATGCGCAGATTCGCCGCCGGGTGCAATTAATCATTGGCACCATCGTCGGCTTCTTCCAGTTGCCCAATGATACGATTTGTGCCTATCTAGGGAATGGTGAAGTAGCTGTGCTAAAAGCCAGTAATACCAAAAATCTGGCGACATGGGTTGAAGCTGGCGAGGGAAGTGAACAAGCGAATGCATCTTGGGCGAACCTGGGCGCGCTACGGCGCGCTGGCGAAAGCTTGCTGCGGCGTCTGCGTAGCGACACCGGAGCGGCGATCAGCATGGGTATTGGCCGTTATCATCCTGGCGTATGCGGCTTGGCCCACTCGTATGAGGATGCACGTGCAGCACTTTCACTGGGACGCCGCTTTCATGGCTTGAATGGCGTACACTGCCTTGATCGTCTAGGTGTCGCGGCCTTTATTGGCGTGGCTGATGAGCAAACCAAGATTGACCTAGCAACGCACCTCTTGAGCCCCCTTGACCACGAGCCAGAGTTGCTCGCAACGCTCAATACGTTCTTCGTACACAATTGCTCTCCGGGGCCTGCTGCGCAAGCGTTATCGATCCACCGTAATACCCTGGGTTACCGGCTTCAAAAAATTGCGTCGTTAACAGGCCTTGACCCCCGCGGCTTCGATCCAGCGGTCCAAATCCGTCTGGCGCTCCTCTTACGCTCCTTTAAAGCCCCGTAGCTGTAATTGGGCAAATGCACAAATCCTTAAGATAGTATCACTTCATTCTTCGGGCATTTGCATAATGAACTCCCCTAACTGAATCGGTAAGATGGAAGTGTCACAGCTATTGGTGACACAAATGCTGACAGGTCGGTGGAGAAGCAATGGCGGTACAACGTGGAGTTCTGCTTGATCGGGATGGAACCCTCGTATATCCGCGCCACTATCCGTCGCGCCCGGACGAGCTACAGCTCTATCCGGGGTTAGCTCCCGAGCTCCGTTTACTTCAATTGGCTGGCTTTCGACTCGTCGTCGTTACCAACCAGGGCGGTTTGGCTCACGGCTTGTTTAGCCCAACCGCACTTGATGCCATGCATGCGCATCTCCAGGCCCAGCTCCACGGGCAAGGCGTAACCCTTGACGGCATCTATTACTGCCCCCACCATCCGGCTGGTAGCATCCCCGAACTCGCCGTGGAATGCACCTGCCGCAAGCCGCAACCCGGCATGCTATTGCGTGCGGCTGCCGAGCTTGATTTGGATCTCGAACAATCTTGGTTCGTCGGCGATATCCTTGATGATATTGAGGCCGGCCGTCGTGCCAGTTGCCGCACCCTCCTCGTTGATCTTGGGACCGAATCGTTGCCCGGTACCGAACTCCGCACCCCGCACTTCGTTGCTCGCACAACTGTTCACGCCCTTCAAATAATCGCTGCTGTCGAACAACTGGGCGATCCGGTTGAACTCGACTATCTACCGCCAAGCTGGCAGTGGAGCACTGTTCATGAGCAGGACCATGCCTATTAGTGTGCCTGAGCCATGGCAAGCAGTCCAACGTGTGCTCCTTGTGCGTCTGGATAATTTAGGCGATGTGTTGGTGACGACGCCTGCCATCCATGCAGTCAAGCAATCTCTTCCTCATGCCGCCCTGACATTGCTGGCAAGTCCCATTGGTGCCCAGGCTGGTCGGCTCAACCCCGATGTCGATGATGTGATCGTCTACCAGGCACCATGGATGGACCCTTGGCAACGGTTGCCCCAGGATCCCGCCCGCGAACAACAAATCATCGCGGTGCTTCGCGAGCGAAACTTTGACGCTGCCATCATCTTTACCTCCTTTCGGCAAAGCTCTTTGCCGTCGGCCTACTTGTGCTATCTGGCAGGTATTCCTTTACGTCTCGCGGCGTCGATTGATGGTCCCGGATCGTTACTAACGACGCGGCACAAACATCCCGAACAAATGATGCACGAGGTTGAGCGTGGTCTGGATCTGGTCGGTGCTATCGGCCTCTACACCCTAGAACGTGATCTGGTGCTGCGTATCCCAGACGGTGCGCGCAGTGGGGTGGACGATGTTCTATCCTCCCACGGCATCGCGCACGCCCACCCACTGGTTGTGATTCATCCCGGTTGTACTATGCCTGCTCGTACCTATCCGGCTGCCATGTTTGCCGAAGTCGCCGGTCTGCTGGTGGAACGCTTAGGGGCGACGGTCGTCGTGACCGGTGCCGCAGATGAAATCGAACTGGTAGAAGAAGTTCGATGGGGGATGCAGTCGGAGCATGCTGCACAGGCCATTCCACTGGCTGGTGTACTTCCTTTTCCTGCCTTCTGCGCCCTGATCGAGCGTGCTGACCTAACGATCACCAATAACACCGGCCCCATGCACGTTGCCGCAGCGCTGAAAACACCGGTTGTCGCCTTGTTCGCCTTGACCAACCCGCCCGAGCAATGGGGTCCCTGGCACGTGCCGCACCGCCTGTTGAACCACGATGTACCGTGCCGCATCTGCTATAGCCGCATCTGTCCCTATGGCCACGAGTGCCTGCGGCTGGTCCATCCCGAGATAGTCGTAGCGGCAGCTGCTGAGCTGTTGCCGGTCACAGCATTCGCGGAGGTGGACCGGTGAGCGATCGCGCACAATGGCAGGCTGCTCGGAACATTGTAGCGATCCGTCCCGATAACATCGGCGATGTCGTCATGCTTGGCCCGGCGCTCCGCGCAGTCAAGCAAACCTCCCCCGATGCTCGTATCACCTTGCTATCCAGTCGCGCGGGTGCTACTGCCGCTCCCCTATTGCCTTGGGTCGATGACGTCATTCCTGCTCGTACGCTCTGGCAGGACCTTGGTCATTTAGCCTTCGATCCTGAGCGCGAATGGGAGTTCGTGCAGCTGTTAAGGACTCGGCGCTTCGATGCAGCCTTGATCTTTACCTCCTTCAGCCAGACACCACATGTTCCTGGCTATCTGTGTTACCTCGCCGGCATTCCCCTGCGTGCCGGTGAGGGCAAAGAGTTTGGCGGCGGCACGTTATCGATGGAGTTGCGGGGTGCGCCCGACGATCTGCACCAAGTTGAGCGTAATCTGCGGCTGATTGAAGCACTTGGCTTCACAGTCACGGATCACGATCTGGAGGTGGAGATTGCTCCCGCAGCCCGTGCTGCGGCGCAAGGCCTACTTGCTCAGCTGGGCATCGATCCGGCCGCGCCCTATCTCCTCTTTCATCCCGGTGCCAGTGCCCGAGCCCGCCGTTATCCGCCCGAACGCTCAGGCGTGGTCGCACGTCTTTTAACGGCGCATGGTTGGCCGGTGCTGCTAACGGGTGTTGATCGCGAGGCCGAGTTGATTGCGACTGTCGCCGCTGCAGCTCCCGAGGCGAAAGTGTTGGTCGGTGGTACGTCGCTCGCCGAGTACGCGGCCTTGGTCGAACGCGCCGCACTCGTCATCTGCGGCAATACCCTGCCTTTGCACCTGGCCGACGCACTCCTGACACCCGTACTTGTGCTCTATTCGGGGACCGACTACGAATCACAATGGCGACCCCGCCGTACGCCTTCGCGTCTGCTGCGCGAACCTACACCTTGCCATCCCTGCTATCTGTTTCAGTGTCCTATCGGGCTACCCTGCTTAGATATTGCGCCCGATGCCGTAGTCACCGCCGCCGAGGAGTTGCTCCAATCGGCCCGGCGTACCTCCGTGAGCATGAGCATATGATGCCGCCGGTACACAAGATCGCCGTGTTTCGGGCCTTGTTCCTCGGTGATCTCCTGTGCAGCATACCCGCCTTCCGCGCCTTACGCCACCGCTTTCCTGGTGCCGAGATCAGCCTCATCGGTTTGCCCTGGGCGGCTGACTTCGTCGAGCATTGCCCGTACCTTGATCGTTTTGTTAGCTTTCCGGGCTACCGCGGCATTGCCGAGGTCGCCTATGACCCGGCACGAACGACCGCCTTTTTCGACGCAGCCCAGGTCGAAGGATATGACCTAGCGCTCCAGATGCACGGCGACGGCAACGTGAGCAACAGCTTCGTAACTGCCCTAGGCGCACGCCAAACGCTCGGCTACCGCCAGGGTGACCTGGAGCCACGTTTGACGCTCTCCCTCCCGTATGTGCTGCCGGAACACGAGGTCCGACGCTGGCTACGCTTGGTGCAGTTGCTAGGCACTTCAGCCCGTGACGAACGCTTGGAATGGCTCATCACTCCGACCGAAGCTGCTGCTGCCCATGCCTTGTTGCCCTCAGCTCCCGCTGGCCCCTTGGTGGGCTTGCACGTGGGCTCGAAAGAGCTCGCCCGCCGCTGGCCGTTCGCCTCGTTTGCCCGCCTGGGCGACGAAATTCGCCGTCGCTACGCCGCCCGTATTGTGTTGACCGGCAGCGCTGCCGAACGTCCTGTCGCTGCGGCTATTGCGCATCTCATGGAGTGCCCAGCCACCAATCTTTGTGGCCTAACCGATCTCGCCACCTTCGCGGCGACGATTGCCCAACTTGATCTCTTGGTGACCAACGACACCGGTGCCTCGCACCTTGCTGCTGCCACCGCTACCCGCAGTGTGGTGCTCTTTGGCCCGTCACGACCGGCACAATGGGCGCCCCTTGATCGGGAGCGCCATGTGGTGATCGATGCCATGCAGGAGTTAGCGCTGCCAGATGGCGCTGCTGCCCTCCAACGCCTGCCGGTCAAGCGGGTGATGGAGGCGTGCAACGAACTCCTCCGCTCGCAGCCCCAGGAGCTATCATGCGTCGCCTGAAGATTTTAATGTGGCACATCCACGGCAGCTACCTGAATAGCATGGCCCGTATCGACCACGACTGGTATTTGCCGATCAAGCCCGGTCGTCCCGAGGGCTATGGTGGCCGTGGACCAACCTTTGACCTTCCGCCCTATGTTCGGGAAGTGCCTGCTGACGAGGTCCGTAACCTTGATCTCGACCTCATCATCTACCAGACCCCCAAAAACTACTTCGAGGACGGTCCCGAGCTGCTCACTGCGGCCCAACAACGGCTGCCGCAAATCTACCTAGAGCACAACACGCCCAAGCCGCATCCTACCGACTCGCATCACCCCATCAACGATCCCAATCTCCTGCTGGTTCACGTGACTCACTACAATCGTCTCATGTGGGACAACGGCCGCACCCCGACGGTTGTGATTGAGCATAGCGTGGCGATTGATCCACGTGCCGTCTACACCGGCGAGCGTGCCCAAGGCATTACAGTCATTAATGGCATGCAACGCCGCCCCCGCATCGCTGGCTATGACATCTTTTTGCAAGCCCAAGCACAGCTTCCCCTAACGTCGGTCGGCATGCAAACCGAAGCCCTGGGTGGGCTGGGTGATGTGCCCTATCGCGACCTTCACCGGCAGCTTGCGGCCTACCGCTTCATGTTTAGTCCCATGCGCTACACCAGCCTGCCCCTAGCAGTGATCGAAGGCTTGCTGATCGGTCTGCCGGTCGTAGCACTTGCGACGACTGAACTACCGACGGTCATTACCAACGGCGAGACCGGCTATGTTTCGGCCAATGTCGATGCCCTCATTGACCACATGCACGCGCTGCTCGATAACCCGCAGCTGGCCCAGGAGATTGGGGCCAATGGACGCCGCATGGCACAGAAACGTTTCGGCTTGGAGCGTTTTATCCGTGATTGGAACCAAGCCTTCGCGCGTGTAGCAGGGGAACTGTGATGGCGGTCATCGGCAATCAGCCCCTACGGCCCTTACGCATCGCCTGGGTCAGCGAACATGCGAGTCCGTTGGCGCTACTAGGTAGCCAAGATGCCGGTGGTCAAAATGTCTACGTTGACGAGGTGAGCCGCGGCCTCGCTCAGCTCGGCTATGCCGTCGACATTTTCACCCGTCGCGATCATGCCGATCTTTCAGAAGTCGTCGCTTGGTCCCCTGGCGTTCGCATCATCAACCTGCCGGTAGGCCCGGCGCAGTTCGTCCCCAAAGACCAGCTCTGGCCCCTCATGCCATCTTTCCGAACGGAGCTGGAAGCTTGGAGCAAGCGTGCTGGTCTCCGCTATGACCTGCTTCATGGCAATTTCTGGATGTCCGGTGCAGTTGTGGCCGAACTTGGTGCGCAGCTCGCTATCCCGGTGGTCCAAATCTTTCATGCTATGGGCAAGACCAAGCAGCAACATCAGGGCGCAGCGGACGGGAGTCCCGCTGATCGCATCGCCACCGAAACCGAGATCATCAAGCGCGTGACCCGCGTCATTGCTCAATGTCCCGCCGAAGCAGCCGAGTTGATTGACGATTATGGTGCCGACCCCCACAAGGTGGTAACGATTCCTTCAGCCGTCAACATTGAGCGTTTCCACCCCCTGCCACACGAGCTTGCCCGGCAGTCTATTGGCCTGCCTCCCGACGGCTTAATCGTCGCCTATGTCGGGCGTATGATGCCGCGCAAAGATGTTCGCAATCTCGTCCACGCCATGGCGCTCGTCCTCCGTCAGACCGATTTACCGCTCCGCTTGCTGCTTGTGGGCGGTGAAACTGACCAGCCCGATCCGCTCTTGACCCCTGAAATTGGTGTGCTGCAATCGTTAGCACAAGAGCTGGGCATCAGTGACCACCTCATCTTTACCGGCAAGCGGCAGCCCGACGTGCTCCATCGCTATTATGCTGCTGCCGACATCATTGTGACAACGCCGTGGTACGAACCCTTTGGCCTCACACCGCTTGAAGCTATGGCCTGTGGCCGTCCGGTTATTGGCTCTGCTGTAGGTGGTATTCCCTTTACGATCAACGACGGTGTAACGGGTCTGCTCGTACCACCGCGCGATCCACCGGTCTTGGCTGCTGCTCTCCTTGACCTCCTTCAGAATGGCGCTCGACGGCTCGGGATGGGCCTCGCGGCGCGTAACCGTGTCGAGCAGTTGTTCACTTGGCGCACAGTTGCCGAGCGGACCTCTGCGCTTTACCGGCAGTTGATCAATGAACAAGCCGCCGCCTCGCATGGCTCAGGAGCAAAAGCTTGTGGCAGTAGTTGATGTGTTGATCCCGACCTGTGGTCGCAAGACTGGCCTCGCTATGGTGCTAGCCAGCTTGCTTGGTCAAACCTTCACCGATTGGGATCTCACCATCTCGGATCAAACGCCCGACGACGGCTATTACTTGGATAGCATCGAGATTCAAACTGCGGTCCGCGCGCTGGAGTGGCATGGTCATCGTGTCACCTTGCACCGCCACCTGCCTCGTCAAGGTATGGCCGAGCAGCGTCATTTCCTGCTTGAGCAGAGTCGCGCCCCGTATGTGCATTATCTGGATGATGATGTCTTGCTCGCCCCGCAGGTTATGGAGCGTATGTTGCAGGTCCTCACAACCGAGCGTTGTGGCTTCGTCGGTTGTCCGGCCACCGGTCTTGATTATCTCCATGACGTACGGCCCTATCAACAACATATTGAGCTATGGAACGGTCCTGTTCGCCCGGAGCCCTTCGCCCCCTATCGCATCCCGGTGCCGCGCCACAAGATCAATAATGCAGCCAACCCCCTACATCTCGAGCGCAAGCTGGCGGCGAACGGTGCCGTTATCCGTTACAAGGTCGCCTGGGTCGGCGGTGCGAACGTACTATACGACCGGAACAAGCTGTTGAGCGTGGGTGGTTTCTCCTTCTGGGATCGTCTACCACCCGAACATGCTGGCGAAGAAGTGGTCGCGCAATATCTGCTGATCCGCAAATATGGTGGCTGCGGCATCTTACCCAGCGGTACCTACCACCTTGGTCTGCCGACCGCCGTCGCTGATCGCCGTCGCAATGCGACCGAACTTTTTGCTGACCTCATTGCGGAATATCACGTCGAGCCGGCGGGACCAGTTGAGCCTCTGCCGCCCCGTCGCGTTCGACTGGTCCGCGATGCCCAGCGCATCCGTCAACACCTCTATCGTATCAAAGGAGTAACCCATGGCAAACACTAATCTCCATGGCAAGGTCGTACTGGTTACCGGCGCAGGAAGTGGTTTGGGCGAGGCGACCTCGCGTGCCTTTGCTCAGGCCGGTGCCAAAGTAGCCTGTATCGATATTAACCAGCAGGCGGCCGAACGCGTCAGTGCTGAGCTACGCGCGCAGGATGTGGATACAATTGGTTTAGGCTGCGACGTCAGTGATGCCGCCGCCGTAACGCAAACGGTCAACGCTGTCGTGGAGCGTTGGGACCGCTTGGATGTCGTGGTTAACTGCGCGGCGATCGACTACACGCGGTCCGTCGATGAGATGACCATCGCTCAATGGGATCAAGTGATCGCCGTCAACCTGCGTGGTCCCTTCCTGCTGGCCAAGGCTGCGATGGCCGAAATGCGCCGCGTGGGCGAAGGTGGCCATATCGTTAATATTGCTTCCACTGCTGCGACCCGTGCCTGGGCCAATGCTGCTGCCTATCATGCCTCGAAATGGGGCTTGGTTGGTTTCGGTCGCGGCCTGGGCGTCGAAGGTCGGCCCGACAATATCAAGGTCACCACCGTGATCCCGGGCGGCATGCAAACCCATTTCTTCGACAAGTTCCCCGAGCAAGGGATTCCGATGCCCGACCAGGCCAATCTACAGGATCCGGCGAACGTCGCCGAAACCATCCTGTTTGCGGTGCAAATGCCGGCCCAGTCGGTGATGCAAGAAGTGATGGTAACGCCGCTGACCGAAACAAGTTGGCCCTAGGCCTTCAGGACGCTCTGTCATGGTGATCGTACGTGCGCCGGTCCGTATCAGCTTTGGTGGTGGTGGCACCGATCTAGAGGCCTATTACGCCGTCTGGGGTGGCTTCGTCGTGAGCGCGGCCATTTCGCACTACTGCTATGCCATGGCGCGCCCGTCGCGAGATGGTGGTACGCACATCTATTCCGCCGATTACCATGCCTCAGCATCATATCCACCTGGCGAGGTGTTGGCCGTAGCGGAGCCGCTGATCCTCCCCAAGGCGGTGTTGACCTGGTTTACGGAGCAAGGCTTGCTCAACCATGGCGTCGACCTGCTACTTGCTGCCGATGTACCGCCTGGGACCGGACTGGGCTCATCCAGCGCCATGACCGTAGCCATCATCCGAGCCCTGGCCGAACATACTGCGATGCCCATCACTACCACCCGTCTGTCCGAGCTTGCGTGTATGGTCGAAATCGAACGACTGGGAATGCCAATCGGCAAGCAGGATCAATATGCCAGTGCCCTGGGTGGCCTCAATACCCTTGAGTTCAGTAGTGCCGAGGTCGCTATCCAACCGCTCGGCCTGTCGTCCTCAACCATGACAGCTCTCAGCGACCGCTTACTGTTGTTCGGGACCGGCCAACTGCGGCACTCGGCCAGTATATTAAGCGGCCAGCGCCGTGATACTGCCACCCAGCCCATAGTGATCGAGGCCTTGCATCAGCTCAAGTCGTTAGCCCACCAGATGTGCGCGGCGTTGCGTGCCGGTGAACTAGATCACTTTGGCCACCTACTCGATCTAGGCTGGCACCACAAGCGTAGCCTGTCGGCCTCGGTCTCTTCCCCGGCCATTGATGGCTGGTTTGCAGCTGCGCGTGCGGCAGGTGCCCTTGGTGGCAAGCTTACTGGGGCTGGCGGCGGTGGCTTCTTACTGTTGTATTGCCCCCTAGTAGCTCAGTCCAAGGTGCGCCAACAGCTGCAAGTCTGCGGTCTCCAAGAGTTGCCCTTCAGCTTCGATACCGCCGGAGTCCAGCTACTCGCTGGAGCCCAGCCTGCTCGCGAACTGAGCATGCTCCCCGCATAGTCTTTATGTACGCGCCTACCAGCGTGAGGAGTGGAGTTTGAATATGCGCGATGATATCGAGTGCTATTGGCTTGCTTTAGCGGAGCTGGCCCGTAACATGCCGTTTTCCTCGATTGCGGAAGTGGCGGAGATCTTATTCGCTTGCCATGAGCAAGATGGCACGGTCTTCGTGCTCGGCAATGGGGGGAGTGCGGCTACTGCCTCCCACTTTGCCTGTGATTTAGCCAAAGGTACACAAACGCCCGGTGTGACGCCCTTCCGCGTGATGCCGTTGACCGACAATATGCCCTTGCTTACCGCCTGGGCCAACGATACAAGCTATGAGCGCGTCTTTGCCGAGCAGCTTAAAACCCTGGTCCGTCCCGGCGACGTGGTCTTGGTCATTAGCGTGAGCGGCAACTCGCCGAATGTGCTGCATGCTGTCGACACCGCGAACGCCATGGGTGCAATGACGATCGCCCTTGCTGGTGAGAGTGGCGGCGAGGTTGGCAAGCTCGCGGCGTTAACCCTCCGGGTGCCTGGTGGCTCAATCGAGCAAGTCGAAGATGCCCACTCGGCCATTACCCATAGTTTGTGCGTCGCCCTCCGCGAGCGCTTACGTAGCCGCGCTGAGCTACCTCAATGGGCGAACTCGGAGCCGTTCGTTCTAGAACTGGAGCCGTAAATGCTCTTGACGACTATGAGCCGGCTTACGCCGGCTCGCTCGCCTGGGCTTGCCCCTGCTCTAACCGTGCTTTGAGGAGCGTGAGCACAGTTCGCTCTTCTGAATCTAAGCCATCTCCTTCTTCGTCCAATGCTTCGACGATTTGCTGCTCCAAGCTTGCCCGCATTGTTCCGTCTATATAGGCATCGAGTATCGCTGGGTGAACATAACATTTTCGACAGATCGTGGGTGTATTGCCCAATCGCTTCGCGACCTCCTCGATCGTTCGCACGATATTTTTCTTGGCCTCTTTGTCATCTTGAAACGGCTCCAGACTCTGCAACGTCAGCGCCGCAATCTTGGTGCCTGCCCAGGTCCTAAAATCCTTGGCTGTAAAATCCTCACCCGTAATCTCATGCAGATAATCGTTGACGTCAGCCGAGTCAATCGTTACCCGCTGGCCCTCATCGTCCAAATATTGAAACAGTTCATACCCCCGAATATCGCGGCAGCGCTGCACGATCTTCGCCAGCTTTCGATCCTTGATGTCAATCTCATGCTTGACGCCATGCTTGCCGACAAATGCGAAGTGGATCGTTGCCCCCTCGATTGTGACATGGCGGTCACGCATCGTCGTCAGGCCGAAGGACTTGTTGTCCCGCGCATATTCTGTGTTGCCGACCCGGATAAAGGTCGTTTCAAGCAGCCGCACCACAGTCGCCAGTACTTTTTCGCGTGGCAACTGCGGCAGTGAGAGGTCATGGTCAACGCGTTTACGAAGCTCTGGCAGAACCCGAGCAAACGTAATCATCCGCCCATATTTGGTCTCATCGCGCACCTCACGCCAGCGTGGGTGGTAACGATATTGCTTACGACCCTTAGCATCGCGTCCGGTTGCTTGGATGTGGCCGTTAGGTAGGGGACAAATCCAGACATCGGTATAAGCCGGAGGAATACCGATTGCTTTGATCCGTTTGATTTCATCGGGGCTAGTGATGGGTTTGCCGTTAGGCTTGATAAAGATCCAGTCATCACCCATGCGTTCACGTCGAATGCCAGGCTTGGTGTCGGTGACATACCGTAGGCCGGCTGCCCTCGCCGACTCAAGGGGGTCGGTAATGAACTCGGCTAGATCGTCTTGTTGGTTCTGATCATTGTCTGTCATAACCAGATCGCATTAGCAAATGCGGTGCCAACCGGCTACGCACCTTTAATCAATATTGCGAAAGGTGGTTTCCTTGCCGCAGCCACTCGTTTCGGTTCTGATGCCGACCTACCAGCACGCCTTCTTTATCCGGCGTGCCATTGCTAGCCTCCTTGCCCAAACCTTCGACGATTGGGAGCTCGTTATCATTGATGACAGCTCCCCTGATAGCACTACAACTGTCGTCCAATCCTTGCTAGACGACTCCCGCATTCACTATCATCGCTTGAGCGAGAACATGGGCCTCGGTGCCGCCTTGAACGCGGGACTGCATCACGCACGTGGCTCGTTGATAGCCTATTTGCCATCCGATGACCTGTATTATCGCGGGCATCTTGCCTTGCTTGTCGCAGCCCTTAATGCGCATCCCACCGCGTCACTGGCCTATGGGGGCCTGCGCCATCACTATAATCGTTCTTCCCCTGGTCAGATTGACGGCGCGCCGTTACAACTGGTCCAGGTTATGCACCGTCGTAATGCGCACGAGTGGCTCGAACGCGATGAACTGGTGACCGACGACCTAGAGCGCATGTACTGGCACGCCCTCAGTCCGCACGGACCCTTCATCGCCACCGAACAGATCTCTGCCGAATGGGTTGATCACCCTGCTCAAATGCACAAGGTCATCCAGGAGCCCTTAGGCGGCATCAATCCTTTTCGATCCCGTTATCACGTCAAACACCCGCTTCGTTTTCATACCTCAGTCGGCAACTTGATCGATGAGGTTGCACATTACCGCCGTTTCAGGGAACGACCTGATACGCCCTTAGCAGCCGACGGCCTTAAAATCTTGCTTGTCGGGGAACTGGCCTACAATGCTGACCGTGTGTTGGCGCTTGAAGAGCGTGGTCATAAACTCTACGGCTTATGGACCGATGAACCGGCTTGGTTTAACATGGTCGGACCCTTGCCCTTTGGTCACGTGGAAGATCTACCGCGTACCGGCTGGCGCGACGCGATTAAGCGTATCCAGCCCGACATTATCTATGCCTTGCTGAATTGGCAGACCGTGCCGTTCGCCCATCATGTGCTGTGCGAGAACCCCGGTATCCCCTTTATCTGGCATTTCAAAGAGGGTCCATTTATCTGCCTCGAAAAAGGTATATGGAACCAGCTTGTCGCGCTCTATACGCGTGCCGATGGTCAAATCTACTCGAGCCCTGAACTGCGTGATTGGTTTGAAACCGTTGTTCCCGGCCTAACTACTGCCGCTCCCTCTCTTGTGCTAGATGGCGATCTTCCCAAACGCGATTGGTTTACCCAGCCTCGCACTCCACTCCTCTCACAGGAGGACGGAGAATTTCATACCGTCGTGCCGGGCCGACCCATTGGCCTGCATCCTTGGACGGTCGGTGATTTGGCCGAGCAGCGTATTCACCTCCATTTTTATGGTGACTTTACTCAAGGCCTGTGGCGTAGCTGGATCGAGAAGGCGAACCGCGTCGCCGCTGGCTTTCTGCATCTTCATTCCAACGTCGATCAGGAAGCGTGGGTCACCGAGTTTTCCCAATACGATGCCGGCTGGCTCCATTTCTTCCGCAGCGAGAACGCGGGCGATCTCCGGCGTGCCAACTGGGACGATCTGAATTACCCGGCTCGCATCGCGACCTTGGCCGTCGCCGGCTTGCCGCTGCTACAATACGATAACTACAATGCCCTTGTGGCATCACAAACCTTGGCTCACCGCCTTGATCTTGGTCTATTTTTTTCAGATATGGCACAGTTGCGCGCACAGCTAAGCGACGAGCAGCGCATGGCGCAGCTCCACGACAATGTATGGCGGCGGCGCGAGCAGTTTATGTTTGATACGCATGCCGATAATCTAATTTCTTTCATGCGACAGGTAATCACCCATCACACTCATTAGCTCCGCTGCTCTCGTCTAGCCTGTTGCTTGCTTGACCGGGGATGTTTGGCGTGCAGCTTGCTATACGCCCGAGGGAATACGTAGATAAGGGTATGGAAAGCATGTTCGATCACGATGTGGTGCCGCGTGTCTCGGTGCTTATGCCGACCTTTAAACAGGCCACCTTTATTCGCCGGGCGCTAGAAAGCCTTAAGGCGCAAACATTCACTGCTTGGGAATTGATCGTCGTGGACGACGGCTCGCCCGACACTACTGCTGAAGTGGTGCATCCCTATCTCGCGGATCCACGCCTGCACTACCATCGCTTGCCCCGCAACCTTGGCTTAGGTGCTGCCTTAAACACTGCCACCGCTCTGGCACGTGGCCAGTACCTCGCCTATCTCCCGTCCGACGATCTGTATTATCCCGATCATCTCGCGCGTCTGGTCTCGCTCCTCGATCACGAAGAAGCTGTATACCTGGCCTATGGCGGCCTCCGCTGGCGCGCCCATACCGAAAGCGCGACTTTACAAGGCGACGCGGCGGTTGGTCACGAAGCCGAACTGCTCTTTAATCCACCCCCGGTGCGCCATGACGCTCCCTTAACCGATGGCAATCTCCTGGCTCTGGTTCAGGTGCTCCACCGGCGTGGACTTGAACCGCATGTGCAGTGGACACCGCGCACCGAACGGGTCTCGGACGAGCTAGAGCCCGACTTCTGGCGCGCCTTGCTCCACCATGGTGCTCGTTTTGCCTACGGCGGCGAGATCTCCTGCGTGTGGGTCGATCATCAGGACCAACGCCATAAGCTGCTGGCTGGCGTAGGCGGCGGCTTGTCCCGCTACCGTGCCTATTTTAATATCGAGCCTGGCCACTGGCTGAACTGGCAGCCCTCACGAGGCATTTGTGTCAACGAGTGGCAGCGCTATGGTCGCTTTGCCGTACCGCGCGCTTTGCCGTCCACCGGTGGCCTCAAGATTTTGCTGGCTGGTGAGCTTGGTTTTAATCCCGACCGCATCATGGCCTTCGAGGAAGCTGGTCACAAGCTGTATAGCCTTTGGATTACGCATACCGAAGGCTGGGACAACACTGGACCGTTTCCGTTTGGTAATATCGAGAATATTCCCTATGCCCCTGGCTGGCTTGAGCGCGTCCGGCAAGCCCGCCCTGATATCATCTATGGCCTGCTTAACATCCATGTGTTACAACTGTTGTGCGAACTGCTGGATGCTAGCCTAGATATTCCTTTTGTCTTCCATTTCAAAGAAGGCCCTTTCATGGCCCTCGAACGCGGCCAGTGGCCCCAGCTCATGCATCTCCTGCACAAAACCGACGGTCAGGTCTATATCAATCGCGAAACCTTTGAATGGTATCAGCTGGCGACCGATCACTCCCTCGATCCGGCTCGCAGCTTCATACTAGACGGGGATTTGCCGAAGGCGGACTGGCATACCGACGACTGGGTGCCCAAACTTTCAGCTCAGGATGGCGCAATCCATACCGTTTGTCCCGGCCGACCACTAGGCCTTGACCCCTTTGAGGGCATCGCCGCCGCCGGTATGCATGTCCATTTTTACGGCAAACACTTCCAGCAGTGGTTTCCAAACTGGACCCGCAACGGTCTTGCCTCCGGCTACATGCATCTCCATGCTACTGTTGAGCCTGCGGATTGGGTCCGAGAATTATCACAATACGATGCTGCCTGGCATCATATCTTCACCTCCACCAATGGTGGCGATTTGCGCCGTGCCAGTTGGGACGACCTCAACCTCCCCGCTCGCCTCGGCACCTACGCTGCTGCCGGCTTGCCCTGGATCATGAAAGATAACCGTGGGTCGCATGTGGCCCTGCAGCGGATCGCTCAAGCCCATGATGTCGGCATCTTCTTTAATGACTTTGAGGATCTGGCAGCACAACTCCATGATCGTGACCGGCTAGTCACTCTCACGACCAACATGCGCACAGCCCGCCATCTCTTCGCCTTTGATACCTATCTTCCGGAACTGGTGCATTTCTTTCGGCAGTCGATTGCCTATCACTGGAACGGGAGCGCCCACCGCTGAGCAACTGGTCGTCGCTCATCCTGCACCGCGTTTCACTGCTCGTGCCGTGATGATCATCTGGTAATCGGGATCCTGGTAATCGAGTTCCTCCACGCGTAGCTCCTCAGCTGCCAGTCCTTGCAGAAAACTGATTGTGGCTAGCACGTTACCGAACGCTTCCACCTCCACCTGTTCTGCTCCAAACGCATCCCCAAACAGTCGCCCAATCGAGGCCGTCGTAAAGCGCCAATAATCGCCCCAGCGTTCCATGTCATAGCGACAGATCTGACTGGTGAATGGAAAGGTTGCCAGCAAGACGCCACCCGGTTTGAGGATGCGGTGAATAGTCACCGCTGCCGCCCGCAGGTCATAGATGAACTGCATGGTTTGCGTAAAAATCATACAGTCAAAGCTCTCGTCATGAATCTGCGGCGCGTCGCTAAGATCGGCAATGATCGTGGCGCGGTTATTATCCAGCGTCAAACTCAAGATGTCGGATTGTGTAACCTGCGGCCCGCCAAAGCGACGTGTATACTCATCGTCGCCGATCTCCAGAGCTCGTCCTCGCACATCCTCGCTATGCTGCTGCAGAAACTGCTCGATATAATAGCGGTCGATCGGTCGCCCGCGTTCAAAGCCGAACGCACGGCTAATCGGCGTTACCCGCCGTAACGCACCCCACTCCACCTGTCCAACCAGCGGCACCGGTGCCTCTCGTGGAGCTTGCGCATCTCCCTGCCTATCTTCGTTCTCGCTCACGGCCCCATCCCTGCTCATATCACCACGAACCACCATAACAGCTACTTCGCCAAGACCCATGCCAGCAACCCACGCTCACTCATCCCTCATTGCTGGTACACGATTTGCTCCACGCGGAACTCTGGACTAATACAGAGACGAAGCTGTAGAGCGGCCATTGTCGTATAGAGGAGAAATTGCATGGCATCGACAACGCGAGATATCCCGGTCCAGGGACCGCACGGCACGCAAGGGCTGGGACATGAAACGACCAACATTGGCATGGGTGAGCGCTGGATCTCCGCTGTAGGTGGTGGCGCACTGCTCGCCTACGGCATGCTACGCCGTGATCGCTCGAGCATTGCGACTGCGATCGCAGGTGGAACGCTCGTTATACGCGGTCTCACTGGTCGCTCGTTGCTCTACCGCTTAGTCGGTTTCAACCAGGTCGGCGGCACCTACCCCAGCGTGCAAAAATCAAAGACCATCAACCGCTCGGCGGAAGAGCTCTTCCGCTACTGGCGCAACTTCGAAAACTTGCCGCGCTTTATGGATCACCTCCAATCCGTCCGCACGACTGGTCACAAGACCTCACACTGGGTCGCCAAGGCCCCTCTCGGCTCCTCGGTCGAGTGGGACGCCGAGATCGTTGACGAGCGACCAAATGAACTTATCGCCTGCCGCTCGCTTCCGGGTGCCGATGTCTACAATGCTGGCTCAGTGCGCTTCGAGCAGCTCCCCGAGGACCGTGGGACGGAACTACATGTCACGTTCGAGTATAACCCACCGGCCGGCTTCGTTGGTGCCCTGGTGGCGAAGCTCTTTGGTGAGGAGCCCAACCTGCAG
>JACDGP010000204.1 GCA_013821605.1 Herpetosiphonaceae bacterium
CTGCACTGCGCCACCAAGCGGTCAGCAAACTCGCTACCGCCGACACCTTCGGGAAAGCCCGGATAGTTGTCCAGCCGCTCGGTTACGCCGGCCTGCCCTCCTAGTCCGCTCCGCTCAACCACGAGCCTCTCGATACCTTCGCGCGTCGCGTAGATCGCTGCCATGAGCCCGGTGGGACCGCCGCCCACGATCACAAGGTCATAGAACGAGCATTCGGCGCGGGTCTGTAAGCCGAGCTTCGCAGCGCGTACAGCATTTGACGGCTCGATTAAGACCGTGTCGTCGGCAAACACGATCGTCGGAATAATGCGCTTGCCGTGATTAGCTGCTTCAACAATCCGTAATCCATCATGATCCGCGTCAACGTCAACGAAGTCGTAGGGCACACGATGTTCGCCAAAGAATTTCTTCTCACGCTTGCAATCCTGACACCAGGTCGTGCCATACAGTTTGATCTTGGGAGCCGTCATAATAGTCTTTCCTTTGCTTGGTTGATGGGGTGTCTTGGCTACCAGTCATCCAACCGGTTTTATGGGTGCATGAACGGCATACAACGCGCGGGATGAGCGATGGTGCCAGTACGGGTACCCGACTTCAAGTTGACCCAACGCGTATGCGCGCTAACCAAATGGGCGAAGAGCCGGGATCTTGTGGCGCGGTGGAACCGTACATCAGCTGGCGCGCTTCAATCTGCGCCAGCCGCCGGCGCGATTGTTCGCAATGATGTGCTTGAATATGGCGGTGAGCGCCGGCACACTGATCGTTTCACCCTGATGAACGGCCACGGTGCGGGCCGTCGTGTTGTCATGACCGGCGGTGATGATGCCCTCGGGATCAGGGACGATGGCGCCGTCGTAGAGAAAGATGTTCACGTGCTCCTTCGCTGCCACGATGGCGCAGATGTTGCCCTGGAGGACGAAGTACGGACGGTTCGTGCGCTTGATGGTTTCGGTCACCTCGGGGTCGGCGGCGTGGACCAGTTCGCGGGCCTCGCGGCAGATGGCCTGCTGCCAACCGGGCAGCGCAGCGATGTAGGCGTCAACGCGCGGGTCGGCGGTGTATGTCATGACGGACTCAGTATCGCAGCCTCAGTCAACAGAGTCTGTTGTGGCTGAGTACATGCATTGTTATTGGCTTTCATGCTCATGCAAGAATTCAACGGGTTAAATCTACCCCGGATCATGCAAGTAGGCAATTGGCCGGTATTTATACACAGGAGTTAGGCATTCGCATCGCGGATGTTGTCGTGGATCGCTCAGACCATGCTGAACTGCTCAGTACGATACCGCGCAATCGTGACTGGGCGACTTACTCCTGATGAACTGTGGAGCAGCAGGGATAACGGCCTTGGCTTGCCTTACGTCCGATCGTCATGGTGAGGCGTTGTTCCCTAGTCGCTCTCCTTCGTAGGGAGGCGTGGCTCGTCAGCCTTGTTCGATTGGCTCGCCATGAGATGCTGACCGGCCCGGCGCTGCTCGGCTTGACGCAGTTCCTGCTCTAAGAAATAGTTGAGAAAGGTGCGTAGAAACGCGATCGCCGCGAGTTGAGCGATGATCGCCAGCGACGGAGCGACTGCGGTCTTCAAAATATCGGCCCCTAGTTCAAATTCGAGGGCTAGCGCCAGCCCCTTGCCAAGCTGCAGCCGAATATCTTCGGTATAGGTCTCACTTGCTGTCTGACCACCAAACATGTGTGGCACATAGCGTAGCACGCCACGCACGACGGCAGCAGCAATCACCAGCGCGCCGCACAGCTCGGCAAAGAAAGTCAGGTACGTTACAATCGTCGTCAGGGTGAACTCCGTGACGCCTGCGCCGGCAATTTGCGCTTCTGCGCCTGTGGCAGCTGGAGCTGGCGTCGGTGCGGCAGGGGCGACTGCCGGCGCGGTCTGTACCTGAACCGTCAGCGGCGCACAGCCGCTCAATACAACCAAGAGGAGCACGACGGACATAAGCATACGATAGACGGACATCATCCATCCTGTTTAAGGTGTCGGTAGTGTTGTGCTGCCAGTGGCAGTTCGACAATGGGTCGCCCTAGGATCACATCCAGGAGCCAATCGAGCAGGATCCGGACGCGCTGGCGGCCATCGGGCATTTTGACGAGGTAGATCAAACGCCACATCGCCCAGGCGAGCACGCCTGAGAAGTTCAGCCCGTACACTCGCGCTACCCCCGAGTGTCTGCCTACCAGCGCCAGTTCGCCGATGGGCTGGAAGGTGAACTGGCGCGTCTGTCCTCCTTGCAGAGCGGCGACAATATTCTGGGCCACCAAACGACCTTCCCGCGTTGCGTTCTGTGCCGTAGGGGCGTACGAATGGTGCGAGCCCGGCTGCGGAACCTCGGCACAATCTCCTAGCGCCCATACCCCTGGATGTTCCGGCACTCGGCAGGAGCTATCGACCGTGAGACCGCCATGTTTCCCGCGTTGGCAGTCAAGCGTAGCGATCACCGGGCTCGGCGTCACACCAGCAGCCCAGACCAGTGTCTGAGTGTGGATCCGCGTCCCACCCGCTATCTCAACGAACCCGTCCCCGGCACCCGAGATCGTCGTCTTGAGCCGTACCTCCACACCCCGCCGTTCCAGTTTCTTTTGTGCGTAGGCCGCCAGTGAGGGGCTCAATTCCGGCAACAGCCGGTCGCCGGGATGGATCAACAGTGTCTGGATCTCGCCTAGCGGTATGTGCGGAAAGAAGCGAACACTCGCACGGACGAGGTCGTTCATTGCCGCCATCGTTTCGACACCGGTGAAGCCGCCACCTCCGACGACGAACGTGAGCAGCCTGCGTCGTACGGCCGGATCACGCTCCGCGTTCGCACGCTCGAGTAACGCCAGCACCCGGTTGCGGACGGCATCGGCATCCCGTAGCCGCTTCATCTGCAGCGAATGCTCACGGAGGCCCGGAATCCCATGGAAATTGGGAACCGAGCCAAGTGCAATGACAAGGTGATCGGCCTGCCCGATCTGTGATTGTGGTGACGTACCACTTCCTTCTGCCTCCTGTGTCAGTTTCACGTGCTTCTGGTTGAGATCGATCTGCTCGATGCGGCCCTGCACAAAACCGACCCGTCGGGACAAATGATGCGGTGAACTCGTAATATGGTCGGCATCGAGCTCCCCGCCGGCCACCTCCGTTAACATGGGGGTGAACAGCAAAAAGTTGTGCTCATCCACCAACGTAATATCACCATCTTCGGGGCGCGGCAGCAGCTTTGCCAACTCCTGGGCGACGCCACGTCCGGCAAAACCACCGCCCAGGATCACGATCTTGGGCGGGTCACCGTCTGGCACAGGTCGCTCGCTGCGTGGATGTCGTCTCTGCCATAGGGTACACGCTGCGGTCAGCCCGGCAGCAAGTAGCGGTAACGTCCAATTCGGCGTCTGGTTGATATGCCACACCTGCTTTCCCACAGTGCTGCTCGCTTTCTCTCGTCACGATCGGCCGCACGCCCCCTCAGCGCCTGATCCGCAGACTGGAGCTTTCCGTCGGCAAGATATCTCGCCATTCACGAATGAGCTTCTGATAGGCCTTCCCGACGGGCCGGATATGACGGTCAAGGTCATACAAGCCCAGGGGATTAGCATGCCCGTTGTCTTCACGGAGCGCGGTGTCCTAGTCCACCTGATCGGTCAAGCTGTACCAGGTGAAGCCGAGGATCGGCACGCCATCCTGGCTCAAGCGATGCATATTGGCCCATTCTTTCCATAACCAGCCTGGCGCGGTCCCAGTCCGCGAGATTCGTTTCCGTATGCATGACTGGCAAGCGGTAGCGGCTAAAGTATTGGTGGGTAATCACGTAGTAGCCGAAAATCTCACCCGACGGCGACAGCGAGCCATCGGCATGCACCAGATGCTCGTTCGTGATGTAGTAGTCATTGCCCATGACACAGCGCGCCTTCACATGGTGGTTCCCAAACCAAAGGTCATCATCACGGCATCATTCACCACCACGTCGATGTTGCCCCATGTGTCGACGGCAGCTTTGACCGCAGCCTGAACGTCGGCTGCGGCGGCGACATTTGCTTTGGCGAGAATCGCTTGGCCACCGGCTTTCGTGATCGCTTGCACCGTCGCAGTGCCATGATCTGGATCAATATCGACAACGACCACCTTGCCGCCTTCGCGTGCAAAGCGCTCGGCCGTGGCTTGACCAATACCGGAGTCAACTCCAGTTATCAGGCACACCTTATCTGAGAAACACATACTCCCCGCTCTCCTCTGGATCCCATGTGATACTCATCAAGCGCCTTGCAGTCCGTTCATGGTGTGTGCTGCTCGGAGGCCTCCTGGGGTGAGGACTGCTGCCAGGGACGTTGAACACGTGCCAACTCTGCCCGTTTTTGCTCCAGATCCTGGGTGAGCCGTGCGGCCTGCTCATCCGTCGGATTCAGCGCCAGCGCCTTGAGATCGGCGATCACGTCACCGAGCAACAGATTGGTTTGATCACGCCAGACGCTGCGCCCGGTGTGCGAGATATAGCTAATTTCATCGTCCAGGTAGGAACGGAAGGCGCGGGCAAGCGATTCCTGCTGCACCGACGCTCGATGTGGATGGGGTGCCTGCTGGTGCTGGAAGCGCAGGTGATCGAGCAGGGCACTAATGCGTTTCATGGCGCGCTCAGCTTCGCCTGCCTGATCGGGATGCGCCTGGATGTCCTCTAATTCATGGATCACCCGCTGCATGTCGGAGTTGGCCTGGTCCATATGTGCCCCGGGGCCATGGCCGAGATACGCGATATACGTATCAACATAGGCGTGGAGTTGCTGTAACAGGCCGGTCGTATTCGTCGCCATCGTTGGCTCCTTTCCTTACGATTGTGGCTGAAGCATAGCTGCGGTGCGGAGGCGCGTCATTGGACCGCTGTCCCAAGAGCCTGCGCCGACGTACAGCACTTTGTGGCCACTTGTCCAACGCGACTAGGTGGCAGAGCGATCAATCCTGCGTAGCAGCAGTGCGGCGTGCAATTGCACGGCGTCCAGGAACGTGCAGGGATCAAGGCCCGTCAGGCGGTGAATCTTATTCAGCCGGTAGGTCAAGGTATGGCGATGGATATGCAACTGCTCGGCCGCTGCCGAGGGAGAAAGATCCGCTGCCAGGAAGATCTGGAGCGTCGCGAGCAGATCCTCATCGTCGTTCATCGTGGCAAGTAGCCGTCGCCCCCGTTCGGCTTTCGTGGCCCGCTCCGGGTGCCAGATGAAGTCCGCTAAACCAAGATCGTCCCGGCAATACGCGCCCCCGGCGCCATGCAAGCGCGTGCCCGTTTCCAGTGCGAAAGCCGCGTCAACCCAGGAGCGGGTCAGGCCGGTCCACGCCGAATAATAGTGACCGACGCCGGCACTCGGTACATACTGGTCACTCTCCAGGGCATGTAAAAAGCTGCGCACACGGAGGGCCACGCGCTGATGAGTCGTCGCAAAGGGTTCATCGGCGACCGCAAGTAGCACAAAACGATGCTCACCAACGAATGCATACACATCTTCCGCATGATGGGCAATGATACGACGGGCGTGGTCAACGAGATTCACGTGACCCTGCTCAAGCCGCAATGCACGTGTAACACTGGGGAGTGAGCTCGTCGCCTGCTGCGGATTGCGCGAAGACGTCGGGAGGAGGCCGACGTCCATCACCGCCACAACGCGTGGAAGATCGAGATCGATGCCGAGCACGGCGGCGGTCTGCTCGACGAGCGGGTCGGCGTCCCTAAGGCGGCCTCGCACCAGATCACCTACAAACTGATCACGCAGCCGGGCTTGCCGGGGCAGTTCTTCGATCACCACCATCTGATGAACAATCAGTTCGGCCAGCATTTTCGCCATGCCAGCCATTTGATGATCGGAAGCCGGTGTAGCTTCGAGCACCAGCGTCCCGACAAGCTGATCGGCATAGACGAGGGGCAGTACGTGGCGGCACTCGCTGTCATCATCGGTGGCGGCCACTGCCGCTCCACTGCTATGCTCGTTGGGGAGCAGGTAGGTGTGGACAACGGCTTGGTTCGTACTGGCAAGCACGAGACCCTGAGGGTCGGCCACGCTGACGGTTCGGTCTACATTTGCACCGACGCGCTCAACGATGCGTTGGGCCATATCTGAGCGTATATCCACCCCTTGAGTCATAGCATACGCAGTACCAGCGGTCTGTGTCCCGACGTTCTTCGCGGGTACCCGGCACTTTAGAGGCCGTCGTCTGGCGGCACTCACCTGGTTGCGCCGGGCTGGGCGCCGCCCTTGGCGTCGGCGCGGGTCGGGGAAGCGTTGTAGCTGACGAAGCAGGCTGGCAGGATCGACATCCAACATAGATCCTCCGAGCTCACGACTGGAACGGGCAGTCGGGGCGTAATTTATAGCAAAGTATTGGAGCACTGAAAAGCCCTGCCCGATCGGCGCGGAGGTTGACGTCCTGGGGAGCTACGGCTATGATCGGACGATGAAACAACGTCAGCCTGGTCGTCTCCGCCGACACGGTGTGCTCCTGCCAGGACGGCGGATTGGGCTTGCCGCGCTTGGACTTTTCCTCCGCCTCATCCGAACGGAGCGCCAACGGGTTTTCGCGCTCACAGTCGTCATCGGTGCCTTCTGTGGCCTTGCTGCGGTCGCTTTTCATCTTGCGATCAGTCTGGCTGAACAGCTGCTGATCAACCGCGCCATGGCCGCAACGGCTCCCAGTTGGCTGTTCTGGACCATCGCGACCCCCACCCTCGGAGCGCTCCTGAGCGGGATCTTGTTGGCGTACGTGGTCCCGGATGCGCGGGGGAGCGGTATTCCGCAGGTGAAGGTCGCCTACGTGATTAAGGGCGGCGAACTGCCGTTCCGCCAGGTGATCGGTAAGTTTGTGATCGGCGTGCTGCAGATCGGCTCGGGTGCCTCACTCGGCCGCGAAGGCCCGACGGTGCAGATCTGTGCTGGCATCGCCAGTCTCCTCGGACGGAGCGCCGCACTCCCCCGGCGCAGCTTACGCCGCCTCTTGCCGGTTGGCGCGGCGGCCGGCATCGCTGCAGCCTTTAATGCGCCGATCGCCGCCGTGACCTTCACCATTGAGGAGGTCGTCGGCGATCTCGATCAGACCGTGCTCTCGGGTGTCATCGTCGCTGCTGCGCTGGCCGCTGCGATCGAGCGCAGTGTGCTTGGCACGCATCCCGTGTTCGAGATCCCGCAGGGGTATGGCCTCCACGACGCCTCGTCGTTGCTGCTGTACGGTGTGCTCGGCCTGATTGCGGTGCCGGTCTCGAT
>JACDGP010000205.1 GCA_013821605.1 Herpetosiphonaceae bacterium
ATCAACCACTGATATGAGCGGATTAACATCATGGGCGACCAGCAGCACTGCGATAGTATGGTCACGCGCTAAGCGCGCGACGAGCTGTGCAACAGCACTTTGATTCCGCAAATCCAGACTTGCCAGCGGTTCGTCGAGCAGCAGCAGACGCGGCTTCCCGACGAGGGCTTGTGCGAGCAGCAAGCGTTGTTGCTCACCGCCCGACAGTTGGCCAATCGGCCGGTCGGCATAGGCGGTCGCTTCGACAGCCTCAAGTGCCGTCTGAACTTCAGCCTGCTGTTGACGTTTGACGGATCGGGAGAGCTGAAAGCCCCATCGATGCCCATCCAGACCCAAGGCAACCAGATCGCGTCCCCGCACAGACAGTTCAGGGTTGAGCGTGCGACGTTGTGGCACGTAGCCAATCGCGGCACTGCCCAGCTTTGGTAGTCCGCCCAGGACCTGGAGGTTGCCATGACTCGGGCGGAGCAAGCCAAGCACCAGCCGTAACAAGGTTGACTTGCCGGCACCATTCGGTCCCAAGACCGCTACGAATTCCCCCCGATTGATGTGAAAGTTGGCATCGCTCCAGATCGTTCGTGCGCCCAAACGCACGGCCAGATCGTTGGCGACAATCAGGGGAGCAGCTGTATCCAGGTCGTGTACCTTGGAGCGCGCGACCTGGGGTTCCAGCAGTTGGGGTTGAGCATCTCTTCCTTGCATGTTTCTTCGGCGTGCCTCCCGCATGGCATCTACTTATGGGGTGCAGTTGCGGCCAAGGCTTTTTGGATGGCCTGCAATTGAGTATCCTGCCAATCCTGAAAGGTCGCCTCGGGGGGCTGCAGCGTTTCGGAAATCCCAACGACTGGGATCTGCTTGTCATTGGCCAGTTGTTTCAGATTCGTCGTGACCGCACTACCGGCCTGTACATTATAGACCAACACCGTAATCTGCTTCTGCGTCACCTGCCGCTGAAACTCCGCCATGGTGGAGACCGGCGGGTCGTTGCCTTCGGCGACCGCTTGCATAAACTCGGATGGGGAGATCAAGTCTAGTCCAAGGGCGTCAGCGAAATACACGAAGATCGACTCGGTCGCTCCAACCTTCTGCTTGCTATAGGCTGCCTTAATGGCGGCGATGCGGTCATGAAATGGCTTGAGTGCCGTCGCGAAGGCCGTGCGTTGCTGCGTGAAATAGTCGGCATCGGCAGGATCGAGTGCTTTGTAATCGGCGGTGATCTGGTCGGCTACCTGCTCAACATACGTTGGATTATACCAAAAGTGCGGGTTATCCCCCTCTTTCTTGCCGAGCAGCGTCGCAACCGTAAAGACTTTGCGCTTAGGAGCGGCATTCGCGTCGAGCAGTTTCTGCCCCCAATCATCATAGCCACCACCATTGAGGATCACATAGTCCGCTTGAGCAAAGGCACGCGCATCGTTGGTATTGCTCTCGTACTCATGCGGGTCGGTATTTGGGTCAAGCACAATACTCGTGAGTGCCGCGTGAGTACCGCCCAACTGCGTGGCGATGCTGCCCCAAAAGTTTTCGCCGGCCACGATGTGCAAGACGTTACCGGCCGCCCCCGAAGTAGCCATGGCCGTGGTTGTGCTCGACATCACTGAGCTACTCGTTGCCGTGGTCGTGTCCGTCATCGTGCTAATGCTT
This sequence comes from Herpetosiphonaceae bacterium, assembly GCA_013821605.1. Taxonomy (GTDB): domain Bacteria; phylum Chloroflexota; class Chloroflexia; order Chloroflexales; family Kallotenuaceae; genus JACDGP01. Next base: position 1,645 of record JACDGP010000205.1, read on the forward strand.
GCTGCTGCAGTCATGGCCGGCATGGTGGTAGCCGTCGTCATGTCGGTGGTCATCGCTGGTGCCACTGTCGGGGCAGCAGTCGTCGCCATAGCGGTAGCGGTGGTCATATCGGCAGTCATCGCTGGCACGTCCGTCGTCTGCATGGGTGCTTCCGTCGTCATCGCCGGAGCCATTGCGCTCGTTGCGCTCTCGGCTGCTGAGGTTGCTGCGGTCGTTGCGTTTGATGTTGCTGTAGCACCACCACACGCCGTGAGCAGCACCACCAAGCTGAGAGTCAGCAGAATTCGTCCGCGTCGTTTTGGCATGAGGTTTCTCCCAGTGATATACTGTATCGTCTAGCTATACTACATCTGTTTGCGATGTTGTCAAGTTCTGTAAAGATACTGTATCAGTAAATAGGGTGACTGACAGATGTATTTAGGAATAGATCAGCTTACATATGAGATATATACTCGATACTAAGGCTGGCATAGGCTCGATGCCCTGTACCGGAGGAAGTGATTACGATGAGTTGGAGTGAGCAAGTACTGACCGAGCTGTCGGCGGAGGGCCATCGTCTCACGGGGCCCCGTCGCCAAATTCTGGAGTATATTCTGCGCTATACCGCACCGTTTACCGCCGAGGAGCTGCTGGCCGACTTACACCAGACCGAAGTGCAGGTTGGTCGTGCGACCGTGTATCGCACCTTGGAACTCTTACAGCAACACGAATGGCTGCGCCTGGTCCATCGTCCCGAAGGCGAGCATGGCTATGTTGTGGGCGAGCCGGGGCACCAGCATCATCTGGTGTGCCGCGCCTGTGGCAAGGTGACCATGTTCGAGGGGTGCGAGCTAGAAACATTGCTGGGCGGTCTGGCTGAGCGACTACACTTTCGCATCGAGAGCCACTGGCTGGAAGCCCTCGGCGTCTGCCGCAGTTGCCAGGTTGCCGGGTCGTAATGCAGCCCGCTCTGCGACGGTATCTCACGTGCATCAACGCTAGACAGCGAGCGATCATCTGCCGGCAGGTCGCTCGTGCGGTGCTGCTGACGAGTAGTCTGATCGTCGGTATTGCTTGCCAGGGAACACCGACGCCTGCTGCTCAGGCGAACCACGCCCTAGCTCGGAGCCCAACCGTGCAACTGTCCCCCATGCCACGTCCCACAGTACCTTCCAACGTGGCGCATACCGCCGCCATGCCGGTGGCACGGAGTTTCACGACTGCTGTCACTCCCATCCCCATCCGGCGGGAAGTGATCAGTCGTGAACGGCACCTCTTTAATCCATACCATATCAAATACCCAGCGCGCCCAACCGCGCTTGCTATTTCGCCGGCTGGACAGCCATCCATGCAACGTCTTCTAGCTATGGCCCGCGCGGATTCGGTTGGCAAGCAGCCCGATGGTCTCTGTTACACACATGTCGGGACCTACCTTGAACAGGTTGGGTACGGTGGGATAGTGGTCGGCGGCTTCGCGGCAGCCATTCCGGCGCCCTACTGGAACGAGGCCCACCAGTTTGCCGACTATTTGAACCTTAACAATCATGTGGCTCGACTGGGACTCCAACGTCTCGTGCTCACCGACCCTTATGCAGCGCCTGCCGGGGCCATGGTCGTAGTCCGAGATGGCACCCCTGGCACGCACCACCCGACTGCCGGCGATATTGCCGTCGCCGGGGGAAATGGTCATTTTTATAACGGCGGCGAGATGAGCTATGGCGGAGCACAGAGCTTTGTCCCCGGCAACAGTTATGTCCTCGGGATCTTTGTGCCTAAATAGTTTGGAAAACAACTGCCCTCTAGCGTAATGGGCCGAACTGGCTGATGGTATAGTACGAACCACCTATGAGAATACACCAACAGATCAGGCTCGGGCTCACGGGAACGGCATGCCTCACCGTCTTATGTGGATGTATCACCCTTCTCACGCCATAGACCGCAGCACTCCTTCCCGCCTGCGCCTTGCCCCTCTCGCCTCGTTAGTTAAGGATAGTCGTTAGTTGTCCACGGACTAAAATACTTCAAATGATGCACATGATATGCGTGAAGCGCGTGAACGATCTGGTCGGCTTGCTCCCTTGTGGACGCATACACTGCCAGCACTTGAGCACCTCGCTGCGCTTGCTCCAAATACAACTCAGCAGGGAAGCCATCGTCACTTGATACCAAGAAGGCATGCGTAGCTCGTTTGAAGGAAGACGTCTGCTGCCGTCTTTGCTGAATGGCTTCAATGAAGGTCTGACTGGGAATGAGGAGGATATCCTGAGCAGCATGGCCAGCGTTTTGCAGTGCCTGAACTGCTTGCTCCGCCTCCTGCAACTGCTCGATGACTCCTATCACATGATTTTTGGGCAAGGATCGCACTGGCTCCTGACCGGTCGCTTGTGACATATCTAGCCTCCTTACGATGATGATGCATTGTCGTCCAGCGCCGCCGGTTCCAGCGATGTGATGACCCGGCGCAGCAAGCTCGACAACTGGCGTTGCTCGCTGTCGTCCAACGACTGGAGGGCGGTGGTGTTCACCGCAAGGGCACACGGGATGAGCACATCGCGTAACGAACGGCCTTTGTCGGTGAGAAAGATGTTGAGTTGCCGCCGATCCTGCGGGTTACGCACCCGCTGGACGAGGCCATCGCGCTCCATACGATCAAGGGTGCGCACCATGGTGGCATCGTCAATCACGACATGGCGACTCAACTCGGTTTGGGTCAGACCCTCGGTGACCCACAAGAACAACAAGATGGGCCATTGGCCGAGGGTGACTTCGTGCTGGGCGAGGCAGGCACTCTGGGCGCGGGCAACTAGCTTGGCAACGAAGTTGATGAGATAGCCCAGGGTATCCTCGATGACGAAAAGCTGCCTGTCTGGAGTGTCGTCTAGCACCGGAATGTCGGCCCGTGAACGAACGACACGAAACTCGGCTGGTGGTAAATGTTGCATGGGCGAATGTTAGTATAGCAACTACATGTTGTCAAGTCTCTGTCAGGGAATGTACTTCCGATGGAAGACTTTCGCTGCGGGAAGAGCCGTAGCCGACGTTCGGTTAGGCCTTACTAGCGAAAGTGGTGAGCATGCGTACACTAGATCATCCAGGCCAACAGATGCATCACCGAGAGTGCGCCTACCACCGCTACTGTAGTACCCGGTATCACTTGCGGCAACACCAACAGTAAGATATTCGGCACGAACGAAACCACGAGCACGCCTAAGGCTAGGCGCTTGAACAGCACAATCGGCTGTCGTGCGAAACGTCCAATGAGCGCGAACGTAATCACTGCTCCCAGTACACCGATCACGGTAAATGCGAGCGGTGGTGCGAAGCTAAGTGGTAGGAAGTTCCCAACATCGAGCAGAGCGACAGCTAATGTCCGTATAACCAATGTTCCGATGGCTGCCGCGACGATCGTGAGTGGTTCCACCCATGCGAGGCGGCGGAAGGCGACGTGTTCCGGTTGAACAGCCGTGGATGCGGACGAGTACGTTACTGCCATTGACTTCCTCCTTCGAAATGATACCTACAACTGGTCGTCATTGTTTAGCTAACCATTAGCTAGTTGAATATTAGTATAACAACTAATGAATGTCAATCCCCTAAAAAATTGTAGATCTCTGCTGCTAAGGGGCGGTAGCATGATGCTACCGCCCCTGCGCTTAGAAATACCTCCTTTTAGCTGCAACCTTACCTGTTATACTGACTAAATTGTAACCGAGAGCACCAGCAAACAATGCTAGATCACACCTCACTGCATCACCATCGTTATGTTCTTCACGATTATTAAGATCTGGGCTGTTGCCTTAGTGTTGCTCTGCTATAGCGGCTGGGGCTTGGCCCACTGGCTCACACCACCACTGCTGCGACCAGTACGCCCACTGCTCGTGCCTTTTTTTGGCTATGCACTTGCCGCCCTGACCCTGTACTACCTGCTGTGGCTCGGCATCGCCATCGATACCGGCCGCTGGATCCTGCTGCTCCTCGCAACCCTTCTCAACTTGCTTGGCTGGTGGTTCAACCGGCGTAGCCCCCGCATACGGCTATGCTGGGATGAGCTTGGGCTGGCCGGTGGCGTCGCCTTGTTCGCCGGCATCGTCGCAGTGCTACCCCTGTTAGCGCATGGCATCCTGGCTCCCATCGGGGCCAGTTGGGATGTCGAGTTCTACTTACCGCTGGCGACCTACCTGCGCCACTGGCCCTATGCCAGACTCAGCGAGGCGCCAGCCAATCCCTTGATCGGGATCATGCAAAGCGATCCTACATACGCGCGTGCCATCGGCTTTTCCTATGTGCAAGGACTGGTCGATAGCTTCCGCGACTGGGATGCCCTACGGACCTTTGCGCCCATGCTTGGGCTGATGCGGCTTTTGGCTGCGCCGGCAGTCTTTTTGTTTGCGCGCTACGGCCTACGCTTGAGCAAATGGGCCGCTGCGCTCGCCGCTATCCTGGTCACACTCAACGAACTGCTGCTGTGGGTGGAGTATACCGGCTTTGCGATGCATGTTTCCTCCATGCCGCTGATTCCTTTCACACTCCTGCTAACGATCCTAGCCTTCCAAGAACTCCGACCGCGTACCACCCTTGCAGCATCATTGATGCTTGCGGCTCTGGCTGTAAGCTATCATCCGGGACTGCTCGGTTATGGAGCACTGGCCGCTGGTGCTGGTCTATGGTATCTCCTCCGCACTCCTCATCGAACAAGTCTAGTATTGCATGGCACAGCCCTGCTCCTTGGCGCGGCTATGCTCACCTTCTTGGTGCAGGTCCGTGCCGATCGTGCTTTTTTTCAGGTCTACGAGCAAGGGGCCTCCGCACTTGGTACCCCGGGCTATATTTCGCTGCGCACCTTGCTGGGCTTGACACCCCTTGCTGCCGCCGAAGCCCCCGCACCGCCGCCCTGGGGCGCGCAGGTAGTCGCTGCCTGGCCTACTGTCATCAACCTGGCCTTCGGCCTGATGCTCCTTCTCGGAGTGCTGTGGCTCTGGCGATCACGCAGCACTCGGGGGTTAGCGCTAACGATGGGTGGTATGGCGATCATCTACGCCCTCGGACTACGCTATGTCGTTGCCTTTCCGTACGGCCATATGAAGGGCCTCAGCTTTATCTCGTTCTTGCCACTCACCCTGATTGCCGGGGGAACCGAGCTACTGGCAGTCCGTGGTCAACTGCGTCCGGCCCGCTGGGTTGTGACGGGCTTAGCAACCAGTCTTCTCCTCCTCGTCATCACAGCGACGGCGTGGAGTTCCTATACACGTGTTGCCAGTGGCCCTACCCTGTATGGTCGCGAGCAACTGCGCCTGCTTGAGCTTGCCGCCGTTATTCCACCTGGCGCGCCTGTGCTACTCTCCGGGTCTGAAGAGCTACGGGGCACCACGAGCGGTTTAGTAGCCTATGTATTGCGCGATCATCCGCTTATCGGTCGCACTGCCACGGGTTACCTGGTCTATGATCGGCTAGCACCGGGAGCTACGGCACCCTACGCCGTACTTGGGCCACATGATGACCCCGCTGCGTGGGGCTTTCTCCAACCTCCGGTGTGGCACAGCCC
>JACDGP010000206.1 GCA_013821605.1 Herpetosiphonaceae bacterium
CTCTCATGCAAGGCGTGGCGGCCGCATGGCTCATGACCTCCCTGACGCCCTCGCCCTTACTCGTCGCCCTGCTCACGACGGCCGGAAGCCTGCCCCTCTTTCTGGTTGGTTTACCTGCTGGGGCGTTGGCTGACGTCCTTGATCGCCGCTGGCTGGTCGTTGTCACCCAGGCCTGGATGCTGGCGGTCGCGGCTGTTTTAGGACTTCTGACAATACCAGGGTGGATGTCTCCCTGGGGTCTGCTCGGCCTCACTTTCCTGCTGGGCCTTGGCGGGGCGCTCAGTGCGCCAGCGTGGCAGGCGATTATCCCCCAACTGGTGGGTCGGCGCGAGCTAGGCTCGGCGATCGCCCTCAATAGTGCCGGCTTTAATATGGCGCGGGCCATCGGCCCTGCCCTTGGCGGTCTGGTCGTCGCGGCCTGGGGACCGGGTCCGGTCTTCTTGTTGAACGCAGTATCGTTCCTTGGCATCATGATCGTCATCTACCGCTGGAAACCGGTCGTCGAAGAAACAAGGGGACCGAGCGAGAGCGTCCGTAGTGCCGTCACGGCGGGTGTGCGCTACACGCGCCACTCAAAACCACTGCGCGCTGTACTCGTGCGGACGCCGGCCTTTATCATCGCTGCTAGCGCGCTGTGGGCCTTGATACCGGTCGTTGCCAGCCATGATCTGCATCTGAGTGCTTTTGGCTATGGCGTGCTGCTTGCCAGTCTGGGCATCGGTGCTGTCGCCGGTGCGACGATCATGCCACGGCTGCGTGCTCGCCTGTCGGTTGACCGCTTGGTAGTGCTTGGAACGGCGGGCTGGGCCGGTGGCCTCTTGGCCCTGGCCTATATCCACAACCTGGTGGTGCTTAATGCCGTCCTGCTGCTGGTTGGTGCTATCTGGCTCGTAACGAACTCCTGCTTGAATATCGCCATTCAAACGATGGCCCCTAATTGGGTGTCAGCACGCGCGCTTGGCGTCTACCTGCTGGTTTATCAAGGCGGTTTTGCTAGTGGTGGTGTGCTGTGGGGTGCCTTGGCCGGTCGCTTCAGCAACCAGGTCGCGCTGACCAGTGCAGCGGCGGTCTTGATCATCGGCCTCGCGACGGCCCTGCGCTGGCCTTTAGTTACTGGCGAAGATCTCGACCTGAGTCCCTCGCATCATTGGCGCGAACCGAAGCTAGCCTTCGAGCCCGACCTAGGTGAAGGACCGGTGCTGGTCACGATCGACTATCATGTTGCCGATGCGCAGGCGGCAGCCTTCGCCCAAGCCATGGGCGAGGTGCAAATTCTGCGTCGGAAAGATGGGGCCACGCGCTGGGAGCTGTATCGCGACCCGGCCGCTCCGGATCACTTTGTTGAGGCCTATGAGGTAGCCTCTTGGGGCGAACTTCTGCGCCAGCATGAGCGGACGACGGTACAGGATCACGAGTTAGAGAAGCGAGCGCTAGAGCTTCAGCAACCAGGGACGTCCCCAGTCGTCTCACACTTAATTGCCTCACGGCAGACGAGCTAGAGCAACGATGGCCGACGTGAAGCTACCAACACCCAAGCCGGTCACCCTAGAGCAGGGGTCAGACGCACAGCGGTTGGACACACAGGTTCAGCCGGGGTCAAGCGGTTTGCAGCGTACTTTCGCCGCCTTGCGCCATCCCAACTATCGCTTGTGGTTTCGCGGTCAACTTGTATCGATGATTGGCACCTGGATGCAAACCAGTGCGCAGGGCTTTCTCGTCTTCCAGTTGACGCATTCCACAGCCTATCTGGGCTACGTCGGCTTTGCCGCCGGTGTCCCATCGCTGCTGTTTATGCTGTTTGGCGGCGTGATTGCTGACCGCGTGGCCCGTCGCAAACTGTTGGTGATCACCCAAAGCACCATGATGCTGCTGGCTTTCATCCTGGCTGCGTTAACCTTCTTACATGTGGTGCAGCCCTGGCATATTGTGCTGCTGGCGCTCGGGCTCGGCACGGCCAACGCATTTGATGCGCCGGCGGGTCAGGCCTTCGTGCTCGAGTTGGTCGATCGTGAGGATTTGACCAATGCTATCGCCCTCAACTCAAGCCTGATGAATTTGGCCACCGTCGTTGGTCCGACCGTCGCAGGGCTCACCTATGCAGCTTTTGGTCCGGCTTGGTGCTTTACGTTGAACGGCCTGTCGTTTGTAGCGGTGATTGCGGCCCTCTTGCGCATGCATCTGCCGGCCCATGTCGCGGCTCCACGAACCCAATCGGCGTTGGCCCAACTCAAAGAAGGGGTGCGCTATACCCTCGCGGATCCACTGCTACGGCTCTTGATTATTGTCCCGGCGGTTGCAGTCTTGTTTAGTGCGATCTACGCGACGCTCTTACCTGCCTGGGCCGTCGAAGTTCTCCATGGCAACGCCACCACCAATGGACTGCTCCAGTCGGCACGTGGCATCGGTTCACTCCTGGGCGCGTTGATGATTGCCGCCCTTGCACATTTTGGGTGGCGCGGTCGTTGGCTGACTGCCGGTATGTTTGTGTATCCGCTCATGTTGCTCGTGCTTGCCACCGTCCGGACCTTGCCGTTGTCCATCGTGGCGCTGGCAGGTGTTGGTTGGGGTGGCATGGTGCTCTACAACATGGCCAACACGCTGCTACAGGTGCACGTGCCGGACGCGCTACGTGGTCGTGTGATGAGCATTTATTCTATGATCATGTTTGGTGGCATCCCGTTGGGAGCGCTATGGGCCGGTCAGGTCGCCCGTGTCATTGGCCCACCCCGCACCATCATGTTCAGTGCCGTCGTCTCGTTGGTCTCGGCCATGTTATTCTGGATACTCGCGCCCCAGGTGCGTCGCCTGGTGTAAGCCATAGTGGAGGGAGCGAACATGCCAGTCATCACGGTGTCGCGGCAAACGGGCAGCGGTGGAGCAACAATTGGGCAACGACTTGCCGAGCGGGTGGGTGCCAGCTATCTCAATACGCAGATCATTCGCGAGGTAGCCCAGCGACTAGGAATATCGGAGGCAACCGCCGCCAGTCACGACGAGCGTGGAGCAGGCTTTAGCGAGCGCTTAGCGCGTGCTCTATGGCTCTCGGATCCATCCCTCGGTGCCGTGAGTGGTCAACCCGGTGCACTGCCTTTTGAAGCCACGACGGAGGCCTTTGTTGCCATGACACGCCAGGTCGTCCAGGAAGCGGCACGCCTCGGTAATGTAGTGATCTTTGGCCATGGCGCTCAGTTTATTCTCGCCAAGCAGCCAGATGTGCTCCACATTCGTTTTATTGCGCCTTTACCTACGCGGGTTGAGCGGGTGATGCGCCGTGCAGCTATCAGTCAAGCCGAAGCCAAGCAACGTGTGCGAGCGGAAGACCAGCGCCGCGCGGCCTATATCAGCCAGTATTACCACGCTGATTGGCATGCCTCAGAGGCTTTCCACATGATCGTGAACACCGCGCTCTGGGACGAGGAGGCCTGCATCCGCTTGGTCTTAGCAGCAGTTGAAGAACGGAAGCGGCACCAGCTGGCGTAGTGGACCTCATGATGATCTCCGTAGACAGGTGCAGGTATCGAGGTGCTTGCTATGCCGACCGAGCAGCATCAACTCATGCTGGCCTTTATGTATGAGCTCTTGCTCACGTTTATCGGTCCGCGTGGCGGTAAGGTGCTGTTTACCCCCTTGCGGTTACGTCCGCTAGCAAGGTAGGCAGGGACGGCTCAACGTTCCGCAATGACTAGGACAGCACCACTTCGGCACGGCGGAAGCGCAATGACCCACTCGTCCCACGCGGTGGCCGTGACACCGGCAAGCTAGGCAGATCGATGGTTTTAAGCTCGGTGATGGCCTCAACGCATGCGACAAATTGTTCGCGCAGTGCCTCAGTCTCCGTGGCTTGAGCGTAATTGGGCTCACGGCAATCGGCCGTTCCCCACAAAACTGCCGCGCGCTCACAACGGTCGCCGCCTGCGCTGCGAGCGCCTCCACGAGTGAGCCATTGTCAAAGGCGTGTACCTGCGGGTTGATCGAATAGCTCACGAGTTCCGCCGCTTCAACCGAAGCACGAGCTCGATTAAGTTCGGCAAAGTAGGCGTTGGTGCCGCCGCCGACCTTAGACGCGGGCGCGTATCCATGCAAATAGGCGCGTGCTAACTCAACCCAACGCGCAGATGTGGCCTTCTCGTTCTCGTGAAAAACCAGCCATGTGCAGACCGGCGGCTGTATCTGCTCCAGCTGCAACGCCAGCCTGTCAAGCTCGGTTTTGGCTGCATCCGACAGAAACAGCGCAATCTCCAGCTCCGTGCCGAGGACGCGTGCCGCCGTGGTGCCCTGCTGCAGCATCTCAGGATACTCTGGTCGGGCTAGGTGTAGATCGGTCCGCAGATGGGCCAGCTGTAAGCCCCGTAGCCGTGCCGCTTCGACAGCGCTCAGCGGTTGATCGTGGCCAGCTAACCCCAGGCCGAGGCGTGGGAGCCGGCGTGCTCTGTCCCCGGTTCGCGTTATCCGTAAGGGCTCTGGTTCGGTACCGACGGCTAAGGGTGCGCCGTGTAGCGTCAGGGTTACTGCTTGAGCGATGGTTGTGCCGGCGCGCACTTCAATCGGGAAAGGTAGCTCCAGTGGCGTACAATATGTTTTGTACGATGCGTCGGTCCAGTTACGCTGGTCCTCCATCTCAAATACGTCGCCGGCGAACCGCACCTTCGCATATGTCCCCGGCATAACCTCGTGGCTGATTGAGCGCATGCTACGAAACGGTTGGTGGGGCGCAACGTACAAGGGAAACGTGCCTGCCACGCTACGTCCATCGGCCTGCTCGACCCGGCACGGCTGGCCTGCGCACTCGTGAATTGGATGCAGCACGCAGAATCCGATTCGGTTGCGCAAAAACGTGGAGCGTGCTGCTCCATCCATTGCGAAGACAATCGTCCCCTGCGCGTTCCCGCTGATCGTGCCCCTCCAGAAGAAATCGATTCCACCAACGGCGTGCTGCGCGTCGTAGCTGATCTGGAAGCTGTCGGCAGCGATCGTGAGTTGTTCGTTGGCAAGCGTCGCCGGCACGGTGTCCCAGTTCTGATCGCGCACGGCGACATACACACGGCGCAGGATCTCGCGGTCACCGAGTCGGATGTAGCGCAGATCGCCCGCCTCGTAGACCAACGACAGCGGGCCGGCGCGGAGCGGAATTTGCTCGGACTTTGGTAGTGTCATGCTTGGCCTTCTCCAATAGAACCGAGCACCAGCACCGCATCGTGCCCACCATCCAATCGGCACGCCACCACGGGCTTCACGCCCGGCTCAGTGCTCGGCAATCGGGTGCTTCCTCCCACGTGAGCGGGTTGAGCCGCTGCTCGGCCAATGGAGGCGGTCGATAAATACTTCATCGTTTATCGCTGCCGTCGTGTGTAATGCAAATTCTGCCGAGCGATGGACCTGAACCGTCGCTCCATCAGACATGCACAGTAATCGAAACACGTACACACTCCTACGTCGGAGGGACACCATCACTGGTAGCGATCATAGCATCTGGGTCAAGGGCATATGCGATCGCCTGCGCCATCGACATCGCCCGTCCCTTCGCCCATGCTTCGGCCCACACTGCTTCGTCGCTATGCCTCCGTGCTCGCGCAATGCCGCGCTCGTACCGCACGCGCTCCGTCGAGGCGCGCGGATTCCCGATCGACTCGCGCAAGCCCTCCATCGCGCCACACACGCAGGCGGCATATGTGGCGCGTCCTTGCCCGCTGGCTGCAGCTGCCACGGCTTCGAGACATGCGATGATGGTTTGTTTGCGGCCTATGTTCTGGACGAGCGCCAGCTCCTCGCGCGCGAATGCCAGCGCATGCTCGTAGTCGCCGGCGTCGTAGGCTAGGCACCCCAACTGTCCGCGTTCTGCGGCAATGGAAAGCGTACTTCCGGCTTCGCGCGCCAGGGCCACTCCCTCTTCGTAGTAGGAGCGGGCACGCCGACTGTCGCCCTCCAGCTCTGCCACGTCTCCCAGCACCGAGAGCGCCCACGAGACTCCGTGCTTGTTGCCGACCTCCTGATACAAGGCCAAGCCGGCCTGGGCGTAGTCCGCTGCGCGACGATACTCCTCGTGAGCCTCTGCTAACTCTCCCAGGCTCACCATGACGGCTGCCATGCTCCCGTGATCGCTCAGATCGCGGAAGATCGGCAGGCTCCCCTGCAGCAGTGCTTCCCCCCGTGTCACATCATTGTGCGCGAGGGCGACCGTTCCCAGCCGGTACAGGTTCACGCCGATCCCCCATTGGTTCTGGACCGCCCGAAACAGCCTGAGACTCTCCTCATACAACGCGGTCGCCTGTCCATACTCAGCTTCACACTGCGCCAGTCCCCCGAGATCGTGCAGCACGAAGGCAAGCTGACCGCTGTCCCCCTGTTCCCGTTGGATCGCCTGCGCTTCCTCAAGAAAGACGTGCGCTGCAGCCATATCGTTCTGATACATGGACAGCACACCGGCGCCGTGGAGTGCTTTCGCTAGGTAGGGTGCAGACGAGGCCTTGATCGCGTCGCGCCGCGCGATCGCCGCTTCCAGCCAAGCGCGTCCCTCGCTCAGATGCGTATGCCCGTACCAGAAGCGCCACAACGCTCCGCTCAGCCGCAGCGCTCCCTCGGGCGCGTGCGCTAAGGACCAGCGGAGTGCCGCGCGCAGGTTATCATGCTCTGCTTCTAGCGCGACCATCCAGAACGCCTGCTGCGCACCGGTCAGCTCCGGCTCAGCGCTTTCCACAAACTCAAGAAAGAAGCGGGTATGCTGTTGCCGCAGCGCTTCGCCCTCGTCGTGCGCTTCCAGTTGCTCCAGTGCATACTCGCGGATCGTCTCCAGCATACCGAAGCGCGGCTCACCGCCCTCGTCTCGCACCACGAGCAGACTCTGCTCTACCAAGGAGCTCAGCCCGTCCAGGGCATCGAGTGGGAAGAGGTCGGCGCAGATCGCTTCAGCCGCCTCCAGCGACCACCCGCCCCGGAAAACACCTAGCCGCCGGAACAGGGCCCGTTCCAGCTCCGGGAGGAGGGCGTAGCTCCAGGCGATCGTGGCGTGCACCGTTTGCTGGCGCTCCGGCAGATTGACATTGGTGGCGAATCTACCTGCCTCTTTTAGGCGGTTGTACGATACAGTCGGACGAACGGCGACGACTGCGTCTTCGCCTTCGGTACCCCTGCCAACCAGTTGAGCAACCGCACGATATT
>JACDGP010000057.1 GCA_013821605.1 Herpetosiphonaceae bacterium
CAACGAAACGCCAGCCGAGAAAGTCGGGATAGTCCATATGCGCCGCGTCCCATGAGCGGGCGCGCTGTAGATAGGTTTGCTGCACGATGATGAGCAGCGCGGCAGCATCGAACAAGAAAAATAAGCTGATGGGAGGTTTAGGCGAGGCATAGGTCAAGTTGACGAAGAGCATCACGGCGTTGAGCAACACGACCCACCACGCCCAGCCATAGCGCAGCAGCATCCAGATCGAGGCATAGCCGAGCGCCCACGAGATCAATGCTAACACTGCCACAAAGAGGAGCAGATCATCACCGACTCCACCCTGCGCTGCCAAGCGGCCGGCTACGATACCATGGATCAGTAATTCAAGAGCATGATCACGCCACGTCGTCAGCCCGGTATCCATCAGCGGTCCGAGCATTTTCACGGTCCAGGCCAGACCCAACACTGCACTCAGTAAGTGCGCCAGATAGCCGGGCAGCCAACGGAAACGGGCAAAGACTGCGGCGACCAGAATGCCGCCAATTGCAACCGGCGTGATGGCGGTCAGGCCATGCGCCCAATTTGAGAGGGCGACGCTTTGCACAACTGCAAAGGTCATGGCTGCCCCCAACAGCACCGATAAGGCCCAAGGGCCGTTCGCAGTCATCCAATGTTGGGGGGCGCGTTCGCGCGTAGCACGAAACGCTTGGGCAGTATCAGCTATCAATGCGTATCTCGATCTTTATTTTTTAACCACTGCATTGTATTAACCAGCGCCAACATGATTCGGTTTCATCAGGCCGAAGAGTGTCGCGGCATTGGTCCAGGTTGCGGCAGCCACTTCTGCTACGGGCAGTCCACGCAGGACAGCAATCCGCTCGGCTATCTCGCGGACGTAGGCCGGCTCGTTGCGGCGTCCACGGTGGTTTTGCGGCGCCAGATACGGGCAATCGGTCTCGATCAGTAGCCGATCAAGCGGCGTGCGTTGCGCGACCTCGTGCAGCTCTGCCGCCTTGGGAAAGGTCACGGGTCCCGAAAACGAAAGGTAGGCACCGAGTTCAAGGGCCAACTGGGCAAATTGCCAATCACCACTAAACGAGTGCATGACGATGCGCAAGCCCTGTGCGGCCTCCCGCAAGATCATGAGTGTATCGGCGTGTGCTTCGCGCGTATGGATGACCACCGGCAGATCCATTTCACGGGCAAGCGCTAATTGCCGGCGGAACAGCTCCGCTTGCAGCGAGCGGGGCGCACGGTCGTGGTGGTAATCCAGGCCAATTTCACCGAGTGCCACGACGCGGGGGTGGTGCAACATGGTCCGTAGCCGATCTAGCTCAGCAAGGCCGGTCTCGGAGGCATAGTGCGGCTGAATACCGGCGGTTGCCCAGATGTGGGGGTGTGCATCCGCCAAGTCAAGGGCCGCAACGCTGGTGGGCAGGTCATAGCCAATAGCGATCATCCGGGCTACGCCCGCTTCCGCTGCACGCTCAAGGACGGCAGCGCGATCACCATCGAATTGTGGGGCGAAGAGGTGGACATGTGTGTCGATTAGTTGCACAAGAGGATTCTACCAGAGAACGAGGCGGGTCGCCGATGGCAGTATTTCAACAAAAACGATCCGGGCACAGACCCAGATCGTTTTTGCTTTTAGGTGAAGATTTAATGCGTTGCTACATCGTCGTAGAGGGTGTAGGTTGCATCACCGGCATAGTTATCGTCGTGCGAAATGAGCGTCAGGGTGTAGGAATGACCGGCTGTAACGGACGCACTCACTGACTGATAGGCCCCGGTATTGGTGCAGGTTTTTGCCAGCACGGTCGCAGTGGTGCCAGCAGTGTTGTCCTTCAGGGTCGCGGTCGCCCAGTCATAGGTAAGGGTGTCAGGGCAAACGACCCGGTAATAGAAGCTGAGCGCGGTTGCACCGGCCGGGGCCGTGAAGGTTTGGCTGATCGAGCTGTCACCGTTGGTGGGGCCGGTAGAGCCAACGAGGGCTGCATAGCTGCCAGTGTGGGCCGTTGTGCTGGTACTGGCGCTACCCGTTGCAGTCCAACCGCTCAGGCTGCCCGTTTCGAAGGTACCATTGGTGATGCCTCCACCTCCGGAAGCAACTGAAAATGCTACATCGTCGTAGAGGGTGTAGGTTGCATCACCGGCATAATTATCGTCGTGCGAAATGAGCGTCAGGGTGTAGGAATGACCAGCCGTGACCGTAGTGGTCGCCTGCTGGTAGGCCCCAGTATTGGTGCAGGTTTTTGCCAGCACGGTCGCAGTGGTGCCAGCAGTGTTGTCCTTCAGGGTCGCGGTTGCCCAATCGTAGGTGATGGTGTCGGGACAAACGACCCGGTAATAGAAGCTGAGCGCGGTTGCACCGGTCGGGGCCGTGAAGGTTTGGCTGATCGAGCTGTCGCCATTGGTCGGGCTGGTAGAGCCAACGAGGGCCGCATAACTCCCGCTGTGAGAGGTCGTACTGACGGAGGCGCTGCCCGCTACGGTCCAACCGCTCAGGCTGCCCGTCTCGAAGCCACCGTTCGTGATCCCCGATCCGCCACCAGAGCCATTGACGGTCAAAGTAACAGTCGTCGTATGGGTGGCCGACGCGCCGGTGCCGGTAACGGTGATGGTATAGGTACCGGGGGTCGTAGTCGACGAGGTGGAGATCGTTAGTGTGGAACTGCCGCCGGCTGTGACACTAGTCGG
Source organism: Herpetosiphonaceae bacterium (assembly GCA_013821605.1). Classification (GTDB taxonomy): domain Bacteria; phylum Chloroflexota; class Chloroflexia; order Chloroflexales; family Kallotenuaceae; genus JACDGP01. Next base: position 2,662 of record JACDGP010000057.1, read on the forward strand.
ATTAAAGGTCGCGGTCGCGCCAGTCGGTAGACCCGTCGCACTCAGCGAAACGGTCTGCGCCGATCCGCTGGTCACGGCGGTGGAAATGGTGCTCGTGCCACTTTGCCCTTGCGTTACGGTTATTGTGGAGGGATTGGCGCTGATTGAGAAATCATTAGTCGCTACGCTACCGCAGCTTGGGAACTTGAAGGAGCCGATGCGCGTGTGCCAGTTGAAGGTGCCGTTGGCGGGAATATACTCGTTGACGTACCAGAAGGTGCAGTTGTCGACCGGGTCCACTGTCATTTCGGTATAATCACCCCAGCGCGAAAGGCCCGTGGTTTGCGAGCCAGGTCCTGTGATGATGGTCGCTTCGCCTTGTGGCATTTGGCCTGCTGCGTCACCCACGAGGCGACCGGTGTAGCGAATGCCAGGGTGAAGCGAACTGCTTGAGGTACTAAAGCCGAGAGCCATATCACCCGACTGGTCCATGGCAATCGAGCCCATCCAGCGGTAGGTGCTATCTGGGGCATAGGTGCCTTGCTGGAAGACAGTGAGGTTAGCGCCACTTGGCCGGAGTTCGTACCAGCGCACGCCGACGCTGCTGCCAGCGGTAATGCTGTGATTGACGACGAGCGCCTCATGATCACCGAAGTTGCGGTACGCAAGACGATACATCAACCGGTCGGACAGCGAGTCCAACTGTTGCGTGGTACCGCTCTGCGGGATACAGGTCCCGCCGCTACACGCCTCGCTAAATGCCGCAACGGGCAAGGTTGTCGGCCCAGTGAGGGTACTGTTGGCCGGCGTGGCGAAATCGACGTGGAACTTCCAGTAGGCCAATGAATTGGCAGCGGTGGGCGAAATGGCGACGAACCATTCCGGGGCACCGCTCGGCGGCGTGTTCGTGCCGTCTAGCGTGGCAGGCAGCGCGGTATCTTCGACGCTCGTGGCCATGAAGCACACCTGGGTGGACGCAGTGCCAGCTACCATCGCCGCGCGGTTGTAAGCGCACAGATTGGTGCCGAGGGCGGCCGTGCCAGCCGGATTAAACATGTTGAAGCTAACATAGTAGGCGTCAGGCCAGATCCCCATCTTCGGGTAGTCCGGGAAGTTCGTGTATGAGAAACTGTAGCGGTTCCAACTGCCGGTGGCATCGCTCGTCGTGGAGACGGCCACGCATTCGAGGTAGGGCGTCGTGCTGACCGAAAACTGTGTTACCACCCAGCGCGAGGAGATAGAATCCCAGAGCACGGTGCCATCGCCATCGTTGTTGGTCTGACAGCCGCCACCAAAGCCGGACCACAGGGTATTAGTGGCCTCCGGCCCGAGGAGTGATGTACCGCTCTTGTTAAAAACCTGGAGACGGCTATTCACGAGCTCGACGTACTGCGTGCTGCCTATGGCTCCGTCGTTGTCGGGGGGTGCACTCCCATTGGCACCGATACCTTCGAAGTTGGTGGCAGGAGTGGGGATGCGCCTGATTGCTGGCCGACCGCTCGTGTCGCTGGCAGCAACGCCGGTCGAAGTCGTATGCCGAGTCAGTGCAGGATACGCTCGGCTCGGAGTGTGGGACGGCGGGATAGCCCGTAAGGGCGGCGACGTGTCGTGATGGACCTCAGAATTGACTGTGACCTGCTGGTTAGCGGGGGGTCCACCCTTGTCGACGGCCAAAGCGGTCCCTGGAAGTGCTGAGAAGAGGAGTGCGAGGACGGTGGCGAACGTTCCAACGAGTCCAACCCTGATACGCATCACGTACCTCCTGGTAGCAGTCAGCCGAGCGGCGACTGCAAACTGGCCCATCCATACTAGCGCTGCTGTCAAGTGTCGCTTTTAGCATATACTTCCCACAAAGGAATAGGTGTATGCCAAAAACTGTTGAGCAACTACCGGTGCTTGAGCTTCCCTGGGACAACGTGATGGCCGGCGAACTGCCGACAATGCTCGCTCAAATGGCGACGGAGCAGGGACCGATCTTTCAGGTGCCGGTCGACGACGCGGATGAGGCCAATATTTTTATGGTCGGCCCCGAAGCCAATCGCTTTGTGCTCCATACGCACCGCGAGCACTTTAGCCATGACAAAGGCTGGACGCCAATTATAGGTGACGATTTCGGCCACGGCCTGCTGAATATGGACGACCCCGAGCACGCGCGCCATCGCAAGATGTGGAATCCAGCCTTTACCAGCGCGTGTATGGAAGCGTACGTGCCCCTGATGCAGGCAGTAATTGCCGACAGGGCACGGCGCTGGCCGGAGCGTGGGGTGGTAGATATGCAGGACGAGAGTCGCCAGATTACCTTCGGCGTGGCCGCGACGGTGCTGGCCGGTTTTCATAGTGGGGTTGAGGTGGATAGGCTCCGTGAGCTATTTTATACGATGCTGCACGGCTTTGATGAGGCGCGAGACAACTGGGATAGCTATGCAGCACGGGCCGCAGCGGCGCGGGGCGAACTAGTCAGAACGCTGTTGCAACTGATTGCGCGACGTCGGGCGATGCCGCTGGCAGATAGCCCGCGCGATGTGTTGAGCGTGATCGTGCATGCGCGGGATGAGGACGGCGAGCCACTGACCGATGTACAGGTGCTAGCGCATCTTAATATTTTGTTGGTCGCCGGACATGAGACGACGACTACCTTGGGTGGCTGGGTGCTGTACCGGCTGGCAACGCAGCCTAAGCTATGGCAGCGGGTTCAAGCGGAAGTGGCCAGAGGGACTCAGGAGGATGGAACAATTACGGCAGAGACCTTGCGCGGTCTGAGGCTGCTCGATATGGTGATTCGCGAGACCGGGCGGCTGAACTCACCGGTGATTAATGTGCCGCGCGGGGTCGTTAGCCCTTTCGAGTTCGGAGGGTATCAGATTCCGGCGGGCCGGCAAGTGCGGTTGGGGCTCGCTGCCAGCCACCGCTTGCCTAGCGTTTGGCGTGAGCCCGAGCGCTTTGACCCCGAGCGCTTTGCGCCACCACGCGAAGAGGATAAGCGCCAGCCATATGCGCTGGTTACCTTCGGCGGTGGACCACGGGTGTGCATCGGGATTAACTTCGCGCAGATCGAGGTCAAAGCGCTGGTGGCGCATGTGATCCAACACTATGACTTGGCCACGGCCAGCGACCAGATGCCGATCCATACCGGCTGGTGGACGGCGGAAGTACCGGGCGGTATTCCGATGCGGGTCACAGGGAGAACGACCGTTGGGGACGAGCGGGAGGTGGCTCGTCCCTAAAGGCTTAAGCTATTCAGGCAGCCAGTAGCTTGAGCCGTTCCTTTCACGCTGCAACTGACCGGCGTCAACAAGCTCACGCCGCAGTGTGACCGGGTCACCGAAGGTATGCCATTGGCTGAGCAGGTCGTTGACCTCACGCTCGGTATAGCGCCGTTCCGCCTCGAAATGGTCAGTCAGGTAGTTGAGCACGACTTGCCGTTCACGCTGTTTGCTTGGCCATCTGGTGATACGACCCTCAGCATCCGACAGGTGACGCAGTTCGGGCACCGTCTCGGTCGTCTCGACCGGTACTGGCTGGTCTCCCTCGGCCAACAACCGTTCCAGGGCCTGGAAGGTATCCTCGATATGCTGCTGCTCGACGCGGTAGAGCTTGAGCGCGCCCTGGCTACGCCGTTCACGCAAAAAGCCGGCTGACCGGAGTTGATGTAGCTGGCGTGAGGCGCTCGACTGACTCAACCCTAAAGCGGTCATGATCTCTTGAGCATTCAACTCAGCCCGCTCCGTAAAGAGGTGCAGAATCTGTAGGCGCGTGTCGTCTGCCAGGGCAGTTAAGCGCGCCAGCAGTTCACGCCGTCCAACCGGCGAGGTACGTAGTCCAACTGTTTGAAAGGTCATTTTATGACTCCTCATTTATTCATTTATGCACATAATCAGTATAGGTACTATAGCACGATGAAAAAAGTAGCGCAAGAGGGTAGGCACATGGTTTTTGTGTTACGATCTTTGGTTGGGTGCTGCACATGCTTTGGAGTTGAGTGCCCAGGGACAGAAGGTCATTTAATGAAAGCAAGTAAGATGCTCTTACGATTTCGTTTGGTTATGATAGTCGCTCTGCTCGCGTTGCTGGTGGGATGCGGAGGGACAGGGACAGGCACGTTAGGCTTCGGTCGAACAACAGGAGGTGGGACAGCAGGAGCAGTAAGCGGTTGTCCTGATGCGCCCGGTCCAATCACGGGCCCGCTCGTCTTTGGAGCTAATCAGAACGGCTTAGCGGCGATAGCACTTGATGGGAGCAATGTTATGACGCTCGTGAAGCCATCGATTAATGACCGCGCGTATGATCCATTTTGGTCGCCCGATGGAAAAACGCTCGCATATACGTTCGCTCGGCCTTCTACGAATCCGAATCTCTCATGGCTCCAAGTAGGCATGATCTGTGGGCTGGACCAGGCGACGGGCAAGGGACGGGTCTTGTTGCAGGCTGTGAGCCCCAGCGAGTCGCTCGAGGATGCGACCTGGACGCCGGACGGGAAGGGTTTCATCGTGACGCATCACCAGCCACAGCTTGACAGCCAGGGCAATTATAGCGGCGATGACGTCGCGTTGCAGCGGATCGATCAAGGGGGTAAGCCACAAACGATCATGAAGGATGCGACGAGTCCGATGCTGTCGGCGGATGGACAGCACCTAGTATACGTGCATGTCGATCCTAATACGAATGCCATGATCCTGATGGTGGCCGGAGCAGATGGACGAAATCCGCAAGCCTTGACCAACCAACGCTCGGCCTTTATCACGATCGTAAATCCGCACTGGTCGCCTGCTGGATCACAAATCGTCTTTACGGCCAGCGGTGGGGCAAGCAAGGCCGAAGCAGCTCCGGCACGTGGGCGCTCACTCGTGGAGCGATTATTGGGAATCGATGTCGCTGAGGCGCATGGCCTGCCATCAGATTTGTGGATGATAGGGGCGGATGGGCAAAACCTGCAGCGCTTGACGAACAAAGGGCTCGACGATCCACGAGCCACCTGGAGTCCTGATGGGCACTCAATTGTGTTTGTCGGCGGCGGTTTCGGCGGCATCTTCCGGATCGACCCGGCAACGAAGAGTGAACAAATGCTGTCGAAGCAGGGCTATTACGGCGGCATTGCACTAAAGTAAGGCGTGGATTTTCGGCTCCAGAGCCGCGTCCACGCCTCGTCGTTTATTCGACGCTCACCAGCTCCTCTTCTAGTGGTAAGGGCTGCTGATCGCCGGTGATCAGGGTGTCGGCGGAAGCCGCGATGAAGCCGGCGAAGAGTGGGTGCGGGGCGGTCGGTCGTGACTTGAACTCGGGGTGGAACTGGGAGGCGACGTACCAGGGATGGTCGCGTAGCTCGATGATCTCGACCAGCCGGCCATCCGGCGAATGGCCCGATACGATAAAGCCCGCATCTTCGAGCTGCTCGCGATAGCCATTATTGAATTCGAAGCGATGGCGATGACGCTCTTCGATCAGCGGGCGGTTATAAGCCTGTGCGGCCTTGGTGCCGGGCTCGATCACGCAGGGATAGTGGCCCAAGCGCATGGTGCCGCCTTTGTCGGTAATGTCCAGCTGATCGGGCAAGAAATCAATCACCGGATTGGGAGTCAGGGGATCGAACTCGGTGGAGTTGGCGTGCGGTGCGTGCAGCAGTGAGCGAGCACACTCGATCGTCGCGCAATGCAGCCCCAGACATAGGCCAAGATACGGCAGGTTATGCTCGCGCGCATAGCGGGCTGCCACGATCTTGCCTTCCACGCCGCGCGAGCCAAACCCACCCGGTACGACGATGCCATAGGAATCGCCGAGCAACTGAGCTGGATCGGTGTTTTCCAACTCTTCCGACAGGATGTACTTGATCTTGACGTCCAGGCCTTGAGCCCAACCGGCATGACGCAGCGCTTCACTGACCGAAATATAGGCGTCGGGCAACTGTACGTACTTGCCGACCAAGGCAATCTGCAGTTCACGCTTGGGTTGTTTGATCATGGTTACGAGCGATTCCCAGGCCTCAAGATCAATGGCATGGGCAGCCAGCCCTAATTCGCGCACAACATACTCATCCAACCCAGCAGCATGGAGCACGAGCGGCACTTCGTAGATCGTGTCGACGGTCGGTAGCGCGACGACTGCCTCGAGATCGACGTCACCGAAGAGCGCGATCTTTTCGCGAATATCTTCCGTCACCTGGTGATCTGAGCGACAGATCAGTACGTCGGGTGTGATGCCGACACGCCGCAACTCCATGACCGAGTGTTGCGTCGGCTTAGTCTTGAGCTCGCCGGTCGAGCCCACGAGCGGCAGCAAGGTCACATGCACATACAAGACGTTATTTTTACCGGCGTCTTTGCGCATTTGGCGAATCGCTTCCAAGAAGGGCAAGCTTTCGATATCGCCGACCGTACCGCCGATCTCGACGATCACAACGTCGGCACCGGTCGCCTTGGGAACCGCCGCGATGCGCGCTTTGATCTCGTTGGTGATATGCGGCACGACCTGGATGGTACCGCCCAGATAATCGCCCCGGCGCTCTTTTTGAATCACCGATGAATAGATCTGGCCGGTCGTCACGTTGTTCAGTCGCGAGAGATTCTCGTCGATGAAGCGCTCATAATGGCCAAGATCGAGATCGGTTTCAGCGCCATCTTCGGTCACAAAAACTTCGCCGTGCTGGTAGGGCGACATAGTACCCGGATCGACGTTAATGTAGGGATCGAGCTTCTGAATCGAGACCTTGAGGCCGCGTGCCTTCAGCAAGCGTCCCAGGGAGGCAACCGTGATGCCCTTGCCGACAGACGATACCACTCCACCGGTCACAAAAATATACTTCGCCATCTTCCACTCCTACCAAGGGCCGATTAAAAGCTGAAGGGGAAGGTCAGTTGACCTTCCCCTTTATCGCTGAGACAATCTTCGTTGCGCGTTTCCCGCCGGTACTTGTATACCCACGGATCTATAGTATACCATGTTTGCGCAACACTTTCCTCGGTTCCTTACAGTTTGCTAAGCTGTTGCAGCACAACCACATGCATTTCGGCACCCTCGGGCGGCAGAGTTGCGGCGGTTACGGTCACTTTTTCTTGGGGTGTCCATTCTTTGATGCCGAGCTCATGGGCCAGCTTATCGAGCTGTTCGCCAGTCTCATACATGGGGATCACCAAACGTGGCTCAATCTCGCTGATCACCTCGGTCAGCTTGTTGGCGGCCAGATGCGACGATGCGGGTACGAACAGCACGTCCACACTACCGATCTCTTCGAGTTGGTGGGCAGTCAGCGTATGGCCGAGATCGCCGAGATGGCAGAAGGTGAATTCGTCCAGGTGAATTACATACACCGTGTTGCGACCGGCTTCGGCCCCCTTCGCATCATCGCGGTAGGTGCGTACGCCATTAATCAGCACGCCGCCGACCTCGTATTCACCGGGACCATCGACCACAAAGACGCGTTCGGTCATTGGTTTGACCAGCTCGGCAGCAGGGTGGGCATCGGCTTCCGAGCTCCAGGTTATGAGATGCGCCGTCCATTTGCTGTTGTCGAAGCCAGGTGCGAGGGCTGGATCGGTCACGACTACACCTTCTTTGCCCCTGATGCGAAAACAGCGTTGACCAAAATATTGAATATCCGGCAAAATCTAACTCCTTCAGGTCGTGATTGGGTCTGCTCCATTGGGAGCACTATGCGCAACCTCGTGCATGTAGCCCAGCACGATATGTTCACGGGTCCAACCGTTGGTCAGGTCATCGATCAAAGCCAGCGGTACACCACGGTGACATAGCTCAGCGAGCAGTCCAGGCTCGTTGAGCGCGGATGCGCCGGGCAGGGGTACAGCTTCGGCGCGCAGGTCGCCATCTTCCCAGTAGCGGTAAGCAAACATGCCGCGGTCCGCCGCGAAGATGGCACATAGCACTGGTTGCTGCAAACCACGAGCAAGCGTTTCGGCGACTTCCCACTCGGCATCAAGCGCCAATGAGGTCCAGCAGGCGAGCCACTCGGCCTGTGGTTCGGATAACACAAAGGCGAGCGGTTCGCCCGGCTCATTCAACAGCGGGGTAAAGTCGGCGCGAATGGCGCGGGTGGCCGCACGCACTAGACCCTGCGAGGCCAAGACTTCATCCAGCGCGCTGGTTACGGTACCCGGCAGCGCTTTGATCAAGATCACACTTTCATTCCGGCTCATAGCTATCCTCTTCTTCATCCGGCTCGTTCGCACCCTGTAACTCGGCCCAGAGCGTTTGCAGAACCGGCTTACAGGTATCGAAGCGGTAGCCGCGCCGCTGCAAAAACGCGCCGAGCTTGCGTTGAAAGGTCAGCTTGTCTGGGGCGTTGCTATAGCGGCGCACGACTTGCCGCGCGATCTGCATACATTGCTCGGCTTCGAGCTCGGGGGAGGTTGACTCGGCGATCACCTGCGCGGCAATCTCGCGGTCAACGCCTTTGCTCATTAGCTCTTGGCGCAGGGCCTGCGGACCCTTAGGCTTGGTCGCCGCTCGGTTCTCGATCCATAGCTTCGCGAAGCTGCCATCATCGATAAGGCCCAGTTCACGGAGGCGCAGGACGACACCCTCAATCTGCTCAGGCACGTACGCCTTGCGGCGCAGGCGATCGCGGATTTCGTGTTCGGTGCGCGGGCGTGTTTCTAGCAGGCGTAGCGCGGCTTGCCAAGCCTGTTCGTCGGCCTCGGCGCGTTCCAGCCGTGACCAGGCCACGCCGTCCAGCACCTTGCCCTTATAGAGGCCTTCGCGCTGAAGGGTGGCAAGCGTTACGCCCAGCGCAAACGCGCCGTCAACAAAGACGTTGACGCGCGTTTTGTCGTGGGTCTGTATGACCAGACTGGTGATGGTTCCTGGCGGCATAGCTGGTTGGGATTAGGCTTCTTCGAAGACGCCGTCGTCGCCTTCGTCTTCAACGGCAACGGCGGTTGCGGCCGCAGCGACGGGCACGGTCGCCAGTTGCGAGCGGATCAGTCCTTCGATCTCATCCGACAACTCGGGGTGGTCTTTCAAGAACTGCTTGGCGTTCTCGCGGCCCTGGCCCAGTCGATCATCGCCCAGGTAGAACCAAGCACCACTCTTGCGCACGATCTCTTGTTTGACGGCGACATCGAGCAGGTTGCCGGCGCGTGAAATACCTTCGGTACCCATGATGTCGAACTCGGCCAAGCGGAAGGGCGGAGCGACCTTGTTCTTGACAACCTTGACACGCGAGCGAGCACCGACCACTTCATCGCCGTTTTTGATCGATTCGATCTTGCGAATGTCCATACGGACCGAGGCGTAGAACTTCAGCGCTTGGCCACCGGTGGTCGTCTCGGGGTTACCGAACATGACGCCGATCTTCATACGAATCTGGTTCAAGAAGATCAAGGCGGTATGCGACTTGGAGACAGCGCCGGAGAGCTTGCGCAAGGCTTGCGACATCAAGCGTGCATGTAAGCCCATGTGTGAGTCGCCCATGTCGCCTTCGATTTCAGCGCGGGGGACCAGGGCTGCCACGGAGTCAATCACCACCACGTCGATCGCCCCCGAGCGGACCAAGGTTTCACAGATTTCAAGCGCTTGCTCGCCGGTATCGGGCTGCGAGACCAGTAGGTCATCGACGTTCACACCGCAGGTGGTGGCCCACAGTGGATCAAAGGCATGTTCGGCATCGATAAAGGCACATACGCCACCGCGCTTTTGCGCTTCAGAAATGACATGTAAGGTAAGGGTCGTTTTGCCGGAACTTTCCATGCCGTAGATCTCGGTGATACGGCCACGTGGGATGCCGCCGATACCAAGAGCTAGGTCAAGGGCAATTGCCCCGGTGGGAATAGCTTCGATCGCCAGCCGGGTATTGGCTTCACCCATCTTCATGATCGAGCCCTTGCCAAACTTCCGGTCGATCTGCGACATAGCCGCTGCGAGGGCCTTTTCTTTCTCCGCGTTGATCGGCATACTTACTCTTCCTTCCTTGTGATTTTACTCGTCCCAACGTGCCAACTACTGGAGCATCCGGTGACCCGAATGAGTGGTCGCGGGAGCGACGACAGGGCAAGTATAGCACGTCTGTTCGCGGCACGCAAGTGGCAGTTTAGCTCATTCTGATGCACTATTCTCCGTTTTAGCTTCGGGGCTGAGGAGACCCCCAGTGCGCAGGGTAGCGACTGCCGGGTTTGCACTACCGTCCGTGCTATAATCCCCTGCGTTAATTGACCGATGGCTTACATTTGAACGCACCACCGCTACTCCACGACCGCTATCGCATTCATGCCAAGCTAGGCGACAGCCGTCTGGCATCGGTTTATCGTGCACAGGATGAGCGGCTGCAACGGCCGGTGCTGGTGCATTTGCTAAAGCCTGAGCTGCTTGCGACCTTAAGCCAGCGCTTCGCGGAAGAGGCGCAGCGCGGCGCGCAACGTTCCCATCCCGGCCTGCTCGACGTTTATGATACGGGCGAAGTCGGCCAGCGACCTTATATGGTCACGGAAGATGTCGTCGGACAGCCGTTGACCGAGCGCGTACCGCTACCGGCCGCGCAGGCAGTCGGCGTCCTGCGGACGATCGTGGGTGCAGTAGCACTCGCGCAATCGCAGGGCGCACCACATCCGCCGATCTCGAGTCGCAATGTGTGGATCTGCGATGGTGGCCGGGCGATCTTGTTGGAGAACTGGCAGCTTTCACCGCGCGAAGCAGGCCTTGACCTGGCGCATTATCGGGCGCCGGAGCGGGTCCGTGGTGAGCCCCCAAGCCCGGCCACCACGGTCTATGCGCTTGGTATTCTGGCTTGGGAAACGCTGGTCGGGCGACGGCCCTTTACGGGGCCGACACCGGATGCGATTGCCACACAGCAACTGGCCGGGGAAATTCTGCCACTGTCGCATGTTTTGCCACGCGTGTTTTCGCCAGAACTGGACCGTATCATTGATCAGGCAGTCGCCTCTAAAGGCCAAATGCGCTATCCGACGCCGACAGATTTTGGGCGGGCGCTGGATTTGTATGTGGACGGAGTGACGGCGCATACCGGCCGGCTGGCGATCTTGCAGCACCAGTATGCCCACCCCAGCCAAGTGGCGCGTGACACGCAGGTCTTGCCGGCCGTGGCCAGCGAGATACCGACGATGCCAACGGCGAGGCCGCAGGCACGAGCAGTAGCACCGCCGCCGCCGCCCGCCATAATCCGGCAGCCACCGGCACGGCCGACCCGCCGCGTGCCACCACCGCCCCGTGACACAGCGCCGGCAGTCCAGGTAGCCAGCCAAGGCGTTGCGCCGGTGATGGATCAGCAGGCCATGGCGAAAGAGGTGCAGCGGGCGATGCGCAAAGAGCTACGCCGGCAAAGTTGCCAACGGAGCCTGCTGAGCTTCGCGTGGCGGCTGGTCGTGGCTCTGATGCTGTTCGCAGCACTTTATTTTGGCGGCGGCTACCTGTTCACAACGATCAATAACTATGTGACAGGGCAAGTGCAACGGCTCACACCGGGTCAAGTGATCGCGCGCCAATTGCCGCATTGGGACTGGGTCACGCGCTTGCTCAAGAACAATACACCGGATATTCCGCTCGCTACCACGTACCACGTCACGGCGCTGCTGCATATGCGGGATGGACCTAACGTGAACGGTACCAAGCTGCGTGACTTACAACCCGGCACTGTCATTCGTTCGCTGGGGCAAAAACAGCTTGACGACCAGGGGACGGAGTGGATCTACGTGTTGGATACTACGGGTGGGCCGCAACGAGGGTGGGTCGCCAATTTGCCCGACGCCCTGCAAAAACAGTAGAATAAAAGGTAGGAGTTTTCATATGAGTGTTGCCATTCCAGAGCAGGCAGTCGCTGCGTTGGTCGCCGCCGAGCGCGTCGTCATTCTGACCGGTGCCGGCGTGTCGGCCGGTAGCGGCGTACCCACCTTTCGCGAGTCACAAACGGGGGACTGGCAGCAGTATGATCCGCGTGATCTGGCAACACCACAAGGCTTTATGCGCAACAGCCGGTTGGTCTGGGAATGGTATACCTGGCGGCGTAAGTTGATGGAACGGGCTAAGCCGAATCTGGCGCATTATGCGCTGGTGGATATGGAACAGGCCATTCCCGAGTTTTTGCTGATCACCCAGAACATTGATGGGCTGCACTGGGCTGCGGGCAGCCGCGATATGATTGAGATGCACGGCAACATTGCGCGCACCAAATGCTTCGACGAGGGTATTCCGGTCGACAGCTGGGAAGAGACCGGCGAGATACCGCCGCACTGCCCGCACTGTGGTGGCAATCTCCGCCCGGACGTCGTGTGGTTTGGCGAAGGTATCTCCACGAATGTTTTAAATCAGGCCGGTACGGCGATTAAAAAGTCTGATGTCTTTTTGTGCATCGGTACTGCGGCCATGGCTGCTCCGGCGGCTTCATTTCCCCTGCTCGCTAAACGTAATGCTGCGCGGATCATCGAGATTAATCCGGAGCAGACGGCCTCAACCATGATGGCAGACTGGTCGATTCGTGGCACGTGTGCCGAGGTCGTGCCGGAGTTGGTACGACGCATGGGCATTCCACCGATTGCATTGGAGTCGGCGGGGGGCTAGCCGGTCATGGAGTTCCATCGCCGTCTTGAGAGCGCTACGCTGCACGACCACCCGTATGGACGGGCGGTGGTAGCGATGCTCGAGCAGGCGCTGGAGGCGGTTGATCCAGCCCGGGCCGTGCTGCGCGCCCTAAGGCGGGATGGCGTGGTGTTGCATGTTGGTTCAGAGCAGTTTGCGATTGGCCACGAGCGGCAGGTCGTGCTGCTGGCAGTGGGCAAAGCAGCGCTACCGATGGCGCGGGCCGCGATGGACGTGGTAGGCGACAGCGTTGTGCGCGGAGTGGTGATCGCTAAAGAGGTCGCGCCGGATGATTACCGCTTGCCTCCACCGATCGTCGTGCTGCAGGGCGGCCATCCCGTGCCGAACGAGCACAGCATCCGGGCGGGGCAGACGGCCCTTGAGCTAGTGAGCGGTGTGGGGCCGGATGACCTCGTGCTGGCGCTGATCTCAGGTGGCGGCTCGGCTTTAATGGCCGCACCACGGGCGGGGTTGACCCTCGCCGACCTCCAAGCCTTAACGGCGGACTTGCTGGCCTCGGGCGCACCGATCGAGGCGATGAACACGTTGCGGCGGCGCTGCGACCTGGTTAAAGGCGGGGGGCTGGCAAGGCACAGCAATGGTGCGCAGGTGGCAGTCCTGGTGCTCTCTGACGTACTTGGCGATGACCTGCGGGCCATCGCTTCGGGTCCTTTTGTGGTGGCGGACGAAGAGGCCGGGGCGGTCGAAGCGGTGCTGGAACGTTATGATCTAGGCTCCAACGTGAGCCAAAAGCTCCGCGACGTGCTTGTAGAGCCAGTGTCGGCTGCTGCCCCTAGAGATAGAAGGATTAGCCACACCATCGTCGGCAATGTTTGGACGGCGGTTGAGATGGCAGCGGCCACAGGGCGGCAGCACGGGTTCAATGTGTTCACCAGGCACGCCGCGCTGGTAGGCGAAGCACGGCGGGCCGGACCGGCCTTGATTGAAGAATTTGAGCGGCTCAAGATGGAGCGACCGGCGTGCATGATCGCGGGGGGCGAGACGACCGTTACGATCCAGGGCAACGGGCTCGGCGGGCGTAACCAGGAGCTCGCGCTGGCCTGCGTTCAGGGCATGGCTGGGCGTGATGTGCTACTCGTGACGCTAGCCACTGATGGCGGCGATGGACCTACCGATGCGGCGGGAGCAGTTGTGAGCGGTGCGACCCTCGTACGCGCGCAAGCTCTGGGCCTTGATCCAGACGACGCGCTACGGCGTAATGATGCCTACCATTTCTTCGCGGAGCTTGACGATCTGCTTAAGCCGGGGCCAACACACACTAATGTCAACGACCTGACAATCCTGGTCGCACCCTAGCCCAGGCACCACCGGTAGGAGATGACAGGCAGCCATTGCTAGCAATAGCGTTTTTTGCGCTCCCATCAAGATGCGTTTTAGGCCTTCCCAATGCGCACTCTCGTTTACAAAGAGCAATGGTAAGGAGCGTGAACGCTGCCTAGACATTCCAACTGAATTAATGAGGGTGTATTATACCACAAAGAGATTTATTTTGTAAGAACGAATTTTCTACTACATTCGACAGAACCGTCAACTATCTTCTCCGAGTGCATCGGCAAGGAGTTGCTCCCATGAGTACGACAGGCCCGTATGCCAGTCCTGCGCAAAGGGAGCGTCTTGGAGGGCGGTGCGGACCAGCGCGATGGCAGCGTTATGTTTCACGCGTTCCGGTCCCATGACCGGGGTGGCGAGCGTGTGCCCCAGGGCCGCCGTCGCTCCAAAGAGCCGGGCGGCGCGCTCACGCTGGCCCAGCTCGGCGAACACAGCGGCCAAACGTTCCACGCGCATGGCGATCTCGGGGCGATCGCCGAGCTGGGCTTGGATCGCTAGTCCCTCTTGATAGAGGCGGATTGCACGGCGACTATCGCCCTGGGAGCGCGCCACGTGCCCAAGATGCTTGAGGAGCACGGCGATACCCAATTGATTTTCGGCGGTGCGATGGAGTGCGAGGCTTTCCTCGTAGTATACGATTGCACCGGAGATGTCGCCTTGATCGTGGGCGACATCACCTAGCCCTGCCAGCATCCACGGGCCAACCCAGGTGTCGTTGAGTGCGCGACACAGAACGAGGCCTTCCTCGAAATACCGAGCGGCACCCACATAATCACCATGCACGAGACCGTGGCTGCCAAGGGCGCTGAGGAGCGTCACGACAATGCGCTGATAGCCCCCGGCGCGTGCTAGCACGAGGCTTTCTTCGAGCAGCACGACCTTCCGGCTGTCGTCCGGTTCCACCATCGCAGTGTGACAGAGCATCCAGGCGAGTCCCCAGGTGTCGCCGATGGTGCGAAACAGTTGGAGGCTTTCGACTCGCAGATGGGCGGCCTGCACGCTCTCACCCCGTGCTGCCAGCACGTTGCTCAGGCCACGCAGCACGCGCGCCACACCTTGTTGATCCTCCAACGTCCGATAGAGTCCCAAGCTTTCCTCCAACAAGGTCGTCGCCTGGAGCTGGTCACCTTGGGCGTAGGCCAATTCCCCAGCGCGGTAGAGGGCCTTGGCCTGAGGAGCGGCGAGGGTCCCTGGTGGTGCCTTTCTGCTGAGGGCTAATAGCTGGGTAAGCCAGCGCCGACCTTCGCTGACGTAGCCACGCGGCCACCAGAACTCGCCCAAAGCGGCTGCTAAGCGCAGGCCTAGCTCCGTTGCCCCGTGCTCCAAGGACCATTGCAGGGCAACACGTAGATTGTCATGATCCACTTCCAGCTGATCAAGCCAGAAGCGCTGCTGGGGGCCTTGCAGGTGAGGCGCGGCGGTGAGGGCGAGCTGCAGGAAGAAGTTGGCATGCTGCTCCCGCGTCAACTGCAGTTCCCCGTTCGCGGCAAGATGCTCCACTGCGTACTCGCGGATCGTCTCTAGTATGCTGAAGCGTGGTTCACCGCCCACGTCGTGCACCACAAGCAGACTCTGCTCGGCTAATGAGATCAGTCCGTCCAGTGCATCGAGCGGAAGGAGGTCGGCACAGAGCGCTTCAGCCGCCTGCAAGGACCACCCGCCACGGAAGACGCCCAGTCGCCGAAACAAGGCCTGTTCCCCCGCCGGGAGGAACGTGTAGCTCCAGGCGATCGTGTCGCGCACGGTTTGCTGGCGCTCTGGCAGGTCGCGCGCACCCCCCGTCAGGATCTGGAGCGATACCCCTACTTGGTCGTCCTGCAGCCGCCGCAGCAGTGCCTGCACCGGCAGGATCGCGACACGCCGTGCCGCTAGCTCAATGGCCAGCGGCAGCCCATCCAGTTGGGTACAGATGTGGGCCACCGTTGCGGCGTTGGCAGCGGTGAGGGCAAAATCGGGCTTGCTCGCCTGGGCGCGCTCGATGAAGAGTTGTACGGCGGGCACGTGCTGGAGCACCTCCAGTGGCGGCAGATGGCGGGGAGGAGCGACGGCGAGCGGTGGGACGGGGTATACCTGCTCCACCTGCACACGCAGCACAACGCGACTCGTCACCAGCAGGCGGAGGTTGGGGCACGCTGCTCGCAGGCCAGCCACCTCCGGCCCGGCCGCAGCCACATGTTCGAAGTTGTCCAGTACGAGCAGGCAGGGCCGATCACGGAGGGCCGTGCTCAGACTCACAAGGATGGGGCGGCTCGGATCTTCCAGCACACCGATGGCGCGGGCGATCGTGGGTAGTACGCGGTCGGGAGAGTCCAGCGGTGCCAGGGCAACAAAGACGAGCTCATGGCCACGTTGTTCCTGAAACTGGCGAGCCACCGCCAGCGCTACGCGCGTCTTGCCCACGCCGCCTGGTCCGGTCAGGGTGAGCATGCGGCACTGCTCCTGCTCCAGCAGCGCCAGCACGGCCGCGATCTCACCCTCACGGCCCACGAGAGGCATGGGCGACACCGGCCAGCCAGGCAGATCGGGTACGTGCAGTTGGGAAGAGGTGCGGTGCCGTGGGGCGGGCGTTACGGCAGCCAGGAATCGGACAGTCTCCTCGGTCGCCAACCCCAACGCACTGGCCAAACGCTGGGCCGTAGCGCGTTGCGGCGTACTGCCACCCTGCTCAAGTAGGCGGATGGTGCGTGCGCTGACCCCGGCATGTTCGGCGAGTCCTTCCTGCGTCAATCCCGCAGCGAGACGGCACTCGCGGAGCAACGTCCCAAAGGATGCATGTGTCTGCATTATGGCCTCACAGCCGGATCATAGCATACGCGTGAATCGACCGCCAAGTGGCAGAAGCACGGCTTTGGCACACTCTTGCCGGTAATGTTGCCGGTTTTGCCTGTTCAGTCTGATGGTCGCCGTGTAAGCTGAACTGCATAAGGAGGTAACACGGTGGTTGACTACAGTACAAAGGGTGTGGATCCGCCAACATTCAGTGCAGGGAATATCGACACAATGCAGCAGTACGTCGATGGGACTGTCCCTCCTCCAAATACAGGCTTTGTCACACAACTTGGGGACGGCGTTCGCACTATTGCCGTGTGCCAACCCTGGGAGAGCCTCTCCTGTGTCACGAGTCTCCCAGGTTATAAGGCGGGCAGCCTATCGCCAGCTATCGACCAGGGCGTGCTCCAGACCCTACGCAACGAATATCGACGCCTTGACTACGCGGTGCAGACCGCCCTCGCCATGCAGGACATCAACAACAACATCTTTGTTAGCCCAGGGTCTGCGCAAGCCCTACAGAACGACATCACTGCATTGTACGAGGCACAGGCCAAGATTCAAGCCCTCGGCTTCAGCGACCTCCAACAGCTCGACCAGAATAGTGTGCAGCAGTATCTAGTCTCGACGCAGTATCTGAGTGACCTGAATCAGATCGCGAGCGGCCGGGCCGAGGTCGGCTGGATAATGCAACTTGATGGCGCCTTCAAACCAAACACTCAAGCCGACCCTAACTTGTCGAAAACCGGAAGCAATGTGGTCTACCCAACGAGTGATGGAACGCCAACCATCGTGATGCAGGCAAACCATAGCGATGGGACGATCAGCGTCGGCTTCGTGTATCAGTTCATCCCCGTTGCAACTGGCCAACAACCGCCGACTAAACTGCAGGATCAGGTTCAGTTGATGTCGTATATAAAATTCAATGATGATGTCTATCAGGGCTCAGCCGTCACAGGCAGTACGAATGAGCCAAGTAGCACGCACTGGGCGAATTACACCTGGGACCACATCGGTGTCTGGTTCGGATCGTAGACGCTCACGCGGCCATACCGGCTTGTTCTTCACGTGCTTGATGACAGTGCTCCCGTCGTGTGGCGTCCGCCAACGTGAAGCGATGGGAGCACTGTATGGGGCGTTCGTTCTCGACTCTGGAAGTGGTGTCCCTCGCCATGGGTATCAGGCAGCCCGAGATATAGACGTCTCGTGGCAATCCAACCGGTTGCGATTCTCGGTTCACGTGACAGTGCCAAAGGAGTGACTCGATGCTGTCAACCAGTAAGCTTGGGGTGTATGTGATGGACGGCACGACCGGCGCGCAGCAAATTGCGCTGAGCGGGCCGCAGATGCTGATTGCGTTCGATCCGCAAGCACACAGCAGCGTGCTCCAACTCTGCCGCGATTTCAAATCGGTGTATTCCGCAGGCCTGATCGTGCTGCACGTCTTCGAGGGTACTCAGGATTTGCAGTATACGACCGATGATAATCCGGTGGACGCGGCGAATGATTTCTGGGAACAGGCGCTCGCGTCGGCGCTCCGCGCCTTGGCACCTGCCGATCAAGCGCTCATCGATTACGTCGAAGGCCCCTGCGAGTTCAACAATACGCCGAAGATCAGCACGTACGAGGTGGCATGCTGGACCGGGCCGTTCTGGTTCCAACTCGCGACGTTGATCGCCGACGCGGGCTACAAGCCCGTGCTTGGGGAACTGCCAGTCGGATGGCTCGCTATCGACAACCTCGACAACCTCATGCCGCCGCTCGTGCCTGCCCTGCGGACCATCCGAGCGCTCGGTGGTGCCTGGAGCTACCATGCCTACACCATCGACTACACGACCGAGGTCGACATCGAGCGCTGGTATTCGTTACGCTATCGCCAGATGTATACCTATTTGGGCCAAAACTTTCCCGACTTGGCCGACATGCCGATGTTCCTGACCGAAGCCGGCGTTGACGAATGCGGCAACCCTGCAAGGTCGGGGTGGCAAGACCGAGGTACTGCTGAGGACTACAAGAAGTGGTTGGTATGGTTTGACAGCCAAATCACGCGCGACCCGTATATCACGGCGGCAACCATCTTCCAAATCGGAGACTCGCACTGGAGCTCGTTCAACATTGAGCCTATCGCTAGCTGGCTGGCCTCCTATCTCAAGGAGACGTGGACGGGCTGACCTGATCTGCTCAACTTAATAAACCGATGCACGATGGCCACGTTCATTTCCGTGCTCATGCTTCCGGTGCCATCGCCAGTTTGCCAATTTCCTCATGGCTGCGGCGCGTGGCTCGCTCGACAAAGTCAAGGATGACGCCGAGTTGCTCGTTGGTGTAGCATACCATCAGGTCGTCTAGCATCGCCTCCAAGTCCGCAAATAACGGGCCGAACTCGGACATCCGTTCACGGTTCAGTTCGACGATGACACGTCGCCGATCCGCAGTGTCGCGGACGCGACGGACAAACCCCTTTTTCTCCAGGCGATCGAGCAAATTCGTCACCGAAGCGCCGGCAAGCCCGGTGTGTTCCGCGAGGTCGCCGGCGGTGAGGGGGCCGTGCTGCTCCAGGATGCCAAGTGTTTTCTCCTCGGTCGCACCCAGCCCCATCCGTGCACCAATGGCCGTGTGCAACATGACTGCGACGTTGCTATTCTCGCGGCTCGCACGTCTCAAGGCTGAGACGAGTTCAGTGCGTTGCTTATCGGCTGGAATGGGAGGGCTTGACATTCGGACTACCTCAACGTATAGTAGGCATATATTTCGATGCTTCGAAATATATGATGCGCCGAAATATAATACTACCATACTTATGGGAGGGATGTGGCATGAGTGTGCTCCGTGAGAATGCAACCGCTGAAACGGCGGTTCAAGGCCTCCTCCAGCAGCTCAATGACGCCTGGGCCTGCGGCGATGCCGACGCCTATGCGAACGTCTTTACCGAAGATGCCGATTATGTTGTCCTTGATGGGACGCATCTCAAAGGACGCCGTGCGATTGCCGAGAGCCACCGGCCACTGTTTGAGCGCTTCCTGAAAGGGTCTCGACTGGTGGGCGAGCCCGCTTCGGTGCGCTTGCTGGTAGATGATGTGGCGCTGATCCATAGCAAAGGGGCAGTCTTGCGGGCGGGGCAGAAGCAGCCGTCCCGCCGCCGAGTATCGGTCCAGACGATGGTGGCGGTCAAACACGGGAATGATTGGCGTCTGGCTGCGTTTCAGAACACGCGCTACCGCCCGTGGGCCGAGAGTCTGATGGGCAAGTTGCTGGTCATGGTCGGGCTCGCTCCACGAAGCAACTGAGCAAATGATACGCCGCTCTTTAGAGGCTCAACGTTCAGGGTGTGCTCGTCCGACGCATCGTTTCGTCTTGGGCTCCACGTAGACGGCGTAGTGGTCCACTAAGGCGGTGGGCGGCGGCGAGTTCGTCAAGCTGGGCGTCGTCTGCGGCGTCTTGGATGCTTTGGAGTGTCGCGTCAGTGCGCACGGGCACGATCAAGCGCATGGCGGCAATGTAATCCTGTGCCTCTAGGAGACTTGTGGCAAGACGCGGCGGCTGGGCAGCGGCATCGTCTAGCAGAGCGTCGAGGGTCGGGTAACGCAGGATCAGGTCACGAGCGGTTTTCGGCCCGATGCCTTTGACACCAGGGAGACCGTCGGAGGGGTCGCCGCGCAGGATGGCAAAGTCCACATAGCGCTCCGGAGGTACACCATACTCCGCTTGAACCGCAGTAGCGTCGAAAATCTTTAGTTCCGAGACGCCGCGCGTGGTGAAGAGCACTCGGACGGTGGGGCCATCCGCCGAGGGGTCGCGGACTAGCTGCAACAGGTCGCGGTCGCCCGTCACAATGTCAACGTGATCGCCAGGTTGAGCAGTGGTACAGAGGGTGCCAATGGCGTCGTCGGCTTCCCAGTTGGGTGCTTCGACCACCAGCATGCCGAGCAGGCGCAGGAACCGGCGCAGGAGGTCGAACTGCGGTGGGAGACCTTCAGGATCGGGCGGGCGAGCGGCCTTGTAGCCGGGATAGATGCTCACTCGTCCAGCAGGACGCCAATCGTGGTCGAAGACGTGCACGATGCGGGCGTCGGGCAGATGCGGTGCAATACGGTCGGTGAGCAGGCGGGCAGTCATGTCGAGATAGCCGTGCACGGCGTTGATCGGGGCACCGCTCGGATCGGTGAGCGAGCGCGGCAGGGCGAAGAAGGCGCGGTAGAGCAGGCTGGAGGTGTCGAGCAGAAGATGGTAGCTTGTCATGCATTGGCTCCTTGAACAGATTGCATCGTTGCACCTTCTTCAGGTTCAGCTTTGCCAAGCCAGTCCCACAGGAAATCATAGGCCTTGGCACCACTAATTTGATGACTGCCTTCGAAAAAATCGTGGTCAAGATGATCTGCGACGCCAGCTGCGGCATAGGCGTGGGCAACACGTTCGTAGGCCACTTTGACCGACACGATCGGAAAAATTTGATCGAGCGTTCCGGCTTCGACAAGCAAGGGACGCGGTGCGAAGAGCGCGGCGAGGTCGTACATCTCGGCGTCTTCGAGCAAGCCGGGCACGTAGTTGCACAAACAATGGTCGATGGCCAGGATGCTATCGCGGAAGGTACAGAGATAGCCACTCAGGACAATGGCGCGCAGCCGTTCATCGAGTGCTGCGGCGCACAGGGTGACGGTGCCGCCACCCGAAAGGCCCATGATACCGATACTGGCCGGATCGACCTCGGGGCGTGTTGCGAGGTAGTCTAGCGTCCGCAGGACATCGTAGACGCGCCGACCCAAGAGCGGACGGCCTAGCATGATGCCCCAGAGGGCCGCATCATGGCACGAGCTTTCACCGGTTCCGCGTGCGATGTCTGATAACTCACGTCGCCGCCCAAAGGCCAGCAATTCGGGAGCGATCACGACGAAGCCACGCCGACAGAGGGCCAGCGCGAAATCCGCGTGGTAGCCGGGAGGGCCGGTGCGGTCGGTGCCATCTGGATTAATGCCGACGATGTCATCGACACCGTAGCCATGGCCATGGAGGGCGATTACGGCCGGACGAGGGGTCGTGATGCCATCGGGTATGAGCAGCCAGGCCGGTACCACGCTGCCTTCGTCACTTGCAAACTCGATGTACTGCCGCCGATAGCCGCTGTGCTGCGTAGTGGGAGCGTACTGGGTCGCGAAGGGTGCGTCGGAGGCGGGCAACAGGTTGAGGCGTTGGCGGAGTTGGCGGCGCAAGTCGTTGCGCCACTGCGTCCAGGCTGCGGGATCACTACCATCCGGCATGGCATAGCGGCGTGGGAGATCGTTGTAGAGATGGTGATAAAGGGGGAGAGGCCCCATGCGATCCTGCTCAGCCAGCAGTGGGATCATCAGTGATACTCCTTTGATGGTGCCAGTATACGCCATTGCCAAAAGTGGAGGCCGATGAGGCCAGTCGAACAGCGTGAAACTATCGCTCATCGCACTCGTCTTGTTGCTGCACTCATTGAGAGCGACATCATTGCGATGTCGCTCCTGCTCTTGCTACTGTTACGCGATCAGCGCGACCAAGGCGAGTACCATGGCTGCCACGACTAGCAGCGGGATGATGTTCAGCGGGTTGTTCCAGCGCCAGTGGGGCTTGGTGTCGAGCGGCATATGCGAGCCACGTACTGTGAATAGGAGGCCATTGATATCCTGATACAGGATTCGTGTAGGCCGTTCGAGGGTAGGCCTACGTCGGACGGGCCGCCCACTACGACTGCTCACATGTTTGCGTGCGACGGTTTTCGATCCACCGGGAAAAATATCGATTCGAGGTACCATAACTTTCGCTCCTTGCTGTCTAGCGCCACCCACCGTCTCACCGAACCCGTCCCATCCGCTCCATCAGAATCATGTCGTCATGTGTGAAGACGCCCTCCCAGCCTGGCTTACCTGTGTTAGTGGAAGGTACTTCAGTGCGACCCCAGCGCGGGACCGCCTGTGCGATCTGCTCCATGGTCATGCATTCCAATGGAGCGCGCCGTCGTCGTGCCCAGTGCAGTCGGGGAACTACAAAGCCCCATCTGCGGATTGTCATGCTCATCCTTGACACGCTCCACCTCCATACTATCTTGACATATAGCCTCTAACCGGCTATAACTCATTTGATAGTTATTATAGTCCTAATTCTATAACCTGTCAATAGACAATAGCAGGTTATACGCATATTTGTTCTTGGAGCAAAGTTTATGGATGAACATACGGCGGGCATCGACGAGCTTAACCTAGTTGGAGGCCGGCTCTGTTTGGATTTTGCGAACACGATTGGCTCGCATGACACCGACCATCCCGACGAGCATCTCACGACGTATCACGATCTCCTCGTGTGGAGCCGGCGGGCAGGTGTGCTAGCCAAAGGAGATCAAGAGCAGCTTGCACGTGAAGCCGCCGCTCGGCCAGCCGAGGCGGCGGTCATTTTTGAGCAGGCGCGTGAATTGCGTGAGGTGATCTATCGAATCTTCGCTGCCGTGGCCGGGGGCAGGCCAGTCGCTCCCGCCGATATCAAGCAATTCAACGCGCGGCTACAGGAGGCTTTAGCTCATGCCGAGCTGGTGCAAGGCGGCGAGGGATTCGAGTGGGGTTGGGAGCTGGCCGACGGAGCTCTTGAACAGATCGTGTGGCCTATTATACGCTCGGCTGCAGATCTATTGACTGCGGGCGAGTTGAGCCGCGTGCGGGAATGCTCGGGAGAGAGCTGTGGTTGGCTGTTTGTGGACACCAGTCGCAACCGAAGCCGGCGCTGGTGCGATATGGAAGATTGTGGCAACCGAGCCAAGGCACGCCGGCACTACCAGCGTAAGCGGGCGACCGACCAGCAAGAGGCCTAAGGCGCTCAGTGCCGGAGATGAGCACATGAGGGACTATGCTACGTCACCTTCTCCGGATCGATTCGATTGCCGGTGAAAAAGACGTGCCAGGGGCCACAAGCACGGATGAAGGGTTGCATCACGGCACGTTCGGCCTGGATGGTATGGTTAAGATCATGTGCTGCCCAGGTGTGAAGGAGTTGCTCCAGGTTAACAGTGCCGAGCTTAGCATGCTGTCCCTGCCGTCCAAACTCGTCCTCAGTCACCGTAGCCAAAGCAGTCAGGCTCCTCGCGCGGAGTTGAGCAAAGGATGCAGCGAGCGCAGCAGGAGCGTCCGTGCCTCCTGTGCCTTGCTGCATCGGATCAAAGTCCGGAAAGCCGTGCCCCCGGCGGAGCGCCTCCAAGCGGACGGGGAAGACCAGGCGCTCGGTATCGAGCAGGTGCTGGAGGCAATCCAGCGCCGACCACTCGCCGGGCGCCGGGGGCGCATGGAGCAGATCCTCTGGGACTGCTTCGATCAATTGGTTCCAGCGTAGGGGCGTGGTGATTAGGATCGCGCGAACGCGTGCTAGGGTGTTGCTCATACCTTCCTCTGTTTTCATAGTCGACAAGATACATTAATCGCCTCGCTACTCTAAGGCTTTATGTTGTAGTTCGAGGGATGTGTATTGATCTCGCATGTCACTCAACATACCGGCCCAATCTCGCCGGAGCTTCTTCGCTGGTGTTCGTGCCCGTTTTACCAACAAGAATTCGACAAAATCACGTACTTCCGCCTGTATATCTGGCGGGAGCTCTTGCACCAATTCAATGAGAGGTTTAGTTGCTGCACTCATATGCCATACTCCTTTTCAATCATCATAGCAAATCTTTCTATCCTCTTGCATTATGTCGTCAAGGATTGTAGCTCAGCCAACACCGGCAAATGCCTTGATCAACTCCTATCGATTGCAATCAAGTTGGTTGCGGACGTTAGACCTACCATGTCCCAACCTAGCCCCTGACGGTGAACTTCGAAGCATGGGGAATGGCGTAGGTCGTCCACGGTGACGGTGAAGTGGAACGGGAACAGTTCGAGGAGGCGCGGGAGATCGGCGAAGGGGAGCTCTTGGGCGGGATGGGCGGTAAGTGTGGCGGCAAGCAGCCACTCTTCGACCTCACGGCGGGATGTTGCGAGGGTATGGCGTAGGGGGGTGTAGGTGTAGCGTCTCGGGCCGTCCACTAACGCGCCCCAATTGCGGAGCGAGAATATCACCCGCTCCGTAGCATTATTGAGAGCACCAAGCTGACCCATCTCGGCGAAGATGCGCTGCTTAACTTCTTTGGTGGTGATGGCATCCTGGTAGCGGCTGAGCTGGCCAATCGTGGCAGCGGCGAAGCGAAAGAAGGAGTAATACAGCACGGTCAGGCCGTAATGCAGCCAGATGCGGTCGTCGGCTGTGGAGGCAGCAAAGAGCTTGCAGGCGGCAGCACGTAGTTCGGGGTGAGCTTCGCGGGTTTTGACCCAGATGTTGATCAGGATGTCGATGGCTTCGCGGCGGTTATCTTTGCTCGCAATCTGCGCGCCGACAATTGGATCTAAGCGGGCACGAATAAACTCCGGGTTGTCGCGCTCGCTGCATAGAGCCGCCGTAGCATCGAGCCAGGGCAAGAAGATATTGCGGCGGAAGCCAATGTTTTTATCCATCTTCCTATCTCTGCGTGATCGTGACGAGTGGCACGATCATTTCTTCGAGTGTGAGCCCGCCATGACTTACGACCAGCTCGCCTAGCGGGGCAAAGGCGCCACGACCCTGCGGCATCAGCACCCATAGATCGGCAGGGAGCAGCTTGTCGGCATGCCATAGGATCGTCACGGGATAGTTCGCCTGGACGTTGCGGGCTAGATCCTCGCTGTTATAGAGCCGGGCGCGCTTGCTCCGGGAGACGGCGACGACACCTTCCTGGGGCTGGCCGATACCGGTAGCTTCGACATGGCCGTGGTCGGAGGTGAGCGTGACGGTGTAGCCCGATTCGAGCAACCGGTCGATCAGCGCTTCGAGCCAGGCTGATCCTTGCTCGCACTCGTCGGATTGGCCGAGCCAAATTCAGGGCTTGGCGCGAAATTGCCGTAATGCTCGGTATCTGAGCCAGGACAGAGCTTTCGGTCCATTGCCATGCAGGGTGACGCGCCTGCCATACTCGTTGAATTTCCAGCCAACCGGCCAGGGATAGGCCATCTAGGACCAGCAGTTTGGAGGCGGGTAAGCCGCTGCCACTTGCTCACAAGAGCATCGCCCAATTGTGGTGACATGGGATCGTTGCGCGCGTGGTAGTCGTCCAGCCATGCGATCAGACGGGCGGGCTGCAGGGCAAGGCCAGGGCTCCAATCAAAGACAGCTTGGAGCAGCTAGTCTTCGGTTTCACGCGAGGAGAGCGGCTGTGAAGGTTCGTTGCCGTCCATCTGAGCTTCGGCGAGACGGCGGCGCTGGCTCGGTGTGAGCTGCTGGAGCAGGCTATAGGCCAGATAACAGTTCATGGAGCGCCAACTCGACGTGGTGGCCCTGCTGCCACAGGTCGTAAGGCAGCATGTTTACGGGCTCGGGCGTCACGATGATCAGAGGTGCAGCGGTACTCCATGGTCGGGCCTGCTCTACTTGATAGCGTAAGGCAATAGGATCGGGCTCGGTGATGACACGGAAGGTGCGCTCGTGCAAGGCAGCTACGTTCTGCGGGTCAGACAGTAGGGCATCGGGGTCGCTCACGAGGATGAGCGGGTAGGTGTTCCCCCTCACCCCGGCCCTCTCCCACGCGGGGAGAGGGAGAAGGAGGAGTTATCCATACACGTGTGACGGGCAACGGGTTGAGTCAGCCATACAAGCGCACTCCCTCGGAAGCGACGATCCGTGCAATATGTCCTGGCAGTTGAAGGCCTCGGGTCCATCCTTCGGGTGTGAGCACAATGATGTCTAGTGGTAGAAGCCAGCCATCAAATAAGGCGTGAATTGCTCGCGCCTTATCGCGCAGCGTCTCACCCTCGGCTAATTTCATAATTACGAGCAGGTCGAGATCGCTACCCGGTCGCTGCTGATGACGGGCTGCCGATCCGAAGAGCATGATCGCATCGGGGTTGTATGCTTTAACAATCCGGTCGCGGACTTCAGTGATGAGTGCATCGTCAATAGTTCGTAAGGTAACTGTTGCCATAACCTTTACCTCAGTTAACCCGCAAGCTTGCGTTGTCGTAGTACATCAGCAGGTTCGGGTCTTCTTGTAGCACATTCTCCGGCAAACGTTCGGCCATTTGGACAATCGTCGCATAGTCCCGTTCGCGCCAGGCTTGGGCAAAGCCCGCGCGAACGGCTTCGGTGCGGAACTGCTTGAGCTTACCCTTACTCGTTTGGTAGGTTGCAAACTCGCGGAGCAAACTTTTGGTGCGTAGCTTCTCTAAGTCGGCTGCTTTGTTCGGGTCGGGCACATACCAGCGGTCGCGCGCACGTGATTTGAGCTGGTGATTATCGGTTTCGACGCTGCCGTCCTCTAGTTCGCGGCCTTCCTTGGCTAGGAGATCGCGCATGTCGGTGCTCTTTTTGAGCCATGATACAATCTGGCCCGGGATGGGGCCGTTGCTGAAGTACCGCAGAAAGTTTTGCTCTAGAAGTTCGACCATCTCAACGCCTACCTCGTGCTTCTGCCAACTGCGTAGCTCTTGCATAAACTGTGGAGTCAGAGCGGCACTTGTTTGAGGCTTGTTAGCAAGCTGCTGGCGTAGCCATAAGATTGCCGATGCTTCATCGGAGACAAAAATTTGGAGTTGTTGTACTTCGCGGACCGTCATGCGCTTTCGCTCGTACTCGGACACTTGCTCGGGCAGAAAGAACATGCCATCTCGTTCATGGGGTCGAAGTGGACGAGGTCTCGGTAGAGCATGCGCTGCCTCAATGAAGCGGAATGAGATACATCATACCCTATATGGGAATAATGCACGACGAGCAGAGGTCGGGTTGTGACCAGGAACGATAGTAGGCATGGGCAGGCTCGGCATAGGTCAGCACGTTGTTAGCAAAGCGACCAGGCCAGGTGACGATCATGGGCGCGACACGACTGGCATCACGCAAAAGCCGGAGCGGATCGAGCGCCAACGCAGGCTCAAACAACAGATCGATAGCGGTGCAGATGATGGGTCCGGGCTGGCGCTGTCGCAGAGCATCTGTTATCAGGCCGTAGGTCGCGCCGGAGCGACGATCCTTGCTCACAGTCAGGAGTTGTTCACTCACCGTCCGCCCAAGGTGGAACTCCGGCCACCCATACTGCGCCTTGAGTTGTTCACCAGTTTGCTGCAACTGCGCGACATCCGGATGCACGAGCAAGCAACACGGGTAGTAGGGCTGCGCGGTCAGGAAACGGTCGAGCGTCAGATGTACTTCAACAGGTGCTAGCAATGAAGCAACCAGCTAAAGATTGTGGTCGGAGTGTGCGAGGGATTGCGCGACGCGCTGTAGTTGCTCGTTGGCGTTATCTCGTACGACGCCGCCGTGGTAGCAGACAATCGTTTGTACGTCTAGTTTGGCCAGCTTCTGCACTGACTTCGCTGCTTCGGTCATGTCCATCGTCGCTTGCTCGCTTGGTCCGGATAGTTGACCATCGGTGGCGCTCAAGGCATCGCCCGTAATCAGTGTCCGCGAACGTTCTAGGTACAGAGACATATGGCCGGGGGTGTGGCCGGGTGTGAAGATCACCCGCACGCCACCTGCCAGATCGAGGTGATGGCCATCTTCCAGGGGCTCATCAACGGGCGTCCACTTGAAGTGTTCGACAAGGGCGCGCATCTCTGGCCTTTGGGCCAACATTGCGGGCGTTGCGAACCTGGCAGGCAAGGTGCCATCAATATAGGGGACCTCGGTTGAGTGAGCATAGACGCGGGCACCGGAGGCTCGAACGAGATCAGGCAGGCCACCGACGTGGTCGATATCCTGGTGGGTGAGGATAACGCCGGTGAGATCTTGCACGCGCAGACCTGCTTCGGCGAGGGCGGCGGCAAGGAGATCGCTCTGGCCAGGAATGCTGGTATCGACCAAAGTGGGACCGTTCGCCGAATCAAGCAGCAGGCTCAGGTTGAGTTGGCTCGATTGGCCACCCATCTGCATGGGCAGCGGCAGGACGTAGAGATCATCGTTAAGTTTCATTCGCCTTCCTTCACTTTCGTTGCGTGTAGTCGATCTTGCCTAAGGCTGTGTGCTACCTGAGGCAGTGTAGCATACGGGCAGATCTCGAATTATCGCAGTCCTCAGAATGGATGGGAGGCAGTACTAATGACAAATAAGACTGATCTGTCTTGATGAGGCGGTATTATGCTTGTATCCAGGACCCAATTTATACACAGTAACAAGTGAGGTCGTGCATGACCAACTCCCAGCAGGAGAAAGCTCACAGTAGGAAGAAGCCGGCAGCAAGTGGGCATCATGATGCAGTTCACCACAGCCTCGAACAAGCGATTGTGCAGAACGAAGAGGCCCGTCGCCAATCGGAACAGCAGGTACAAGAATTGTCAGAGCTGCGAGTGCAACTGCATAGTGCCCAGCTGCGGTTGGAGCGCTATCAGGTGGAAGCGACTGCAGCCACGCAGGAAATCGAACAGCTACGGGGGCAAGTGGAAGGTCAGCGCACACGGGCTCATGATATGGCGATCGCCCTTAAGGATATTCACCGCTCGTTGTGGAGTGGCAATATCTATGAGTTGATTCTGCGTACTTGCCTTGCACTTTCAGGCGCGACCCGTGGCTTATATATAACAGCACGGAGCGAGGAAGATATCTTGGAAATCCGCGCGGTCATTGATGTTGACCATTATCCCCAAAAGGCTTTATCGCCCTTTATCAGCGGGCTCTGCCGCCAGGTGCTTGAGCAAAATGATGTCATCATCCATACGAAAAACGACACCCCCGCCGGAGAGCTCGACTCGAACGATCCTGGGGAACAGTTTCGCAACTACGTCGTGGCCCCGGTCGTATTGCTCAAAAATCTCGACGGAATCTTGATCGCCATCGACAAAGTACAGGGCGATTTTGAGAAAGCTGACGTCGAGCTTTTGCTGAGTGTTGGTGATCAGGCCGCCGTCGCCGTTGAAAAGATGCTGCTGGCGAACCTCCACTAGGAGCCCTCACGTCAGATCGGTGCTCCCGCAAGTCGGCCAAATGATGACCTTCGGGTGGCGGCGCGTCGGGTATCGGCCAACCACGCCGCAA
>JACDGP010000058.1 GCA_013821605.1 Herpetosiphonaceae bacterium
GGCCAACAGGCGGGCATCAAAGGGTCCGAGCACCGCGCCCAGTAGCTTGGAATAGGTGCGCAGGTTATCGAGCGGCAAGCGGCTGCGTGCTGCTACTACG
This sequence comes from Herpetosiphonaceae bacterium, assembly GCA_013821605.1. GTDB lineage: Bacteria > Chloroflexota > Chloroflexia > Chloroflexales > Kallotenuaceae > JACDGP01. The sequence goes on from JACDGP010000058.1 coordinate 101, forward strand.
CCGCCGATCACGTCGCCATGGCCGCCTAGATACTTGGTTGCGCTATGGACCGCGAAGTCGGCACCTTGCAGGAGCGGGCGCAGCATGAGTGGCGTCGGCAGGGTGTTATCCACGACTAACCGTGCGCCCGCCGCACGGCATAACTCGGTCAGTGCCGGCAGATCGACCAGCTTGAGCAAGGGGTTCGAGATCGGCTCGACCACGACGACATCAGGCCGCCGGGCAGCGATGCTCTGCTTAACGGCCTCCAGGTCCCCCATGTCAACGAAGTCGGTTGTGATGCCTTGGGCGCCGAAGAAATCATTGAGCAGCGTGCGGGTCGTGCCATACATATCACGCGCCGCCAGGACATGCCGAAAGCTTGGCTGGGTTGCACCGCGTGGTGTGCCGGCCGCCAGGATGGCAGCATGCAAGGCTGCCATGCCCGAGCCGAAGGCAACGGCGCCAACGCCACCTTCGAGTAGGGCGACAGCGACCTCGAAGCCGTTGACGGTCGGATTCCCATAACGTCCATAAACGAGGCCGCCATCGGTAAAAGCCTGGTCAAGCTCTGCGGCACTCGGATGGAGATAGGTTGCGGTCGCATAGATCGGCATGGAGGTCGGTGTTCCGGCGATCCGCGCACCACGTTCGCCTTCGTGGACCAGCCGCGTGGTAAGGCTCCAGTTCGTATCGTTGGTCATCGTCATCTTCCTTTCCACATAGTATACAAGACATCTAATCTCATGTTGGTTGAGTAACATTATCAAGAACTCGCATTGACAACTGTAGGCGACTATGATAGCTTGCAATCATCTATGATGAGGTAGAGCGATGACTACATATGCACATCCAGAAGTGTTGGTCGATACCGATTGGCTGGCAGCCCATTTGAACGATCCCAACGTGCGCATCCTCGAATCCGACGAAGATGTACTGCTCTATGACCAAGGCCATATTCCGGGCGCGGTGAAGATCGATTGGGTCGGCGACCTCAACGATCCCCTCGTTCGTGATTACCTGGACAAGGAAGGTTTCGAGAAGCTGGCGTCACGGCTGGGTATCACGCCCGACACGACGCTGGTTTTTTATGGCGACAAAAACAACTGGTGGGCGACCTATGCGCTGTGGGTCTTCAAGCTCTTCGGCCACCAAGATGCGCGCATTTTGAATGGCGGTCGCAAGAAGTGGCTTGATGAAAACCGGCCCACGAACCGCGAGGTGCCACATTATCAGGCGACCGGCTATGCCGCTCAAGAACGGAATGATCACACAATCCGCGCCTTCCGTGACGAGGTCAAGGCAGCGCTGGGCAAGATCGCGCTGGTCGATGTGCGTTCGCCCGACGAGTACACCGGCAAGAAGTTGCACATGCCAGAGTATCCACAGGAAGGCGCACTGCGTGGCGGTCATATCCCAAGCGCGCAGAATATCCCGTGGGGGCAGGCCGTACAGGAGGATGGGACCTTCAAAACGCCCGAGCAGCTTAAGGCGCTGTATGATGGCAAAGGGATCACCGGCAACAAGCCGATCATTGCCTACTGCCGGATCGGTGAGCGCTCGTCCCATTCGTGGTTCGTGCTGAAGTACCTGCTAGGCTATGATAACGTACGTAACTATGATGGCTCCTGGACTGAGTGGGGCAACAGCGTCGGGGTCCCGATCGAACGCTAACAAGCTGCCAACGAATTACGAGCGGGGTGGGAGCGATGCCCACCTCGTTTGTTGTGTTGGTTGCTTTTTTGGATTGGGTTGGCTCAGCGTAGTTGTGTAGAGGCGGTTTCTTGGTTAAAATAGTGCGACCAATGTTATAGAGGATTCAAGATGCAGAAACCGCGTTTAGGCACCGCTACTCCGAAAATTGCGTGGCTGGCCGTTACGGTCGGCTTCTTAGTTGATACCATGCTATCGGAATTCATCGCGACGATCTGCCGCGCGGTCGATCCGACGGTCGTCGGTCAAGCCGACAATTCAACTTTTGCGAGCACCACCGGCATTGTGTTGTGGGTGGCGAGTATCTTTGCGACCGGTCTTGGTGGCTATGTGGCGGCGCGCTGGGCCAAGCGCGAACGTGTATTACATGGTGTGCTGGTCGGTGGACTCGGCATCGGCATGATGCTGCTCTTCGCGGTGTTGGACAGCAGCGTAACGTATAATGGGCTCGACCTGAGTCTACAGTTTCTGGCAACGTTGATGGGTGGGGTTGGTGGGTTACTTAGCAGCCGGTTGCCGACACGCCAGGATGATGTGTAATGCGCAAGGTATTAGTGATGGTGCCGGACCTCATGTTCGGCGTAAAGATTGGCGATGTTGTGCGTGCGTTGGGCGGCACGCCGGTTGATGTAACTCCCGTCACGCTCTTGCGTCATGCTGCTGATGCCGATCTATTGGTGGTCGATAGTGGACAACTCAACGGGTGGTCCGAGGCGGTGCGCGCGCTTAAAGCTGATCCACAAGGGGCGAGCGTGCCGGTGCTGGCCTTTGGGCCGCATGTCGACGTTGCCGCGCAACGTGCGGCCCTGGCTGTGGGCTGCGAACGGGTCGTGACCAGGGGTAAGCTTGCGGCGGAGTTGCCAACCTTGCTTCAAGCTACTGCCCGTGGTACGAGACAGCCCGACAGTGCAGCGCCCGCAGCGCTTGACGAGCAAGGGTCGGTCATTCCGAGCAAAGGTGCTGTATGATGGCTCCAACTATTCCTGCCATTTTGGTCGTTGAGGATGAGCCCGATATTCTAATGATTTTGCGGCGCATCCTGCGCGATGTCACTTCGGAGTACGATATCATCGCGGTGCCGCACGCGCGTACGGCGCTGAAGCAACTGGCCCTGCAGGATTGTGCTTTGGTCATCACCGACTATGCGATGCCCGACATGACCGGCCTAGACCTCGCACAGCATATCCAGCGTATGGCACCACAGACCCCGGTCGTCATGATCACAGCTTATGCTAACCCCGAGCTGCTGCATGCTGCGAAGGCTGCCGGTGTCGTCTATGTGCTGTATAAGCCGTTCTCGGTCGGGGAGTTGGAACAAGTCCTGCGAACATACCTGCCATAGGAGCCCCAGCTTAAGGATAATGCAATGTCGCAACACATGGTCATCTTGGGTGCGGGCACCGCCTTGCCCGACGCCGAGCGCGACAATACTTCGATGGTGTGGGAGTCGCCGGCTGGTGGACTGCTGATCGACTGCGGTGGTCGCGCCTACCAGCAGCTGTTGCGCGCCGGCATCGATCCATGTTCACTCCAGGCTATACTCCTCACGCACTCGCATCCCGATCATATTTATGGTGTGCCGGCCTTGCTGTTCCATTTGTGGCTGGCGGGCTACCAGGGGACACTGCCGGTGTATGCTAATCCATCGACCCTAGCGATGGCACAAAAACTCTGCGAGGCCTTGGAGTTGCCGCAGAAGGGCTACATGTGCAAGGTCGATTGGCGTATGCTTACGGAAGTTCCCAATACGCTGGTCTTCGACAACGATCACTATGGTGTGTGGACTGCGCCCGCCGTCCATACCGTGCCGACCCTGGCCGTCAAGATCGTTGATCATCTCACCAACCGCACGCTGGTCAATTCTTCGGATACGGAACCCAATGCGGGGAGCGAGGCGTTCGCTCAAGGCACTCATACCCTGATCCATGAGGCGACTAACTCCGATCCCAGCCAGGGCCATGGTCATACAACGCCACGGCAAGCAGGCGAGATCGCGCGGCGGGCCGGGGCGGAACAGTTGATTTTGATTCATTACAGCAGTCGCTACACGATGCCGGAGGCCGAAGCTTTGGCGCAGGTACAAGTGGCAGACTTCACGGGCTCGGTTGTGATCGCGCAGGAGCTGGCGCACTACCTAGCATGAGGTCGTTGTTATGCGTGAAGGTCGCGCTTTTGGTAATGCTCACCTTCCCCAGCCATTCGTGGCGAGCCGCACCACAGCTGGAACCGTCAGCAGCATCGTTACAGCACCCACGAGCGGTGAGAAGGGTGGCAAGGTAGCACGCGGGAAGGGCGTATAGGTCAGCGTTGCCGGGCTCACACTTTGGAGGATGAGCAGCGCGGTCGCGGCGATGACTGACAGGCCGAGCACAAGTCGGTCAGCATTGGTCCAGCGTTCACGATGATACCGGCTCACGACGACACTCTGGCGGAGGGAGCGGATGCCGAGGCCGAGCAGCAGCAGACCTAGCAAGGCCGCGCTCCAGCCGAAGCGTGCGGTCGCCTGGAAGCCGAGTGCGGCGAATAGGCCGAGCGCGAGCAGAATCATGCCGCTCAAAAGCAGTGCTTGCTGAGCTAGCGAGTGCCGGTCAGGGCTGGCGGAGCGAGCATAGCCGCGGCTGTCCATCGCCTCGGCCAGTTGCATGGCTCGTTCCAAGCCACCGGTCAACAGCGGGACGGCAAGTGGCAGCGCCCCGCGCCAGCCACGGAGACGATGACCACGGACGCGTTGGGCTTCGCGAATCGCCTGTAGTTGGAGCAAGGTTTGTGGAATCCAGGCGATTGCGATCATCACGATCAGTCCCGCTCCGAACAGCCAGCGGGGCGTGCGACGGAGCAGAGCATACTGATCGGTCAGAACGTTAAAGGCACCCACCAGCAGCATTAAGCTCCACAGGCGGATACCGCTGTTCAACCCGTTGAGCAACATTTCCCATGTGGCGCCACCGCCTAGCTGTAGACCGCCAAGCCAGGGCGATAGATGGAATTGTGGCAGTGTCAACAACGGGGTAGCCCCATACGTCAGCCCGCCGATCGCGACCACACTTAGGAACGTACGAATAATGAGCAGCACAAGGCCCAGACGTACAAGCATGCTCCAACCTTGGGCTAGCGGGCCTGCGACATAACAGGTTGAGACTACCAGCGTGATGATCGCCATTAACAGGAGGTTGTGTAAAGGGTTTGAGGAAACTGCGGTGCTGGCAGCGATGACCCAGCCGGGCAAGACCAGTGAATGGAAGGCCGAGGCGAGGCGTCGAGTGGGTGCTGTCATCAGAGCATAGTATACAGCCTTTGGTCAGTGCTGGGAGCAAGCGACAGGGCGGGAGCGCAAGCTCCCGCCCTGCAAGTCTATGGTTTCACTAGCCAGTGGTTATTGCGCCCAGATGGGATAGCGGTCATCAACCGTATTGTTGGTTAGTTGGGTCTGGCCGTTGCCATCCGTGGTGATGATGTACAGTTCGTAATCACCATCGCGATTGGACTCGAAGACCAGTTTGCTGTTATCCGGCGACCAGGTTGGCGCACCATCGGAGCCGGCACTCGTCGTTAGGCGGCGCTGCAACGTACCGTCGCTATTCATGATATAGATTTCGGCATTGCCGTCGCGGTCCGACACGAAGGCGATCCGGCTGCCATCCGGTGACAGTCGTGGTGCCGTATCGTTGGCGGCATTGTTGGTCAGGCGCTTGACGTTGATCAGAGTTGCTACCAGCGAATTCGCCTGGTCTTGGGTGTAGCTGAAGTCGGCACGGTAGATTTGGTAGGTGCCGCCGCAGTTCGAGGTATAGATCAGCCCCGAGCCATTCGGCAGCCACGAAGCATGCTGTGTTGTGCAAGTCGTGGTGTTCGAGGTCAATTGTACCAGACCTGTGCCGCCGATATTCATGAGGAACAGTTCGACTCGACCGGTACGATCCGAGGCGAAGGCGACTTTGGTACCATCCGGCGAAACTGCGCCGTTGAAGTCGTTCGCGCTTGAGGACAAGAGTCGCGTTTGGCTGCTGCCATTAAGCGAGAGGCGGTAGAGTTGCTGGTGACCTGTGTCGCGGCGCGAGTCACCGATGATTGCGAACTGACTGGCATCCCATGAACGGAGCATCGAGAAGGGCTCGGTTTCCGCACCACCGGCCGTAATTGCCGATTGGCTACCGCCATTAGCATCGGTGGTGAAGACTTCCAGATGGCCGGAGGTATTACGAAATGAGCCAAAGGCGATCGGGGTATAGACTGCAGGCGCATCCCAGGGCGTGCCGAGCACTGGATAGCGCCACTGGAAGTAGTGCTGACCAACGTTGCCCATCTCGACCTTGAATGGGTCGTTGTTGGACGGCGTATAGGTCAGGACGCGGCGCTGGAAGATTTGGACCATGATGTCTTTGCTGACACCACCGACCTTGGCCGTGATCCAGTAGGCCTCTGTAATCGGATAGCCGAAGGCTGCAAGTGGATCGACCGGCGCGACACTGCTTTTTTCGTAATCGGCAAAGATCTGCGGGACGTTGTGACCAGTAATGGCCGTGTAGGCTGTAATGGTCGTACCCGGCTGATTGGCAAGGTCTTCACGTAATCCAATATTGCCATTTTTGTCAAGGGTCGTGCCAACCTTGGTCCCGAGATGCTGGTCCGCTGTGTGTGACCCACCGTCCGTCGTTGCTAGGTTAGTGAATGAGGCATAGGTCGGAGCGTCCGGGTTAACTTTAGCTAGGTCTCCGGCCACTGGGATCGCGGCCGGTGCGCGCTGGTCAAACTGATCTGATGTCTCGGCATCGCCCAGCTTGACGCGGCCAGAGACCATTTCGACCGGCAGGAGGCCGTTGGTTACGCCGCCGAGCGGTCCGGTCGTTACCGCTGGGTTGTTGATCTCCATGCGGCTCTTGTCAAAATACTGCACTTGGCGCAGGCCGTTGGGCGATTGTTTGTAGAACTCGCGATAGTCGAACCAGGGTCGCGGTCCCCAGACCAACGAACGGCCGTTGGGATTGGCGTCGGTTTGGCTCCATACCTGCTGGAAACGCGGATCTACGAAGTTGAACTGCTTGCCATCCCAGGGTGCCGCGTGAGCTGGGATGGCACTGACGACGGTTGCGCTCAAGGCGGCGATGCCCAGACCACGAGTCAGCCAGCGAAGCGGACGATGTTTCATAAACGGAACTCCTTTGTCGCTCGTACTTGGAATACTGGCATTCTAGCAAGTGATGGCTGTTGCCCCAATGAACAGGGTGTGAAGCGCGGGTGACGACCGTATCATCTGGTTATCAGCTTCTAGCGCCTATCATACTATGTGCTATGGTAGCTTTGCAAGCTTGGGCAGTACTTGACCGGTATCCCCCAAGTGGAGTATGCTGTTAGGACCTTGCCGCACAGGAGCTACTATGTCGTTACGTGATGAGCTGGTGCAACTGACTAAAGAACTCGTAGCCATTCCTTCGGTGTCGGATGATGCGGTCCAGCGCAGGGTTGTGATCGACTTCATCGCGGCCTATTGCCAGCGGTTGCCCGGCGTCCATATTGAGCGCTACGAGTCACGCGGTTTTCCGATGCTCGTAGCCGCTTTTGATACGGAACGTGCCAAGGATCTGATCTTGAATGCGCATGTTGATGTGGTTCCGGCACGACCAGAGCAGTGGCAGGCCGTGGAGCGCGACGGCCGGTTGTATGGACGTGGGACTCAGGATATGAAGGCAGCGTCCGCCGCGATGCTGGTGCTCCTCAAAGCGCTTGCTGAAGCGGGTAAGCAGCCGAACGTGAGTTGGCAGTTCGTGACCGATGAAGAGATCGGCGGCGATGATGGTACGGGCTATCTGCTGCGGCAGGGTTATACTGGCCAACTCTTTGTAGCTGGCGAGCCGACCGACCTCCATATTGTCAACCGTGCCAAGGGTATTTTATGGGTGACGGTCACGATGAACGGTATCCCAGCGCACGGCTCACGACCCTGGGATGGCGATAACCCGATCATCCCACTCGCAACCGGGCTGCGAAAGCTGCTGGAACGCTATCCGATTCCCGCAGAGCCGGTCTGGCGCACCACGGTAACACCGGCTGCGATCCATGGTGGCGATGCCCAAAACCGGGTGCCGGTCGATTGCTTGCTGAAGCTTGATATCCGGCGGGTGCCCGATGAAGAACAGGGCGCGATCATGTACTTTGTCGAGCAGTGCTTTCCCGGTGCGACAGTTCAAACACCGCATGATGGCAGCTGCTTGAATACGGATAGCAGTGCACCGGCCCTACAGCGTCTAGTGAGCTCCATAAGTGCCGAAATGGGCCAACCGGCGCGCTTCCGTGACGAGCATTTTGGCTCGGATGCCCGCTATTATAGCCAAGCAGGGACTGCCGCAGTTTGTTTTGGCCCACGGGGTGCCGGTCTCCACTCACACGAGGAGTGGGTCGAGATTGAGAGCATCCTCACCTTTTACCATGTCCTCGAACGGTTAGTTACGGGCAGCTAACGCCGTTGAATAATGGCAAAGGTGCCCAGACCGATTGCTACCAGTTGGTCCTGGGCGTTATGAACTTCGGCGGTCACGACCGCTAGAGTCCGGCCATGCTGGATCAAGTTGGCGACGGCGGTGATGCGCCCGGCACGCACCGGACGCAAATAGTTAACCTTCAGTTCGGCTGTGACGCAGCGCTGGCCGGGCTCGAGATAGGAGTGGACGGTGCCACCCATCGCGGAATCGATCAGGCTATAAACGACGCCGCCGTGGGCGACACCGGCCGGATTATAGTGTGATTCGTCAACATCGATCATACAGGTAATATGACCAGGTTCGCGCTCGATATAATGAATCCCGATCAGCCAGCCGAACGAGCCCGTCCATTGATCGCGGTTGTTCATGTGCCGCAATACGCGCAACGCGTGCTGCTGCCCTTCGGGTGGTAAGCTCGCAAAGAGCGCGGCGGCCTCGTGTTCCTGCTGATCTTGCTCTTCGGTCATCCTACACCATATTCCTGTGCTTGATAGTTGTGTGGTTGCAGTGTTAACGGCCAGTGGTGTTGCAAGACCCGTACCTCCTCGCTCGCAATCACCCGCATGCCCCGCGGATTGGGATGAATATTCGTGAACCAGTGGATGTCGTCGCTATACAGTTCGTCACGACCGGCTCCCAGTACGACATCATTGGGCTCGACACTGCCATAGCCGCGTACTCGCAGATCCCAGTTGCCGCGCGCTGTTTCCTGTAGCATGCGGTCATAGAGATCGACCAGCGGCAGATCATGCTGGGCTGCAACCTCACGAATGACGTCGTACAGCGGCTGTAGCACACGGTTGCGGTCCCAGGCATAGTGAGCCGGGTAATCAACGAACATCCCGGTCTCTAGTAAGATACGGAGGGCCGGCAGATCGTGTTGCAGTTGTTGGATAAGCTGCAGTAGCAGCGCACGGAACTGGTCGATTCCGTAGTCACGCCGGTCGTTCACGCCATAGCGCACGAACACGTAGTCGGGTAGAGGGTGCCGAGCTATGGTGCGATCATAACGTTGCAAGAAGCCCGCAATGCTTTCGCCATCAAGCCCTTCGTTGGTGATCATGATGTGATCATGGGGATACGCCCGCCGTAACCGTTCCGCCAGCAGCACTTCGTTGCGCAGATGATCTGGGAGGTAGGAGGTTGCGAGCGTACAATCTCCGATCAGCAGAAGATGAATTGGTTCAACTGGGCTCATAATCAGCGCCTTGCCGGTGAGCACCGCACTCAAGGCGCTGCTAGCTTCGCCCTTTTGCGGTATCCTACGAAGGTAGTGGTGCGTTGATTATAGCATGCACCGATGTAACAATACGTGAGAACAATATGCATGGACCGACAACACCGACGATGGGCCGTGGAATGCTCCTATTCGCGGCCCTCATCTTTGCCTTAGGCCTGTATCTGCTGGTGAGTCGCCAGTGGCTGAATGCTGGCCTGTGGCTGGCGATCGCCGTTTTTATGAGCTGCTATGGCACCCTGATGTCGGCCCGCAGTAGCCGTTGGGACAAAGCGCTGCTGGGGATCGCAACGCTGGCCGGCCTGGTTGCGTTTGGTCTGGTGATTAAGCTCTTCGGATTTGGATTCTAAGTGAGCAGCCTTGCTGATCTCATACCCCTCTTGCATGGTTTGAATCTTCTGCTCTCGCAGGCGATCCTGATCGTGACCTTCTCGTTGCTTTTTTATATTGCCTCGCGGAATTGGCGTAATACTGTCGGTCGGGCAACGGCGTTGTTGCTGCTGGGTGTCGTGATCGTGTATGGCGGGAATGTGCTCCTGGATAAAGCTGAGTTGGATACAACACGTATCTTTTTGCTGCGCGCGCGCTGGCTCGGCATCGCGTTGGTACCGGCGGCCTATCTGCACCTGTCGGATGCGTTGTTGACCTCGGTGGGCTATCCTTCCTTACGCCGTTGGCGGGGGGTGGTAGCCGGCTATGGGATAGCCGCCGGCTTTGTCGTACTCGCCTTTGTGGGCGACCTGCTGCTACGTGGACGCCGTACCAATCCACCACTCGAACAGTTTGCAGCGGGACCACTTTTCCCGTTCTTCGCCGTCTTCTTTGCACTGGCAACCCTTGGAGGCTTGTATAACCTCGAGCGGGCCCGTCGCCGGTCGCATACCCCTGCCGCGCGCCGACGCATGACCTACCTGGGGCTATCCTTCATGGCTCCCGGCATGGCTGTGTTTCCATATCTGGTTGTGTCGGGCTTCGGCGCGACCTGGGCCCCGACCGTCGTGTTGTTGATCTCAAACATTGCCGACATCGGCATCGCGGGCATGATTCTGGTGCTAGCCTATAGTGTTGCCTACCAGGGCGTCCTGCTGCCGGACCGGCTGGTCAAGCAGGATTTTATTCGCTGGCTGCTGATCGGTCCGTTCGTAGGTGTTACGGTGATTCTGTGTTTCGAGGTGCTACCGCTGTTCTCGAACGCTTCGGGCCTGCCACCTGCCACTCTGGTCACCTTCGGCGTCATGATTTTCACGGTACTGATGCCGAACCTCATTGATTATCTACGACCCCGGCTCGAAGGCGTGCTGTTATGGCAGGATCGCGATCAATTGCGCTGGCTCCGACGCTTTGATCGCAGGGCTTTTACCAACAGTGATCTGCGCCACCTGCTGGAAAACACCTTGATCACAATCTGCGGGGCCTTGGGTGCCGAAAGTGCGTTTGTCGCAGCTCCCGAGACCGAAGGCGGCATTGTGAAGGCTTCGGCCGGTCCCCGCCATGTCATCAAGCACTTCCTGCATGACCAACACCTGTTAGAACTGCTGGAGCAGGGCCGCAGCCAGGTACCCCGTAGCCGTGGCCTAGTACCTCAACCAGCCGATTTTCTGATCGCCCCGCCATACTCCCTGTTGCCGTTGCATGCTGCGAGTGGTGAATTCCTCGGGCTGGTCGCGGTCTCATGCTCCATGGCAGGACTTACCCTGGAGGTACGGCGGCTGATTGGGACGCTTGCGCATCAAATGGAGCTGGCGTTAGAAAATGTCCAGCTGCAGGAGCGGATTTATAGCGCCCTGCGCAATATCACGCCCGAAATGCAAACCTTGCAGCAGTTGGCGGCGCAACCCGAATTGGCCTTGCCAGCCACACTGGATCGCCTTGAAGCCGATGTGGCGACATTACCCAACTTCGACCAGTATGTCAAGGATGCGCTCAACCATTATTGGGGGGGGCCTAAGCTCTCGGAAAGCCCCTTACTAGGCCTTAGACGGGTACGCCACTCGTTGGAGGATGGTGGTAGCTCGACTAAGGCGTTGCAAGCTGTGCTGCGCGAAGCGATCGAGAACCTGCGGCCCGACGAGCAGCTTAATCCTACCGCTCAAGAATGGATGCTGTATAACATTCTCAACCTCCGCTTCTTGCAAGGGCTGCGCATCCGTGAAATTGCGGATAAGCTGGCGATGAGCGAGTCGGACTTTTACCGCAAACAGCGCGTTGCCGTTGAAGAAGTCGCGCGCCAACTGGCGTTGATGGAGGAGCAGGAGTGAATGTAAGGGATGAGACGTGCGCATGCTGCTTGATCTGGCCAAACTGCGAGTGTTCGTTGCGGTCGCACGGGCCGGCTCTTTTACTCGTGCGGCTGAGGTTCTCGACCTACGCCAGCCGACGGTCAGCCAGCAGGTCGGCGTTTTAGAGCGCGAACTGCGCGTGCAGCTCTTCGAACGGTTAGGGCGGGGTGTGGTCCTGACGGCGGCGGGGGCGACACTGCTGCCGTATGCCGAGCAGATGCTGAGCTTGGCTGCTGAGGCAGAGGTGGCTACGCGCGAGGCGGGTGGGGTGGCGGCGCGGACGCTGCGACTGGGGGTCGGCAATACCCTGGCGACCTACGTTTTGCCCGACCTTCTGGCGCGTCTGCGTTGGGAGCGACCGGAAGCTCTGGTGCAGATTACGGTTGGCAATACCGAGCAGCTCTTAGCGGCGGCAGGGGATGGCCGGGTCGAGTTAGTTCTCGTGGGTTCGCCGGCCCATGATCCGCGCCTGGTCATGGTGCCGTTCCTGCGGGATGAAGTGGTTGCCATTGTGCCGCCCGATGACCCCTTAGCTCACTACGCTACGATCACGCTGGCCGAACTGTCCGATCATACCCTGCTGGTGCGGGAGGCCGGCTCGGCTCAACAATCCACGCTGTCGGCGCTGCTCCGTGACCGGCATATTCAACCGCAGCGCACGCTGACACTCGGCAATATTGAGGCGATCAAGCGCAGTGTAGAGGCCGGCCTGGGCGCGGCAGTTGTGCCCGAAATCACGGTACGGCGTGAAGTGCAAGCAGGTACGCTGGTCTCCCTCCATATAGCAGATGTGCGCGAGGAACGCAGCTTTAACTATGCGTTCCGCCATGACCGGGCGCTATCGTCTACTGCCCAGGCCTTTATCGCCATCCTCGAGAAGCCATTTGAGTGAGTAGCGGCCGCTACGGCTAGGGCTGTGTCGCTACGGGGTTGAAAAACGTGTAGATCGTGTGTGAGAAGTCGCCGAGGTAGGGTGAAGGATTGGCATCAGCGTCGCTCACAAAGCCGTCATCGGCATTACGGTAAATATAGATAGCTGCCACATAGCGACCATTGGGCGCATCGACGATGCCTACATCACCCTGAAAATCTTCGGTCCAGCCGCCTTTATGTGCCACCGGGACACCCACGGGAATACCGGCAACCATCCGCGCCTGATCATGCGGCGTGCGTAATGCGTCAAGCATCTCTTTGCACACCGCCGCATTCAAGTGCTCGCCATATTTTTCAATCAACGGTCCCTGCCCCTCGCTGCACTGTGCCAGCATAACAAAGAGCTGGCCCATCTCACCCGGAGTTGTCCGCACATAGCCATCGGCATCGGTGAAGGGCGGCGAGCCTTCCTCCGGTGGCCCACCGCCCGGCAACTTCGAGTTCTGGATCAGGTAGTCGCCGGACTCGTAGGGAATAATCATATAGGTATGCTTCAAGCCCAGGTTGCGCAGCATGTCGCTCATCTGGCTCGCTCCTACCAATGCATCGTCGGTCGTACTACCACCCACAGCTGCCGCCAACAGATCGTTGGCCTCAAGATTTCTGCTTTCGTTGATCACCAAGCGCAGCCATTCGCGCTGCTGATCGTTGAGGGTGCCGAGGCGCGCATAGGTAAAGATCATGATCGGAACTTTCATCACGCTCGCACCCGAGAAGACCGTATCATCGTGATAGCCGATCGACTGGCCCGTCCGCATGTCATACACGTAAAAGCCGGCGACTCCATGCCAAAGCGAAGCATGCTGTTCGAGCACCTGCTCAAGCTCGCCGAGTTTGGGGCGCGGCGGTACGACAACATTGGTGGTAAGTGTGATGCTGGAGACGCTGGAGTCGACCAAGGCATTGGTTATCTGGTCGGCGGCCGCCGGCAGATCAAGTGACAGGCCAGGACGGGTGACAAAGGTAAAGGTCTGGGTTAACGCTTTCGCATCAGATAGCACACTGGTCGCCACCGGTACCTCGATCTTTGGGCGCTCTTGCTCGAGTCGGTCAAGGATTTGTTGCCGGTTGACTTGGGTATGCAATGGCAGCTTGATAGCGCGCTGCTGTCCGGCTCGGCTAGCTTGCACGATCAGCATATCAATAGCTGGCAGCGTGAGTACATCGCCAACGTTGATCGCGAACACGTCATTGGCAGCATGGATTTGGAGCGGTCGGTTAAGCTCGGCGAAGGAGGCAGCGACTGCCGCCCGCGCTTCTTCCGTGGTTAATCCGCCCACCGCTACCCCTGCGACCTCGCTGTTCTCAGCAAATCGCCAAGGCTGGGGAGTGGGCGTAGGTGGGACCAGCGTGGGTACCGTCGTCGACGTAGCCGAGGGGCTGGGACTGGCTGAGGGTGCGGGAATGCTCGATGGCAACAAAGCTGCCGTTGGGTGGCGGCGCACAGTGCCGGCCGGTGCCAGCAGCGGAAAAGCCGCCAAGGCTAGCACAAACAGACCACCGATCATCAGAACGATTTTTTGACGCATTAAACCTGACCAACATTCTTTGGCAAACCAGGGTAGTATAATCTGCTCAGGCAAAAACAACAAGGAGTGGCAATGGGGCCGATCATCGAGTGCGTGCCGAACTTTAGCGAAGGCCGCCGTTCCGAGGTCGTTGATGCGATTGTGGCAGCCATCCGGCAGGGGGGCGAGGTGCGGGTCTTGGACGTGAGTTCCGATGCCGATCATAACCGAACGGTCGTTACCTTCGTCGCCAGTCCTGCTGCGAGCGGTGAGGCGGCGTTTCGCGCCACCGCAACGGCTCAACGGTTAATCGATCTGAAGCTCCATCAAGGTGCCCACCCGCGGCTCGGCGCGACGGACGTCATTCCGTTTATTCCCATTCGAGGCGTTACCATGGCCGAGTGTGTGTCGCTGGCCCGCACCGTTGCACAGCGCATTGGCAGCGAGCTTGGCATCCCGGTTTACCTCTATGAAGAAGCAGCCACCTGTCCCGAACGGCGTAACCTGGCGGATGTGCGCAAAGGCGAGTACGAGGGTCTCCAGGCGACGTTGGGCCATGACCCGGCGCGGGACCCGGATTTCGGGCCAGCTACCTTGACCGGGGCTGGTGCGACGGTCGTGGGAGCGCGCCCACCGTTAATCGCATATAACGTATACTTGAATACGACGGATGTTGCAGTCGCGAAGGCGATCGCCAAAGCGATCCGTGGTAGCAGCGGTGGCTTGCGTGGGGTGAAGGCGCTAGGCCTGTTGGTTGATGGCCGGGCACAAGTCTCGATGAATCTGACCGACTTTCGTACCACGCCCCTGCCACGCGTTTGGGCGCTGATCAAGGCGGAAGCAGCGCGCTACGGGGTTGTGCCGACTGAGAGCGAGGTGGTCGGACTGATCCCGGAGGATGCCCTGCTGGATGTCGCCGAAGCGACCTTGCAGCTCAACCGCTTCAGTCGCGAGCAGCTATTGGAGCGACGGCTAGCAGCCTTCGAGCAGACGGGGGATTAAGGATCGTATGGATGCGGTAAGCTGGTTAACCTTTGTACTGATTGCGGCGCTGATCGTGGTCATTATCGTCGGTATTTTACGCTTCTGGAAAAGTGAACTGAACATGTCGGATGAGGAGATTGCCCTGGAAAAGCGCATCTCGGTCTTGAACGAAGGTCAGGCCAATCGGCGCCGTGATGACGAGATTGTACGGCTGCTACGCGGCGACGAGCAGCGCGTCGTTGGTGATGATGAGCGCCGCTAGGAGCAGGCGCTATTGTGTGGCGATCAAATTACCGGACTCATAGTGGTGTAGACCCAAGTAAAAGACGCCTACCGCCGCTGCACCAAAGACCGTGGTGAAGATTCCCAGGCCGAGCAGCATTGGGAGGGAGAAGCTGTGCAGGAGCTGCACGGGCACATAGGCAATAAAGCCGGCTGGAATGATCGTAAAACAGCGCAACCTTCACGATGCCATTAAAGATTACGGTTGGATAGGTTGAGAAGTTAATCAAGGCAGCGACTAACTGGGCTCCTAACCCTTCCGCATTGCCCAGCCAAAAGGCTAGGCTTTGGGTCAACACCGTAAAGGCGACGACCAATACCGCCCCGGTGATCATACATAGTACAAATAGTCCCAGCTGTGATGGACGCGGCTGGATGATCACGAGGTAGGCTCCTAGCCCAAAGGCTACGTCGCCGGGTGCTGTCAGACTCATCGTGCTGATCAGCACATGCAGCAGCACTGGCTTGGGCAGGGGGAGGTACACATCTAGCTGCCCACGGGCAATGATGCTGGCTAGGCGAGTCGCATTGCCGCAGATCGTCGTCGCGAGGCCGAAGGCTGCCGCCGTCACAGCCCACAACGTCACGACCTCGGTGCGGCCCCAGCCCGCGACCAACGGAAAGCGCGTAAAGTAGGCTAGCCAAAAAACCAGCCAGATCACGTCGTTGAGCAACATCGCAAACACCTGGCTCACGAACGATAACCTGTATTCTAGGGCTCCTTGCGTATTCGCTAACAAGTAGCCCCAGATAAATCGTCCATAGTGCTGTTTGATCACACTTTTGTTCATCGCCGCATGCCCCTTACCCGCCCTGCGTGCTCACGAAGCGCAGGCCGATCCGGTAGATCACGAGCAGCGGCAGCAAGCCTGCCAACGCAATCGCCAGATTTGCGCCCAGTGCAAGGAGCCAGACTTGCCCATCCGGATGGACAAACAAGCGTGCCGGGTAGTAGACTAGGTATTGGAAGGGTAAGGCGCGCGCAATATGCCCAAGCCACTCCGGATAGGCACTGAGTGGGATCAACATACCCCCCAGGATCATGAGTGCCCTGCGATACAGCAGATGCAGGCCAAAGGTGTCTTCGATCCAGAATGAGGTTACGGAGATCGCAAAGGTCCAGATCCAGTCACCCACGAAAGAAACCAGTGCAACAGAGCAGCTCAGCCACAAGCCGGCCAGCGAAAGCTGAATGGGACCGACGACGACCAAGGCGACCACCATCCCCACCAGCAGGTACAGCCCAAAGCGTAACAGGCGTTCGCCCAGCCTAGCCCCCAGATGAAACAGCGGGTAGGGAAGCGGCCGTCCTAACCGGTAGGCGATATCGCCCGAGCGGACCTCGCTGTCGACTTCGATCTCGCGGGCATTGGCGGCCGATAACATCAACGCTTCGGTAAAGACCAGGTACCAGATCAGCTCCTGGATCGTAAATCCAGTAGCGACAAGGACGTTTTTTCCTAGATTGGTTGCATGCCATAGTTGGGTAAACGTGAACAGAATCAAGATCAGGAAGAGCGTACGTAGCAACAGTTCGCCCACATAGGCCAAGCGCGAACGCAGGGTAATGCATAGCACCGCCCATACTTTGCCCGCCGTGAGCAGGAGGCCGCCGGGTCGCCGTAACGCTTGTCGGTCAGCTGCCATGTGGTCCGTCCGCCAATGCAGGTGTCGCAGTCATGCGCAGGCTGTCGGCCTGATCACGATACATCGCGGCAATAATCTCTTCCAGGGGCGCGTCCTCGATCGTAATATCTGCGACCGGCAGCACGGCCATCAGGGCGGCCACGGCGCGCTCGATCGGTTGTATATCAGTATCAACTTCGAGCTTGAGCCC
Organism: Herpetosiphonaceae bacterium; assembly: GCA_013821605.1. Classification (GTDB taxonomy): domain Bacteria; phylum Chloroflexota; class Chloroflexia; order Chloroflexales; family Kallotenuaceae; genus JACDGP01. The sequence continues at coordinate 17,329 of JACDGP010000058.1, forward strand.
ATAGCCTTTGGCCTTGACCACTTCAACGCCGGCCAGGACCGGTACCTGCATATCCACATCACGTAAGCGTAGATCGATGACTTTGCGCCGGAGGTAGCGCCGCCGCAAGGTACTAACCCGATCATCGAACATCACCGTACCCTGGTTAATGACCACGACCCGTTTGCACAGGCGCTCGATATCGCCGGCGTCATGCGAAGTCAAGAGGACGGCCACACCTTCGTTACGGTTCATTTCGCCGATCAAGCTACGGATCGTTTGTTTGGCAATCACATCCAGGCCGATCGTCGGTTCGTCGAGAAACAAAATCTGCGGGCGATGGAGCAGCGCTGCCGCAATCTCGCAGCGCATGCGTTGGCCGAGGGACAGCTTGCGTACGGCTGTCGCGAGCAATGGCTCAAGCTCGAAGCGCCGCACCAATTCAGCCCGGCGTTCGCGATACGCTGCCGGCTTAAGCTCGTAGATCCGAGCCAGCAGATCAAAGGTTTCACCGGCGGGCAGGTGATACCACAACTGCGAGCGCTGGCCGAAGACGGTCGCAATATTCATGGCTAGCATCGTGCGCTCGTGCCATGGCACGAGCCCCAGGACCCGGGCCTCGCCGGTCGTGGGATACAAGATGCCCGTCAACATTTTGATCGTGGTGGACTTGCCAGCCCCATTCGGCCCGATCAATGCTAGGGCTTCACCCTGCTCAATCGCGAACGACAGATCATGCACCGCTTCAACGCTATGCCATTCCGTGTGCAGATACGAACGCAGGATACCGCGCACGCCCGCCCCACGGACGCGCCGGCGAAAGGTTTTTTGGAGGTTATGAACTTCAACGACCTGCGGCATAGTGTACCTATGTCCAGTGGTAGTCACCCAGTTTGGAGTTATGCCTCTATCGTGAGCACCAGCTGCGGCGGCTCTAAGCCAACACCCTCCAGCGCCTCGAAGTGATCCATGGCGGCGATCAACGGCGCAATCGGCAGCCCGAGTTGACGTTCGCCCACCTGTAGGAGCTTTGGGCGCGCCTTGTGCCAGTTAAGATGCAGGCCCCGCGGGTTGTCACGCTGCCAATGTACCAGTGCGGCGGCGGTCTGAATGATGCCTTTGTAAAATAAACGGCGCTGGGGATCGCGTTCGGCCTTCCAGGCATCTTCCCAGGCTTCGTGTGCGTGCCAGAAATGGCCTTCGTTAAACAGATCGATTCCGCTTTGCCACAGCTCTGCCTGATTTCTCACGATTAGTAGCGGGGTATCTGAGGATCGACGGTTTGTGACCACTCCTCGATGCCACCGTCCATATTCCGCACGTCGCTATAGCCCCGGCTCAGCAGTGCACTCGCTACCTGGAGACTACGTCCACCATGATGACAATGAATCACCAGCGGTTTGTCCCGGGGCAAGTCATTGATCCAGACGGCAGCCTGGCTCATTGGATACAGCTCTGCGCCTTCAATTCGGGACTGGGCGGCTTCCGCCGGTTCCCGTACATCGATGAGATGAATCTCACCCCGCTCCAGCTGTTGCTTGACCTCGACCGGCGTTGCATTGCGTACTGGGCCATGCTGATTCATAACGTTCCTTAATCTAGAGAAATGTGACCATTATGATAAAAGCCACTTCATCATCTGATGAAGTGGCTTGAACTGGAGGACGCGGTTGTTAGTGACCGCAACCGCACCCGCTGCCACAGCCGCCACTGCTAGCCGGGGCCTCGTCCGCTTCATCGCCTGCTTCACTGCGTGGGCGGAAGGATGAACCACAGCCACAGCTAGCCACGGCATTCGGATTATCGATCTTGAAACCACCGCCCATGAGCGAATCGATGTAATCAATGTTGGCACCGATTACATAGCGCGCACTGACCGGGTCAACCCGGACGGGCAAGCCATTCGCTTCGAACTCGGTATCACCGGGTTGAGTTTCGTCATCAAAGGTCATGCCATACGACATACCTGAACAACCACCACCGGCGACAAAAACGCGTAGGGCATGGTCGTTGAGTTGCTTGTCTTGCATTAGACCCTGCAGCTTAGCGACCGCAGAAGGTGTAATGGTAACGATTTGGGTGTCAACAGCAGGCGCAGTTGCCATCGGGTTCCTCCTTAGATACCGGTGCGTTGGGTACCTTGTTTACGTTAACACTATCATACCCCAGCGAATGCTCCGGCGCAAGCACTGTATCACGCAATCACGTTAGTCATCATAGCGGCGTGCCTTGACGACACGTTGAATCTCGCGGTTCGCATCTCGCTCAGCGGTGGCTTCGCGCTTGTCGTAGAGCTTCTTGCCACGGGCCACGCCCAGCTTGACCTTAGCCCGGCGACCCACAAAATGAATGTCGAGCGGTACCAGCGTCAACCCTTTGGCGTGCAGCTTCCCCAGTAGACGGCTAATCTCGCGCCTGTGCAGCAACAGCTTACGCGGTCGCATCGGCTCGTGGTTAAAATACACCCCCGACTGCTCGTAGGGCGAGATATGCGCATCGATCAACCAGGCCTCATCGTTCTCGATGCGCGCGTACGCCCCCCGCAGATTGGCCTTGCCAACGCGCACGGACTTAATCTCGGAGCCGGATAACACAAGGCCGGCTTCGTACTCTTCTTCGATAAAATAATCATGAAAGGCTTTGCGATTCACAGCTACAGGCTGTGTCGGTGGGCCTTGCGCTCGTGCCATAGCACCCCTGAATGGCGAGATACAAAGGACGGAGCTCGCAGCTCCGTCCCGCCTGCTCGAAACGTGGCTCTTGATTACTTGGATGCGGCCTTGCTCTTTGAACTGGTCGCCTTACTGGTTGTGCTGGTGGCCTTAGCCGGCGTGCTCGCTGCTTTAGGTGCAGTGCTGGCGGCGTCCTTGCTCTTGTCGCTCGGCAGGAACTTGGTCATCTTCGTGCCGCAGACCGGGCAGATGCCCTTAGCAGCCCGGCGTCCATTCTCCATCGTGACTTCCTGGGCGTCGTTCATCTTCCGGGTAGCCTTGCATTTCATGCAATAAGCTTCTACGTCCATGCGAGAGACCCTCCTTGGTCATATGAAGTATGTTGACCTGTGGCGCATTCTACCAAACTCTATGCCACTGTGCTAGTGGCAATTTAGGCCCAGTTTGTGTATAGGCCTGGTTTCAGCTATCACTCATTTGTGCATTCGCGCCAAAAGGGGTTGACTTTCGTCGGGGCACGCCTTATAGTACCATCGAAAGATTATGTGCAGTGTGCAGTGATCGCTCCCAGAGGGTTCCGCGTAGGACCCTCGTTGCTATATTAACGGGACATTTCTCCCGGCGTAGAGACCCAGCGCCCTGCACACTTGCAGCACATTAAGAGCTAGTTGGAGGATCGAAACGCATGTTGGACAAGCTGCTTGAGTTGGCCCGCGGACGGGGCTTCATCACCTATGATGAAATACTGGCACTCGTGCCAGAGCCCGAACGCGTTATCCAGGATCTGGATCAACTCTATGCTGCACTCGGGGCCGAAGGGATCGCCGTGATCGAAACGCCAGTGGAAGTGGTTGTCGCGGACGTTGCGCTTGCCGAACACGAACCACACGTCGAAACAGTAGCACCACTGCCTGACCTGGCCGATATTGCGTTGGATGATCCGGTGCGGATGTATTTACAAGAGATTGGCCAGGTGCCACTGCTCACAGCCGCCGAAGAAGTTACCCTGGCGAAAGCGATGGAGGCTGGCCACCATGGCCGGGCGTCGCTGGCGAGCGGTGAGGTTGTGCCGGAAGATCGCCATGTGTATCAGACACTAGTCGAGCAGGGCATCGATTCACGGCGTCACTTGATCCAGGCCAACCTGCGGCTGGTTGTTTCAATCGCCAAAAAATACACCTCGTATGGCCTTACTATGATGGATTTGATCCAGGAGGGTAATATCGGGTTGATGCGGGCGGTCGAAAAGTTTGACTATACCAAAGGTCATAAGTTTTCGACCTATGCGACTTGGTGGATTCGCCAGGCGATTACACGAGCGATTGCCGATCAATCACGTACCATTCGGTTGCCGGTGCATATGGGCGAAGCGATCTCGCAGGTCAAGCGTGCCTCGCATAAATTGCAGCAATCGATGCAACGCGACCCGTCGCCGGAGGAGATTGCTGACGTGATGGGCATCAGCGCTGGCAAAGTACGCCGGACGCTAGAAGCTTCGATGCACCCTCTATCCTTGGAGATGCCGGTCGGCCAGGAAGGTGAAGGCCGGATGGGCGACTTTATCGAAGATGATCGCATCACCACCCCACCCGAAGCGGCTGCGATGACGATGTTGCGCGAACAGATCGAAGAGGTGCTCGACAAGCTACCGGATCGTGAGCGCAAGATCATCCAGCTACGCTATGGCTTGAACGACGGTAAGTACCGTACCCTCGAAGAGGTCGGCATCGAGTTTGGGATTACGCGCGAACGCATTCGGCAGATCGAAGCGGTCGCCCTCCGTAAGCTCCGCCATCCACACCTTGGAAAGAAGCTGCGTGGCTACCTGGAGTAAATCGGCCCTGTAACGTAACGTATTCCGAAGCGCGAAGCTGCGTGCGCCGCGCCCACCTCTGGGGCGTGGTGCTTTTTTGGGGTTATACTTTGAGCGTGGACATTATACTTATACAATCATACGGGGAGCCGTTTTAGGTGCCAGCTAAGCAATACTTACTGCGTGTCAAAGGCCTCAAAACCTACTTTCACAGTGAGGAAGGAACAATCAAAGCAGTCGACGGGGTCGACTTCACCGTCCAGGCCGGCGAAGTGCTGGGGATCGTCGGTGAGTCAGGTTGTGGCAAGTCGGTTACGGCACTGTCGATTATGCGGCTGATTTCATCACCCGGTGAGATTGCCGGAGGTGAAGTTATTTTTGATGGTGACGACTTGCTTGAGCTTCCGGCTGAACAGATGCGCAAGCTGCGTGGTAACCACATCGCGATGATCTTCCAGCAGCCGACGACCTCGCTTAATCCGGTTTTTCGGATCGGTGACCAGATTGCCGAAGTGCTCAAGGTTCATAAGCAGCTGAACGATACCGAAGCCAAGGCCCGCACCGAAGAACTGCTCACGATGGTTGGTTTCCCCGATCCACGCCGGCGTATGGGCAACTATCCGCACCAGCTCTCAGGCGGTATGTGCCAGCGCGTGATGATCGCAATGGGCCTAGCTTGCGATCCCGAACTCTTGATCGCCGACGAGCCGACAACCGCGCTGGATGTCACGATCCAGGCACAGATTCTCGACCTGATGCGCAACCTGAAGGAACAAATCAACACGGCGATTATCTTGATCACACACGATCTTGGCGTGGTCGCCGAGATGGTCGACAATGTGCTGGTGATGTATGCGGGCAAGGTCGTGGAGTATGCACCGGTTAACGGCATATTCGACGCGCCCAAACATCCCTATACCCAGGGCTTGTTGGCGTCGATCCCAGTGCAGGGCGTGGTCAAGGAAGAGCTTGATGCGATCCCCGGTAGCGTCCCCAGCTTGCTTGATCTGCCGCCCGGCTGCCGATTTGCCCCACGCTGCCCCTATCGGATGGCTAAATGTGATCAGGAAGAGCCACCCTTGATTAAGCTCGAAGGCAACCGCCTGGTACGCTGTTGGCTGTATTAGAAGAACGTTTGTTATTGTGGATAGAATTGTGACATCGATGCCTGGTACCGGCCCGCAACCCATGGCCGATCTGCTGACGGTCAACAACCTAAAGAAATATTTCCCGGTCAAAGGTGGCCTGCTGCAACGGACGGTTGCGCAGGTGCAGGCTGTCGATGGCGTTTCCTTCACCATGAAGCCGGGTGAGACGCTAGGCTTGGTGGGCGAGTCGGGCTGTGGCAAGTCCACGACGGGGCGCTCAATTTTGCGCCTGATTCCACCTTCGTCTGGCACCGTCCATTTCGAGGGTCGAGATGTTTTGGCGGCGCGTGGTAGCGAACTTAAGCAGCTGCGGCGTGAGATGCAGATCATCTTCCAAGATCCCTATGCCTCACTCGATCCCCGTGTGACCGTCGGTGACAGTGTGGCGGAAGGACTCAAGATCCATGGGATCGGTACCGCAGTCGAACAGCGCGACCAGGTCCGCCAGGTCATGGAACGGGTTGGACTGCATCCAGAGCAAGCCCGGCGTTATCCGCATGAGTTCTCAGGGGGGCAGCGCCAGCGGATCGGGATTGCGCGGGCGCTCGTGCTACAGCCCAAGCTGATCGTGTGTGATGAGCCGGTATCAGCCCTTGACGTGTCGATACAGTCACAAGTGCTTAATCTCTTGAATAAGCTGCAAGGAGAGTTTGGCCTAACCTATTTATTTATTGCGCATAACCTAAGCGTGGTCGAGCATATCTCTGATCGAGTCGGCGTGATGTACCTCGGCAAGCTGGTAGAACTCAGCGACCGGATCGAGCTATTTCGGAATCCGTTGCACCCGTATACGGCCGCGCTCATGTCAGCGATTCCGGTTCCCAATCCGCGAGCTAAACGGCACCGCATTATCCTACAAGGCGATGTCCCGTCGCCGATCAATCCACCGGCTGCTTGTCGCTTTCATCCACGCTGTTGGCTAGCCAAAGAAATTTGTAAAGAGGTCGAGCCGCCTTTTGAGGAAAAAGTGGCAGGCCATTGGGCAGCCTGCCACTTCTCGGACCAGGTATCACGTGAGCCCACTGCTTCTACTAAGCAATAGGCTCACCTGGCTCCTGTTGATCAAGACAAAAAAGCCAAGGCAGGTACAAACCGTGCTTGGCGCTTGAGGATGAATTGTAGGCTTGGGCTGCTGCTCTAGGACCAAGTTACTGCAAGAATAACTCGAAGTTAACCCGGTCATCCCGCCCAAAGAGACGGCGCAAGGCGCGTTTAAGACCATCGGCCGCCTCGTCGCCTAACCAAAAGGTCGCGAGAGCACCAATAACCAAGCCAATAGCACTGCCGGTAGCCGCTCCCAACGCGAAGACTAGATAGCGATCTCGCGGATTTGCGTTCATGCTGATCCTTTATTGCACAACGACGACCGGTTGGGCTTGCTTCCATAGCCGGTCTAGCCGGTAGAATTCGCGCTGATCAGGCGAAAATAAGTGTACGACCACTTCGCCAAAATCCATAATGATCCAGCCCGTCTCCGGTGATCCTTCGATGCGCGGGTTGGCGGCCGGTGGTTGGGCGAGCTCTTCATCCAGCGCTTTAAGTACGGACCGCATTTGCCGTTCACTTGGGACCGTACATAGTACGAAATAATCCGCGATCGTGGTCAGTCCTCGTAGGTCGAGCATCATAATTTCATTCGCCTGCTTGTCCTCGGCGACGGCCACGGCCCGACGGGCCAACGTTGCAGCGTTAATACAAACCTCCCTGTATGTATCGGTACCACCGATTACCAGCACTCTGCACTGTATTTTACCACGCTGCGTGCCAGGCGCTAGTAGCGTCAGATGTGGGCTCAAGGTATGACGTATGAAGGGCGTGAGTGCCCCAGTGCTTGCTTAGTGGCAGGGCAGCATGTAGGGCTTGACCGGGCCAAACGACGCCGGCGGCGGCGTCACATTAAAGTAGCTCTGCATGATCTCTGTTACCGCCGGTACGGTGATCGTCGCGGATCCGTCGGTCATATCGCCCGCGCCTTCGACCAGTGCCAAAACCTCGATCTCCGGCTTATCATAGGGCGCGAAGCCGGCGAACCAGGCATGACTACGCTTCCGCGCGTTGTCGCCAAAGTTGGGCTTCGTCGGATCGATCGGTTCAGTGTATTCAGCCGTCCCGGTCTTCCCCGCGATCTCTAACCCCGAAATATCCTTGCTTGCACAGGTGTCGAAGCCGGTCGTGATCGCCAGGCGCATACCTTCGCGCAGCGTCTGGAGGTTGGCATGGTCAACCGGCACATGATTTCGCACTTCGGGCTGGGTCTCCCGGATGGTCTTGCCATTATCATCCACAACACGCTTGACCAGTTGGGGCTTCAACAGCGTGCCGTCGTTGGCGACAGCCGCCGATGCTACCGCGAGCTGGAGCGGAGTTGAAAGCACAAACCCCTGCCCGATCGCCATATTATACACATCACCAGTGCTCCAGGGTACGGTCCGGTTGGTGTTGCCTTCCGGCAAGTTTGCCTTCCAGGATTTGCTGGGCACAGTACCGTCCTGCTCGTAGGGCAAGTCGATTCCGGTCGGCTGGCCGAAACCATACTGCTTGGCCATCGCCGCTGCTTGCTCACCATCCGGATCAAAAGCATCGCGCTGTTCACTTGCTGTCATATTACGCACATGCTTGGTTCCGCCCAAGACCGATTGGAAGAAGTTGTTGACCGAGAATTGCAAGGCGGTGCGGATGTTGATCCAGCCACGATCGGTGACGATCGAGTTCGGAAAGCGCTGGTCATAGCGTGGATCAGCATCATAATATTGATTTTTTACGTCGAGTTCACCTTTATCCCGGACGGTCGAGTCGGCGGTAATTGCGCCGCCCTGCAGGATGGTCGACCCCGAAAACTGCTTCCAGGTTGAGCCCGGCGGAAAGACCGCACCGATCGCTTGGTTGATCGCCGGAGCCGGGTGGGGCGGTTTGGGATTAAAGATCTGGTCAACCTCGTCCTGTGTGACCCGCCCGTTAAAGATGTTGTTATCAAAGGCGGGCCAACTGACCATCGCCAGAATGTCGCCGGTGTGAACGTTCATGACGATGGCCACGCCGGCCTCGATCGGGTTATAGTCGAGGTGGAAGCCTTGCTTGGCCGGTGGATTACGGCGGCGACGCTCCGCTTCCGCAATCCACTTACGTATAACCTCCTCGGTCTTTTTCTGTAGGTTGTAGTCGATCGTCAACACGAGGTTTGAGCCATTCAATGTCGGTGTAATTACTTTGGGCTCGGCGACAAGCCGTCCATTCACATCGACATCAACCTGCTGCGTGCCCAGCTTGCCGCGCAGGTCATCTTCAAACGTACGCTCCAGCCCTGCCCGCCCGATCCGGTCGCTCAACAGATAGCGTGCCGCTTGATCGTCTCCCGGGAGGTCGTTGGGATCAATACCACATTTTGTTAACCACTCCGTCCCGTAGGCTCCAGCGTACGAACGTGGCGGATTACGGCGCATGACGTCACACACATCAATCTCGCCAATATAGCCCAGCAGATGTGATAACGACTTGACCTCGCCGCTATGCGGATAATCGCGCTGGTAGTCACGCTCAACCGAGACGCCGGGCAAGAACGTGCTGTTTTCTTTGATCATCAAGGCCAGATCAAGCGAACGTGTCATCGTCATCGGCACCATTTCATAAGGTGCGCCACCTAACGACTTGAGCTTTATTTCAACGGGTGATAGAAAGGTCAGGGTATCACTGAAGTGGCGCGTTAGATCAAGTGCTGTCAGCGCTTGTGAGACCGGTACGGTCACCGTGAAGTTGGACGTCGCAAAGACGGTCGGTGGTAAGATACCGCCTATGGCTTCAACGCCCGTACGTAGCCCTGCCCGGTAGCGTAGCTCTTCAGTCGGCGACAGCACCATGGCGCTGGGCAAGTGCAACATGTCGGTCAGCCGGGCGAAGACCTGCTGGCGCTCCCACGGCTTACTCGACCGTGGCAATTGATCGGGGCGGATCGCGATGGTATACGCCGGTAAACTTTCTGCCAGGCGCGTTTGTCCGTCAGCGGCCAGAATTTCACCGCGCAGTGGGCGTGACGAGATGGTGTGAGTTGTGTATTGCTGAGCTGCCTCGGTAAGCACACCATTCTGCTTGATCTGTAGCGTCCACAGCCGTGTCGACATAACGACGAAGAATAGGAGGATTAAGAGTCTAAAAACAACCAGGCGATTCATGCGACCCACCCTCGCCGTCGATCACGACGATCAAGTCCACGTAATGTCATGTAGAGTGGCAAAGCGACCAGAACATTCAATAGTGTTTCTGGCAACATGATCATCCAAAGATAGCCGAGCCAGCTGACGCCAGCACCGCCGACGCGTTGCACCAGAGCTAAGATCGTGCTTTCCAAGATGGAACCACCAACCACACACAGCGTGGGCACCAGCAGATTGTCGCGTGGATAGGCTTCGGCTAGCCCGCCGATCACGAGCACGACCAGCGCTAGACTCAACAGATGCGCTCCAAGTGGCAGTGGTGTAAGCAGGCCTAGTGCTAATCCGCCATACAGTGCCCAGCGCATGCCTGCTTCTACTCCACGCAGCAACGTCCAGCAAACGACGACGACCAGAACCACATTAATCCGCACGTGCCAGAAATCAGGCGTGAGCTCGGTTTGTACCAGCGCAACCATGAGTAGTAAGGTAGCGCAGCTTACCTGGTGAAGGGCGCGTTGTTCCCATTTTGGCCGGCGGTTATCCACCGACTACCTTATGATACATGTGTGCTCGGTACGAATGCATCCTGCGCTCCAGCTCCTCGGCCCACGTTACTTCGTCTGCTCACCGGTGATCACCCACACGTCGCGTACGCGATCTGGATCAACGAAAGGTTGAACTTCAGCACTTTTGCCTTGATTATCAGCTTTGAGCAACTTCGTAACCGTCCCAATCGGTACACCGGCGGGTACTTGTGCCAATGGTGTATCACTGGCGATTGGTTTACTGAGGCCCGCGCTGATGACAACATCCTCGGGCACGAGCACGGCATCGCGATCTACATCATCTAGTCTGGTACGGCTGCCAGCCTGCCATTGGCCAACAATCAGTCCCATCGCCGGCGTAACGGCCGTGGTTCGCGCGCCGATGCTGAAAGCACCATCGGTGATCAGGAGCACGTCCGCGGTCTGGGCATAGACGCGGTCGACGGTTCCAACCAGCGCCGGCGGGCTACCGCCTTCTTTGCCAATCACCGCCATGCCGATGGTTACCCCATCCACACGTCCTTTGCCAATCCGGATCATGCGCCGACCATTATCGGCCGTGCCCTGGACGACGTGTGCCGGTACGGTTACCCAGCCATAGGCCTGGCGAATGCCAAGTTCACGTTCGAGGGCATCGGTCCGCGCCTGATTTGTTTCGAGTTGAATCAATTTTGCCTGCGCCACCGCAAGTTGTGCTTGCAGATCTGCGTTTTGCTGCCGCAGGCTACCAATATGAAGGAGATCATGGAAAAACTGTCCCAGTCCCACACGACTCTGGGTTAGATGCTGCTCGGTCGGTTGGAGTACGGCTTGGGCTGTTCCTTTAACCGGCATGAGCAGCCCACGCATATCCAGCAGCAGCAGCAGCATCGCCAGGATGAGGATCCCAGCTGCCAACGCCAGGCTTCGTCGGTTGAGCGCCCGGCTTTGTTTGGAAGAAGCGATGCTACTACGCATAATCCTGGCGAGCTACCTACGGGCTTTGCGCCGCCCGTAGCGACTCGATTCGGTCTCTTCCAAGATTTTCTGGTACTTAGGATCGCGGAATTCTTCGACCATCCGTCCTGCTCCACGCGCCACACAACTCAGCGGGTCGTCAGCAATATGGACCGGCATGCGGGTCTCGGCCATAATGCGACGGTCAAGGCCATGCAATAGTGCCCCGCCCCCGGCCAGCATAATGCCATGTTCCATGATATCGGCGACCAGCTCCGGCGGCGTTTCTTCCAGGGCGATACGTACTTCTTCTACAATCGAACTGACCGGACCGGCAATGCCTTCGCGCAGCTCGACGCTCGATACCTCGACCGCCTTGGGCAGGCCGGTCAACAGATCGCGGCCCCGCAGCGTAACCGTCACTTCCTCGTCCAGGGGATAGGCCGAGCCCGCCGCGATCTTCGCCTTTTCGGCCATACGCTCACCGATCAGGATGTTATGTTCGCGCCGTGCATACTGGATAATCGCTTCATCGATCTCGTCGCCTGCTATGCGAAGCGAGTGATTCACAACGATGCCGCCGAGCGAGATCACCGCTACCTCGGTCGTGCCACCACCGATATCAACGATCATTGAGCCGATCGGATCAACGATCGGTAAGCCCGCGCCAATCGCGGCGGCCATCGGCTCCTCGACCACAAAGGCACGCCGCGCACCGGCATTTTCGGCGGCATCCTTCGCGGCGCGCTTTTCGACTTCGGTCACACCTGATGGCACGCCAACGACCACGCGTTGCCGTCGCGAACCTGCTTTATTAATAAAGTAATGGAGCATCTTCTCGACCACATCAAAGTCGGCGATGACGCCATCTTTGAGCGGGCGGACGGCAATGATCGAACTGGGCGTTTTACCTACCATTGCCTTGGCCTCGGCACCAACGGCCACCACTTCTTTTGTACGGCGGTGCATGGCTACGACCGAGGGCTCGGCAATAATAATCCCTTTACCGCGAGCGTATACCAGGGTATTCGCAGTGCCGAGGTCAATGCCAAGATCATGACTGCCTATCAGGCTGAGAAAAGGGTTATACATCATGGCTCCCATGCGGCATGAGCCCGGGGTTAGTGCGGTCGTCCAGTACACTCATGTGCAAACATCAACCCAGACAAAACAGCCTGGGTTGCTTTGCTTCGATTATAACACACGAACCCCTATCGTACGGTGCTGCTGCAGCCCCTCATCCTCAACTGTCTCACCCTGCCAAAGCTGCTGCATTTCTTCGGAGCTTTGGAGCAATTCGTCAAGCGTGCCTTGCGCCTCAATCCGTCCATCGCGCAGCACGATGATCTGATCCGCCCGTCGCAGTGCCGGACGGCGATGGGAGACGACCAGGCAGGTTGCACCGGCGCGTGCGAAAACGCGTTCCCATAATGTCCGCTCGGTCTCAACATCAAGCGCACTGGAAAGATCGTCAAAGACCAGCAGTTCGGGATCACGAACGAACATGCGCGCGGCAGCGGTGCGCTGCATCTGGCCACCCGATAGCTTGACGCCACGCGGCCCGACCAGCGTCGCTAGGCCCTTTTCAAGCGCGACGACATCCTGTTCTAGCACGGCCAGCCGGATCGCGGTCTGCAATTCCTCAATGCTCCGGTCCTGACCCATCAGGATATTGTCTTGGAGTGTGTCGCTGAACAGGCGTGGTACCTGAGCGGTATAGGCACTGCGCGGCGGCACGAAAAAGGTAGCCGGGTCGTTGACCGGTGTGCCATTCCAGCGTATCTCGCCTGCATCACGCCGTAGGATGCCGAGTAGCGTGCGGAGGAGCGTGCTTTTGCCCGCACCGATACGACCTGTGATCACGGTGAGCGATCCACGCCGGAGAGTGAGGTTAATCTGCTCGATGCCGCGACCCCCGGCAGGATAATGGTAGCTCAGGCCCGACACACTAAGTACGTCAAGCTGATCCGTGGGTAGCCGCTGCTCCATTGGTACCGGCGGCAGATCGCCGCTGAGGTGAATAGGGTTGTGTTGGGCGAGCGTTCCAATGGGCGCATCGAGCATCAACTCTTCCATCCGCGCAATCGAGACACGGGTCTGCTTGGCGCGGGCGATCATACGTCCGATCCAACGAGGCAGGTCAGCAACTGAACTGAGGTAGCTCACGAATAAGGTGAAATCACCGACGGTGAAGCGACCGGTACGCATTGACTGCGCGCTAAGTAACAGGATGAGTCCAGTCCCTAGGGTAACCGTATTCACATTGAACGAGTCGAGCAACTCCGAGAACAGTCGGTCGCGCACAGCAGCGGTACCACGGCGGGCGTTGAGGGCCTCGAAGTGGGCGATGACGTGCTGCTCCGCCGAAGCTACTTTGATGGCCTGGACGGCGCCAAAGATTTCGGCGATAAAGGCGGTGACACGCCCGGTGGTGGCGCGGCTGCTTTCGCGGTAGCGGCGGATACGGTTTGTTAGTCCATGCGTTACCGCGATGATCCCGACCAACGGTAGAAAGACGACCAGGGTAATCACTGGGTTGATGCGGATCATGATCACAAGGCCGATGATGGTGAATACACCCTTACCCGCTACGTCGAGCCAACTGTCGAGATAGGCCATCGTCTCGTGGACGTCTTCGCGAAAGCGGCTGACGGCCTCACCAGCTGAATCGGGCAAACGGTGTGTGCCGGGCGCGCGCATGAGCCAATCTAACATGTTGGCGCGGAGAAGTGCCTCCGACATGATCCAGAAGACTGTCCAGACTGTGATCGAGATGGTGAACGTGATGACGCGCAGCCCTTCGGTACCGACCAGTAACCCAAGCAAGCTCCAGATACCGATGCGAGCCGGTGCATCGTCGCTGAGGGTATTGAAGAAGGTACGGGTAATCAGGCCAGTCAGGAGGGGTAGCGCCAGGTACACGATCCATAAGCCGCCGCCGATGGCGTAGAGCAATGGGCGAAAACGGATTATGCTCAAGACGACACGCACGGCTTTCATACCAGGACCTCCTCCATGCCGGTTTGCAAGAGCGCTGCGAAGCGCGAGGTTGGGTCGTTCGCCAACGTCTCACGACGTCCATGCTCGCGAATACGACCATCTTCCAGGATCATGATCTCGTCGGCGCGCTGCACGGTCGGCAGGCGATGGGCAATGATAATGGCGGTGCGGCCCTGCAGCAGGCGATCAACGGCGCGTTCGATTAGCCGCTCGGTGGCAGGGTCAAGGCGGGATGAGGCTTCGTCCAGGATCACCAGCTCAGGGTTGTGCAGAAAGACGCGAGCGAAGGCGAGCAGTTGCGCTTCGCCTGCTGACACGCCACCACCCAGCGCAAGCTCACAATCAAGGCCGGCGGGCAGGGACTGACACCAGTTCCAGAGGCCGA
>JACDGP010000059.1 GCA_013821605.1 Herpetosiphonaceae bacterium
GGTACGTGATGGCGATCTGATTCAGATTATGGTTGATCGCAACGCCTTAGTGGGCACCGTCGATCTGGTGGGCGAGGGCAAAACGCTCTTTGGACCAGAGGAAGGCTGTCGCGTCCTAGCCGCGAGACCGCTGCGGGCCGACCTCACACCTCATCCCGCGCTGCCTGCCGACACACGTTTATGGGCGGCGCTGCAACAGACGAGCGGCGGCACGTGGGGTGGCTGTGTGTATGACGTGGATATGATTGTGGCGGCGCTGTCGGGCGGGGAATGAAGGACAGAGATCATTAGTTGCTGCCCTCGGCTGGTACAATTTTTTCGAGTGCTGCAACTAATGCGTGTTTTGCCCTGGACGTAGGTTATCGCTAGCTTTGCTGCCTCGATAATGTCTACGAGGTACTCAAGATCCCGCGATATGAACAACCTCAGCACTGGATAAAATAGAAGTACGGCGCAGGTAATTACGGCTACCTTCGATCCCTCGGCGGCTTACAAGATCTACAGCATGTCCAAAAATGCGCTGTAGCTCCTGCTCCATATGCACGAAATCAAATAGGCCCCATCTAGCGTCATCCGCAAACGTTACCAGCACGTCAACGTCGCTATCTGAGCTCCAATCGTCGCGCAGGATAGAGCCAAACAGGGCAAATTCCCTAATCTTCCAGCGCTGGCAAAAATCGGCGATTTTCTCGTGAGGGATTTCAATATGCTCTTGTCTCATACGCGCGTCTCATCTTCACATCGGCAGTGAACGAAGTATAGTAATTGCAGTAGGGTTCTGCAAACCTTTGTGAAGATGCGAAGGTAGGGCGAACTGATAGTAGCTCTTTGCGAGGGGATGCGTGCCGACGTATACTGATAATATGCTCGTCAGATCGAATAAGATGGGAACGAGGCCATGATCAATGATCTAGCTGAACACAAGCTACGCATTGTGGATCGCGATGATGATACCGTGCTCGATCTTGCGCCACTTCAAGGACTGTGGACCGAGGAGCAGTACATCGCAATGACGAACTTCAGCCGTCGTTTGCTCGAGTTCGCGGACGGTGCTATGGAGGTGCTGCCCATGCCGACGCCACGGCATCAAAAGATCCTTGCGCTACTCTACCGCAGCTTCTTCGTCATAGTCCAGGCGATGGGAGGCATTGTGCTCTTTGCGCCGCTCCGCGTCCAGGTCCGGCCCGGCAAATATCGGGAGCCGGATCTGGTCGTCTTATGCGATGCTGCTGATCCGCGTCAAGATGAGCGCTTTTGGCAAGGGGCCGATCTCGTGGTCGAGATCGTGAGCCCGGATGATCCGGAGCGTGATACGGTGACGAAGCGCCTTGATTATGCTATGGCCCACATCCCAGAGTATTGGATCGTCGATCCAGCGCAGCAGACGATCACGGTGCTTACATTGGTGGAAGATGTCTATGTGGAGTACGGGGTCTTTGGGCGCGGGGAGGTGGCTTCGTCACTGCTCTTGACCGGTTTGGACATTGACGTGACGTCGGTGCTCGATGCGGGATAAATGTCTTGCAGGCCTCGTGATAACGACCTTGTGCAATTAACTCCACCTTTGAAATGGGCCGGCGGCAAGCGTTGGCTCTTACCGATTCTCATACCCCTGTGGCAGCCTTACGTCGATCGACGGCTTGTTGAGCCGTTCGTTGGCAGTATGGCCGTTGCGCTCGGGTTGCGACCAGAGCGGGTGTTGCTTAACGACACGAATCCCCATCTGATTAATTTCTACCGTCAACTGCAGCAAGGCTTGGTGATCACGCTTGAGATGGCCAACGCTCGCCCGCTGTATTACCAGTATCGTGACCGCTTGAATCACCTGATTACAACCGGGGACAGTGCGGGTCCTGAGCCTGCCAGTCTTTTTTATTACCTCAACCGGACTGGTTTCAACGGGCTGTGCCGCTTCAATGGCAAGGGCTTGTTCAATGTGCCATTCGGGCGCTATAAGCAAATTCGCTATACGGTCGATTGGACGCCGTACAAGCAGCTCTTCGCTAGCTGGGAGTTCAGTCAGCGGCACTTCCACAATCTCCCACTGGCGCCGGACGATTTTGTGTATGCCGACCCACCCTACGATGTCCCATTTACGTCATATAGTCCGGGTGGCTTTCGTTGGAATGATCAAGTGGAGCTTGCACACCAACTAGCAGCCCATCCTGGCCCGCTTGTCGTCTCGAATCAGGCGACCGAGCGTGTTTTGGAGCTGTATGATGGCCTTGGCTTTCGGATCCAAATCCACACTGCGCCACGCATGATCGCGTGTACCGGTGATCGTACTCCCGCGAAGGAGATGTTGGCTCTCAAAATTCCTGCTTGACGCTGCTCTCCTTACCTGCTATGCTCTTAGGACTTCATTCAAATGGAGGTGCATATCGTGTTAGACGTTATCAACAACTTGGTGGAGGTCGGTAGTGGCCGGTTGGAGGCTGCTCCTTCGCTCCATCGCATGCACCTCGGAACCAATCACCTTTAATCCCTAACGCTTCGGCCAGTCCGAGCATAACAACCGGCTAAGCTTAGGGGCACAGATGTGGCCACGGGTGCGCTTGCACTGCGTGGCCTCGTTGTTTTCGCGGCCATGGGTGCTCATACCTCCTGGCCGCATTTGACGTGCCCAGGGATATGCATGCCCATACCACAGTTTTCTGATGATCACCAGGATTTTTATGCATGCTTTGTTTATCGAAGCTGGGGAACTCCAGCAATTTCAAGATCATGTCGCAGCGGAGATACGGAACCTTCAGCGGCGACCGGAAGAAGCAATCGGGACGGAGGTGTGGAGCACTTATCAGGCTGCCATTGCGCCGCCCGAGCGGAGGGAGCGCGAGCGCTTGGAGCGGCTTGGGCGACAGGAACGCCAGGCGCGCGGTGAACGCACGCGTGAACGGATTGCACGTGAGCAGACACGACCCTGGCGTGAGCAGGATCGTTGGGGCTTGCGTAAGCGCGTGTGGCAGGAGCGCCGTGATCGTGATCGTGCGGTGCTGGAGTTGCGTGAGCAGGCGCTGCTCGAATGGGAGCAACAGCTGGTGGGGCAACAAAGCTGCTATATGGATTGGCTGCAGGAGTTGCAAGCGCTAGATCCGGAAACACGGGCCTGGTGTGCCGTACAAGTGCAGCATCTTGCGCAGGAGGAGTTGACACCGGCGATGTGGGAAGCTTTGTGGGAACGGCATAAGGCTGCGTGTCTGCGACGGGCGACTGAGTTACTGACTGACCCAGAGGTGCGTGGCGTGATAGGCAACCTGCGGAGTGATGCGAATGTGTACATGATCGCTAAGGTCATCACGCCGCGCCTCCTAGAAGCCATCAAGGTTGGTCAGCTCGACATCCCGCGTATGCCAAGCCTGTTTGCCGCACTTGCACTGCTGGTGCAGGTCAACAGCGCAGGTCTAGACGCCAGCGCTACCGAGAAGGATACATAATGATGGATATCTATAGTGAGTCCGAGCCCGAAGTGGCACAGGCATCGAGCAAGCCGAGCGCAACGCCGACGGCGGAGCCAAAGCTGCCGGTGCCGAAATCGAGCTATGAACGAAGCCCTGATGTGCAGCGCTGGCTGCAAGAGCAGGCCTTGGAGGACGGCGGTACAAAAGGCGAATTCAACCCGACCTTTCTGGCCGGTTCGCGGGACCGGTTATGGATTCTGTCCTCACTGACGCATTTCTATCAAGAGGATTTGATCACGGATGTGTTGCATGTGGTCAAAAGTGGCAAAGAAGCGACGGTGTATTGCTGCGCTGCAGATCCTGCAACCGGCACCGACTACCTGGCAGCCAAGGTCTACCGCCCGCGTATGTTTCGTAACTTAAGCAACGACGCCGTGTACCGTCATAGCCGGGCACAACACGACCAGGATGGTCATGTGGTACGTGACGACCGCCGGCGCAAGGGCAACAAGAAAAATACACGTAATCGTGCGACGGAGGTCACGTCCTGGATCACATATGAGTTCCAAACCCAGCAAAAGTTACATGCTGCAGGTGCCGATGTACCTCGCGCTCTCTCGCAGATCGGCAATGCGGTGCTTATGGAGTACGTGGGCGTCGTTGACGAGCCCGCGCCACTGCTGCGAGAAGTGCGCATCCCACGGGAGGAGGCACAGCCGTTGTGGGATTGCCTGTGGCATAATATCGAGCTGTTCTTGGCCAATGATTGCGTCCACGGCGACCTGTCGGCCTATAACATCTTGTATTGGCAGGGCCACGTCACGATCATCGACTTTGCCCAGGCCGTCGATCCGCGCTACAACCAGGAGGTTTATGAGCTGCTGGCGCGCGACATTGAGCGGGTCTATCGCTACTTTGCGCCCTATGGCGTTGTGGCCGATCCTGGAGCCCTCACCGCAGAGCTATGGACGCGCTATATGCTTGGCGAACTCTGACAGCTGAAGCTGCCGTTGGGAACGCATTCAGTGCGTTCCCAACGTACCGCGCACTTTGACATGCCGCTCGATCATTCGGAAGAAGGCGTAGCCGGCCACCGTCATGACGACCATGAAGACCAGCAGGATGACGAGCTCGTCGTGGATGGGGATGAGTGTGCGTGTGCCCAAAAGATAGCCCCGCACGGCATCGTAGCCGTAGGTCAGGGGTAAGGCGAGTGCGACTGGAATGAGAACACGCGGCAAGACCTGCACCGGGAACTGGCTGCCGGCCAGACCAATGACCATGAAGTTAGCAACATCCACCATGGTATTCGCATCTTTGAGCAGCAAGACCAGCCCGGCAAAAGCGAAGCCAAAGCCATACAGCGCCACGAGCATGGGCGCTAGCGCCAGCAGGGCCGGGAAAAGATGGCCCGTGACGTGGAAGCCGAAGATGCGCCAGGCCAGGAACAGGACGACGACGCTATTCACGGATGTGATAGAAATACTGGCCACGGTCTGACCTATGAGGAACAGGGGACGTGGTAGCGGTGCCATCCAGTTACTTTCGAGCACCCCAGAGTCCATCTCGCGCTTGAGCGAAAAACCCATGCCCCAGAACACGGCACTTACATAGCTGGAAATAATGCCGCCGATCAGCACGAAGGACATGTAGTCGACCGTGCCGACGTAGGCGGCGAAGCCGGTAGCCCCATTAGACGTGGCAAAGCTCCGGCCTAGAAAATAGATTGGCGTGAGCCACATCACCGGCTCGATAATTCGGAACATCCCTTCGAGCGGATAGCGTAAAAAGTGCAACCAATCCTTTTTGGCGATGGCCAGGATTGCTCGTATGTATGAGCGTGGGCTAATGGTACTGAGTGGGGTGTAGTTCATATGAAGCTCCATCCGTATCAAAGTAGGGTTTTAGTAATGGCCGAGCACACCCGTGCGCCGCGCCTGCCGTTCAGTAAAGCGAAAGGCCGCATAGCCGGCAATAGGCAAGACAATGGCAAAGACGAGAAGATGTGCCAGATCGGGCCAGACGGCGGCGAGGTTGGCCTGGCTGAGGCTGACCGCGCGAATGGCATGCATAGCATAGGTAAAAGGCAGCCACGCGGCGATGATCTGCATCCAGTGCGGGAGGACAGCGACAGGAAAGGTCATCCCACAAAAAATGGCGACCAGCCCACGCATGAACAAAACTAACGCATTCGACTCCTGAAAACGCAAGACCAGGCTACCGAAGGCGATGCCCAAGCCGTAGATACAGGGGATAAGGAGTATAAGACTCACCAGCAGGAGCGCGAGGTTGCCGCGGAGGAGCTGAATGCCGAACAGCAGCCTGCATTCGATGATTGTGGCAGTCAGAAAGAAGAGGGCCGTGAGCAGTTTGGTGAGGCTGCCACCCAGCAAAATCGAGATACGCCAGACCGGACATAGCCAGTTCGACTCCAGAGTGCCGCGCATCTGCTCGTTGCGTAGGAGGAGGCCCACATCCCACAGGGTGATGTTGAACCACATATAGATCGTGGTACCGATTACAATAAAGCTTATGTAGTCGCGGGTGCCGGCCAAACGACTGAAGGTCGCTAGCGCCAGGCCCTGTGGACCGGCTAAGGCCCGCGCGGGAAAGATATAGGCCAAGGGAAACAGCACCGGCCAGATCAGGAACGCGACGAACCAGCTGGGATAGCGGCGAAAAATGATCCATTCTTTGTTAGCGATCGCCAGCATCGCCCGCAGTTCCGAGCGCAATGAACGATGGACCAAGGTTGCCTCAACCATAGGGAGTAACTCCTTTAGTCACGTAATTGTTTGCCCGTGAGCGTAATGAAAACGTCCTCCAGCGTCGGCTGGGCGACTTGGAGATGCCTGACGCGGCCCGCGTGGGTGCCGATCAGATCGATGACGGTAGGCAAGAGTGCGCGGCTATCGAGGGTGTGTATGCTGATGGTGCATGAGCCGTCGCTGTTGTTGTCGCGGGCCAGCAAACGTTCAGCACCTTGTAGGCGTTTTAGCTCGTCGACGAGGGCCGGACTAACGTTCTCGACCTCGGCCTGAATCACATCTAGCTGCTGGATCGAGGCCTTCAAACGCGCTGGGGTATCGAGCGCGATGATTTTGCCGGTATCCACGATGCCGATGCGATCACACAATTGGTCGGCTTCTTCCATGTAGTGGGTGGTGAGCAAAATCGTCCGGCCCTCGCGTTTGATCTCTAGAATAAGTTCGCGCAGGTTGCGGGCCGATTGTGGATCAAGGCCGGTGGTAGGCTCGTCAAGCAGCAGGACGGGTGGGTTGGCCAGCAGAGCTTTAGCGATGGCAATGCGTTGTTTCATGCCGGTTGAATAGCGCTCGACATATTCGTCGGCGCGGGCGGCGAGATCGAGGCGCTCCAGGAGTTCGTTGATGCGTGGCTTGGCCAGGGCCGGGGGGATATGGTAGAGCGCGGCGAAGTACTGGAGGTTTTCGCGGCCGGTCAGTTTCCAGTAGATGCTGCGCTCGCCTGTGAGCACGGCACCCAGGTTCTGGCGTACTAGGTTCGGCTGGCGCTGGATATCGTAGCCGTTGACGGTCGCCTTGCCGCTGGTCGGTTCCAAGAGGGTGCAGAGCATGCGGATCGTCGTGGTTTTGCCGGCACCATTCGGGCCTAATAAGCCGAAGATTTCGCCGGCCTGGATGCTAAACCGGATCGCGTCAACTGCCACAAATTGTTCGACGGGGCCGGAGCGGCGTAAGCCCAGCTTCGACCAGATGCCGCCCTCGCCAGAGGCTTTCTTCTTGGGGTAGATTTTGCTCAAGCCCTGAACATCAACAATGGTCGCAGGGGTGCGATCTTTGCTATCTGCAACTCGTGTGAATGCTTCTGGCGGGTGATGGGAAGAATCTAATACTGCTGCTCGCTCCCGATCCATAGTGCTGATCCTTTATGATCGTTGTACATCTTATACAATATATTCAAATTTTTGTCAACATAGTGCTAATAAATGATTAATTATCATCATTTATTAGCACTATGCTAACTCTGCACTGGCTGTCGCTGCAGTGGTGTATACAATAGACTATTCTTATGACCACGATGATTCGGAAACAGATTTATCTTGAGCCCGCTCAAAATGCACAGCTGAAGCGCCTAGCCCATGAGT
Source organism: Herpetosiphonaceae bacterium (assembly GCA_013821605.1). Lineage (GTDB taxonomy): Bacteria > Chloroflexota > Chloroflexia > Chloroflexales > Kallotenuaceae > JACDGP01. Next base: position 7,525 of record JACDGP010000059.1, read on the forward strand.
CAGGGGTATCCGAAGCTGAGCTGGTTCGCCAAGCAATTGATGCGTATCTACGGTCGCTGCATCAACTGAGGCTCAATTCTGTGGTGTGGGAAGCTGAACGTGCGTTTATTGAACAGTTGGTAGCAATGGAGCCAGTTGAGGGTGGCCGAACATGGGCGCGTGACCACTTGTATGACCGTTAACATTTGTTCGTCGGCTCATGGCTTGGTGGGTGCCGCATCAAGCGCCCTTCTAATTTGATCTGCCGCACTGTCTAGGACCGCACGCTCTGGTTTGTTCAGGTAATTTGGACCGAACCGTAGCCCGAAGCCATCGCCGGCGAAACGGGGAAACACATGCAGGTGGACATGCAATACTTCCTGCATCGCTGCCTCACCATCAGCCAGAAAGAGATTGACCCCTTCACACGGAAGACCACTACGGCGTAAACTATTGGCGAGGCGCTGTGCAACTCGGAACAGGTGTCCCCCGGTCGCTTCGTCTAAATCGGCAAGATAGGTTGCATGCGCATTCGGTATGACGAGCAGATGGCCAAGATTGACGGGCTGAATGTCCAGGAATGCGATGCAAGCATTGTCTTGGTAAACGATGCTCGCCGGTGCCTTGCCGGCCGCAATGGTACAGAAGATACAGTCATGCATGCAGTTGTCTCGTCACTCATCTGTTAATTCTGGAACGTGTTCGTCTTCGTACCGCTCAATCAACGTCCCAATGACTTCCATCAGTGATGCAAGCGGATGCGTTTCGTCCTCACCAACTTCATCCACTAACCCATCAAGCACCTGGACTAACTGTTGATAATCCTGGTCCGTATGAGGGACGAATACCACTTCCGCCACCGCAGGCCAGACCTTCTCGACATTTTTGACAGCTGGTGCAAGCATGACTTATTCCTTCCATTCACTACGATCATACTCTTCGTGCGTTAACACCGCGCGAATATACACTTTTTGCCGATTATAGTGGATCGCGGCGATCAAACGGACTTTGTTCCCACCGATGTTGAAAACGGTGAGCTTCCCGACTTGATCAGCACTCGGAAATACAGCACGGAGGTCCGCAAATGACCCAAAACTTGCTGTTTTCATCAGCTTGTACGAATGGTGCAGCGCCGTTCTCGTCTCAGGATGGCGTGCTGCAAACTCATTCAAGCGTTTCCGAGTAATAATGTGCATCCTCGATCCTTTGCTACACAACTATCACTTCCTGTAACATCATCATACCCACTAACGGGGTTGTCCAGGATTCCGGGACCACTACAGGCACTATCTACCTCTGGGTCAAGCACTACAACCAGTATGCGACCGGCTATCGCCAGGCCTAGTGGCAGGATGCGTTCAGTATGATCAGCTAGCGCAAGGTAGTCGCTATGACAGACCTCCTCAACCTCTTGGGGGCTGACGTCGTGCCGAGCAATGTGTGCAATGTTCGATTCATCCCACAGCAGTTGTTGAATAACGATTACAGGAAGAATGTAACACAATGCGTTACAAACGCTATGCTGCTTAAGTTGTGAGATTAACATAGCGCACCAAGTGACGGCAAATGCCGGTGGCAGGACAGCTGCAGCGAGCGTTCGCCGAGATTACCTGCCTGCACCTCGGCCTAGGCGCTCTCCCATTTTGTTTTGCTGATGTATAATGTGATGTATAAAATGGAGTAGAGTCATGGCTACAATGATTCGGAAGCAAATTTATCTTGAGCCCGCTCAAAATGCACAGCTGAAGCGCATCTCCCAGGAGGTAGGGGTACCCGAAGCCGAGTTGATTCGCCAAGCAATTGATATGCATCTGCGATCGCTGCATCAACTGAAGCCCGATCCTTCTGTATGGAAAGCTGAGCGCGCGTTTATCGAGCAGTTGATAGCAATGGGACCTGTTAATGGGGGCCGACGTTGGACACGCGACGAATTATATGACCGCTAGTGTTCTCGTAGACACCAATATTTTGGTGTATGCCTATGACCGGTCAGAGTATGACAAGCAGCAACGAGCCGTCACAGTACTCGATGAATTAGCGAGCAATGGACTGGGCATACTGAGTACACAGGTGCTTGCGGAGTTTTTTGTAACGGTGACACGAAAAATTGTAGTTCCTTTAAGTGTCGCTGAGGCCCGCATTCGCATCGACCATTATCTGCACGCTTGGACTATTATCAATGTAACCGGGATGGTGATCATGGAAGCAACGCGCGGTGTTCAAGACTATCAATTGAGCTTCTGGGACGCACAAATTTGGGCCACTGCTCGCTTACATCAGATACCCGTGGTCTTCAGCGAAGATTTCAACGTTGGTGCATCACTAGAGGGTGTGCGATTCATAAATCCTCTCGTATCTGATTTCCGGCTAGCGAATTGGATGTCGTAGGCGCTATTTCAACCGGCGACTGATACGGAACATCAGGGCCTCCTTGAACGACGGCGAAAGCCAACGATTATGGCGTTTTTGCAGGCATGATTAATTCGACGATCTCATCGGTACAGTCGAGTTATGGTGCAGAGCAGTGAGATTGTCAAGGGCTACGTGCAATGACTATTCGAGCGATCGTGTTTGATACCGGTGGGGTCTTGGAGATCACACCGATTACGGGATGGACTGGAAGGGACGAGATCATCTTCTTGGATGACTTCGAGCCGAATGTCGCGGCTGCCCGTGAATTTGGCATGCACACGATTCTGTTTCAAGATACAACGCAAGCCATCGCAGACATTCGAGCGTGCCTGCAAGCAAACGCCGTAGCTTACAAATAAGGACGTACCTCGAAGGTGACTAGGTCAGGGTTGTGATCATTGACGACCTGATGACCCACTTGGACCACCACAGCCATCACCTCGCGCACGTGCCCGATCAGGCCCAATTCCGGTCTGGACCTCAAAATCTATGCCTCGCTGTTTGCTTTGGCATGTACGAACATCGACTAGCAATCAAGGTATTATTGATTGTAGGCAACCAGACAGGAGCTGCTTGTGAAGATTCTTGTGACCGGCGCGGCAGGCTTTATCGGCTCGCATCTCGCTGAACAACTCGTGGCTTTAGGGCATACAGTACGAGGCGTAGATTGTTTCACCGATTACTATGCACCGGCCTTGAAGCAGCGTAATGCTCATCAGCTTCAGGCCAAGGGTGTCAGCTTGTTGGTCCTCGACCTGGCGACCGATGATCTGCATGAAGCTGTACGGGATGTTGATGTTGTGTTTCATGCGGCAGCACAACCTGGTATATCCGCCACCACGCCATTTCAAACCTATGTTGATAACAACCTCACGGCAACGTATCGGTTGCTTCAGGCCGCGCAACAGGCCAATCACCTCCAAGGCTTCGTTTACCTTTCCACCTCCTCCGTGTATGGTGCTGATGCAACCGGCAGCGAAACTACGGAACCACGACCAACGTCATGGTACGGGGTGACTAAATTGGCCGCCGAGCAAGTTGTCCTGGCGGCCGCTCGCGATCACGGGTTTCCCGCCTGCTCGTTGCGGTTATTTTCCGTGTATGGACCACGTGAACGACCTGACAAACTGTATCCGCAACTGATTCGCTGTCTGCTAGAAGATCGTCCGTTTCCCTTGTTTGCGGGTAGTGAACACCATCTGCGGAGCTTTACCTATGTCGGTGACGTGATCAAGGGGTTTGTGGCGGTGCTTGACAACCTGGAGCGATGTCGAGGGGAAATCTTCAACATCGGTAGTGATACGGCGATCACTACCGGCGAAGGCATTCGCATTGTTGAAGGATTGGTCGGCAAGCCGGTACACATTGAACGCCGGCCACCACGCGCGGGGGACCAACTGAAAACCCATGCCACTATTGACAAAGCGCGAGCGATCTTAGGGTATGAGCCGACCACCACGCCCCAGGAAGGGTTAGCCCAAGAAGTTGCCTGGTATCAAGCAGAGGTCTGGGAAAACGGCTGCTCTTTGCTGATGGCGTCCGGCTTGCACTCATATCAGCAACATACGTAGATAGTAGGGCAACATCTGCTCCATCTCCCAACGCTGCTCCATTGAGGGCAGGATGTCCAGGTAGTATATCAACGCATGATGCAGCGGTGCGAGGCACTGCGTGACGTCAAAGAGCCGCTGCAAAACATGGAGCGTGGCGAACTCTGTCCACTGACTCAAGTACGCGTCGCGTAGGCGTGGGGCGGCATCGGGGACATGGGCCAACCCAGACGCGCTGTCATCAAGGGGACCAAGCAGGCTAAAGAATGGTGGTGCGACCGAGCTGTCCGACCAGTCGAGAAATCGACTGGTATCACCGTCGATCTGGATCTGCCAAGCTGAAAAATCTCCATGTTCCAGCGAGAGGGGAAGGCCGCTCTGCTCCCACGTTGTACAAGCAGTCTGCAAGGCCGGTTTCAGCACATGTAAGGCAGTAATCTCATCGTGTGAAAGGCCGGTCGGTCCCTGTGTCAGCGTAGCAGTATCAGCGACTAGTTGCTCCAATCCAGACAGTAACCACGCCTGGCCTCGATCTGGTACTCCCACGACGTGCAATGCGTCCACATGTTGGGTGAGCATGAGTTGCATCCCTGCGTAGTCACGCAGAGCCCGCTCCCAATGCTTGATCTCTAGTTCATCCATAAGCCTCCGATGCCCGGCATCTGCCAAGAGGAGCCAACCTTGGGTAGCGCTGACTGCGAGTACTGATGGAATGAGCGCTGGAAAACGTTCGGCAAGGAGTGCCGTTAGTGCTGGTTCGTGGCCGAACATAGACGGGACTGCTTTGAAGTAGACGACGCCGAGGTTCGTCGGAGCACGCCAGAGGCTCGCGCGCTCCCAGGAGCGAACCTGCTCTACGGCTCCGGTGAGCATGTGGCCAGACTGGTTCAAGGCAGTGTTCAGCCAAGATAGTATCGTATCGCGCCAACCTGGGCGGTACCAGGGCACGCGGCTAGGCCGGTCAACTTCTTCAAACCAAGCCGCTAGAATCGGGCGCTGAGCGAGCGGCAGTTCGTCTAGGGCCTCCGGCCCAATCCAATGTCCCCTGCTGGTGGCGAACTCGGTCGAGTTGTGATACTCAAGTTCGTACACGAGCTCTGTGCGGGCGCTAGGTGCGTCATGGACGATGGAGCGGCAGCGCAGTGTTGTGACCTCCAGGCCCAATCGCTCACGCACCGCCTCATTAATCTGGCCGACCACTTGCCAGAAGTACTGCTGCTCAAACGTCAGCTCTGGCAATATCCACTGTTGCTCTCGTAAGACGAGAAACACGCCCGTACGCGTAGTATTAGGGATAATCAGTGTGTAGACTGTACTCATCAGTTTTCCTTATTTCTCCGTAAACGATCAACGCAATGGTTGAAATGACCTATTTCGTGGTGGCGAGGCTCATCTCTATCGAGAGCTATCGTCTCACTCCATGCGCTGCCTAGACCCCTCGGGCGGACGCTGCTCATCCTGCCATAGTCGCTGCATCGCGGCGGATGTCGTGAGGAGTTCATGGAGGGTGCCCTGGGCGACGAGGCGTCCACCCTCCATGAGCAGCACTTGATCGGCCCGGCGCAGCGCTGCTGGGCGGTGCGAGACGACCAGGCAGGTCACATCACGGCTGCGGGCGAAGAACCGTCGCCACAACTCCGCCTCCGTTTCGGTGTCGAGCGCCGAGGAAAGGTCATCGAAGACGAGTAGCTCGGCGTCGTGTACGAACATGCGCGCTGCGGCAGCGCGCTGGACTTGGCCGCCGGAGAGCTTCACGCCTCGAGCGCCGACCGGCGTGTCGAGCCCACGCTCAAGCGCCAGGAGGTCTCCTTCCAGGACCGCCGCGTGGATCGCTGCGTCGAGCGCAGCCGGGTCGTCAGGACGCCCGAGCAGCAGGTTCTCGCGCAGCGTCGCGCTCAAGAGTCGCGGTACCTGCGGCGTGTAGGCGCTGCGGGGCGGGACGAAGAAGGTGGCGGGGTCGTCGACCAGTCGCCCGTTCCAGCGGATCTCACCAGCGTCGTGCGGCAACAGGCCGAGCAAGACGTGTAGCAGCGTCGACTTGCCGGCACCGATGCGGCCGGTGACCACGGTGAAGGAGCCACGTTCCAGGACGAACGAGAGGTCGGCAATTCCGCCATCGTTGTCCGGATGGGCGTAGCTGAGGCCGCGCACCTCAAGGCGCTCAAGCCGCTCATGGGCCGGTACGTACCCTGCAGGCAGGTCGGCCGGATCGCCTCGCAGGTAGACCGGCGCGGGCGCGACCAGCCCGCTGGGTGACTCACTCGGGACGATCGCTCGCATGCGACCGAACGACACCTCGATATGCTTAAGGTCGCTGATCAGACGGCCAATTTCGGCCGGGTACCAGGTGAGTTGATCGAGGTAGACGACGAACAGGGCAAGGTCACCGATGGTCACCCGGCCGGTGTTGATCGCCCGTGCGCCGAGCAGCAACACCAAGCCGGTGCCGAGGTGCACGATGTTGACGTTGAGCGACTCGAGGAGCTGGCTGAAGACGCTGTCCCGTACGGTCAGGCGGCGCCGCGTGTCGCCTAGTTCCGTCAGCCGTGCGACGGCGTAGCTCGCTGTCCCGGCGACTTTGACGACAAGCTGTGCACCGATGAGCTCACCAAGGAAGCCGGTGAAACGCCCAGTCGCCTGCCGGGACGCGCTGCGGTAGGCCATGATCCGGTTGCCGAGCGCCTCTGCTAGGAAGGAACTCAGCAGCAGTGGCACGAACAGCGCCACCGTGATTGCGGGATTGACGTGCCATAGCACAACCGCCGCCCCGACGGCGAAGAGCGATCTCCCGATCAGGTCGCCGACGGCATCGAGCGCGTCGGCGATGATCTCGGGGTCGTCACGGAAGCGGCTGATCGTCTCGCCGGTCGATGCCGACAGTCCGTGGCGACCGTAGCCGCGCAGGATGCCCATGTACAAGTTCCGCTGCATGAGCAGCTGAGCCTTCTGCTGCAAGGGGCTCCACGGATTGCCGAGTGCCGGTCCGGCAAACACCTCCACAAGCTGGAACGCGACCAGCAGGGCGATCGCGCTCCAGGCGCTCAGACCCGTGGCGGTGCCGGCAAGGGCGTCGAAGAAGGCGCGGGTCGCCAGACCGAGCGGGATTGGCAGGACGAAGTACACCAGGATGGCAAAGAAGGTGTTCGCTATGAAGTAGCGTGCGCTGAAGCGTGCCAGCCGGAGCACCACCATAATCGGTCTCATGCTAACTCCTCCGTCATTCCAGCGCGCAGCAGCCGGGCAAAGCGCGACTGGGGATCGCGCAGGAGGTCGGCTCGTGGTCCGAACTCAGCGACACGGCCGTCCTCCAGGATCAGGATCCGGTCGGCACGCTCGACGGTATGGAGCCGGTGGGCAATGACGACGCCGGTGCGGCCGTGGAGGAGGCGTGTCACAGCGCGCTCGAGCAATCGCTCGGTGGCGGGGTCGAGCCGCGACGATGCCTCGTCGAGGATGACCAGCCCGGGGTCCTTCAGGAACACGCGGGCCAGCGCGACGAGTTGTGCCTCGCCGGCCGACAGCCCGCGACCACCAGGGCCGAGTTGGGTGTCCAGTCCGTCGGGCAAGCCGTACAACCACTCGTCGAGCCCGAGTTCGGCAAAGGCCTCAGCCAGCCGGGCGTCGGGGACGGTCCGATCCCACAGCGCCACGTTGTCGCGCAGCGTGCCTTGGAAGAGCTGAACGTCCTGCGTGACGAGGCCGACGCGCGCTCGCAGTGCGTCGAGCCGCGCGTCGCGGAGGTCGGTGCCGCCGACGTAGATGACGCCCTCGGTCGGGTCGTGCAGGCGGAAGAGCAGCCGCGAGATCGTGGTCTTGCCCGAGCCGGTCCGGCCGAGCAGGCCGAGCACCTCGCCAGGCTCAACGCGGAACGAGACGCTGCGCAGAACCGGCTCGGCCTCGTAGGCGAACGACACGCTGTCGAGCTCGACCGAGAGTGCATCCGACGGGAAAGGCGCGCCAGGACCGTCGACCACCCGGGCGCGGGTTGCGAGCAGCTCGCGCACCCGGGCTATCCCGCCGCTTGCCTGCTGGAAGCTATTCATCTCACGGGTGAGCCGCTCAAGCGGCTGCCGCAACATGCTGGTGTAGCGAAAGACGAGGTAGATGGTCCCAAGCGTGATCGCGCCGGTGCGGTGGAGCGTGGTGCTCAGGCCGAGCCCGGCACCGGTACCCAGCACTAGGAGGAGCCCGACGACGGCGTTGAAGAGTGAGCCGGCCATCACAGCGGCCTGAACGCGATGGAAGCGCGCAGCTAGGTATTGCAGGAGGCGGCGCATGACGTAAGCGTCGGCGCCACTCGTCTTGAGGTCGGGCAGCCCGGCAAGCGACTCGTCGAGGTAGCCGATCAGGTCGGCGCTCGCCTGGCGGAGGGCCCGCGCACGGACGCCCACGAAGCCGCCGCCCTGGGTCATAAAGGCAAGCGCGACTAGAGTGAAGGTCGTCAGCAGCGCACCAATGCGCCAATTCTCACGGGCGAGCAGGACAAGCACCCCGAGCAGAAAGACGCCGCTGCCGAGCACCTGGACGACGAAGCGTGCGAAGAAGTCGGCGATCGCCGCGACGTCGCCGTCGATCCGCTCGATCAACTCGCCTGTCACGTGCTCGGCGTGAAATGAGGCGTCGAGATCGAGCACGTGGCGGGTGAGGTCTGCGCGCAACGCATTGGTGGTGCGCCAGCCGAGATCCTCGGCCACGTATGTCTCAGTGACGGAGGCAGCCAGCGTGAGGAGGGCGACGCCGATGAAGAGCAGGGCGATGGAAACGAGCCGCTCGAACGGCGCGCCAGCCTGTGCCCGATCAATGAACGTGCGGGCAATTTGGGGGTTAGCGAGTTGCAGGCCGATGCCGACGAACAGCAGCAGGGCGAGTAGGATGGCGCGCGGCCATTCCGGCCGCAGATAGGTTGTGAGCAACGTACGATCGAGTTTTGGCAGCAAGTGACACTCCTTGAGTATCTTCGGAATAAGGACGAACGGAATGGCGTGGCTGCTGCAACCGTACACATGATGGCGACGCCTGTGTGGGTCAGAAAAAGAAACGGCGGTCAAGGAAGATCCCATGACCGCACAAGACAACGGCCACGGGGCTAAGATCCACCCGTGGCCGATTCTTTGTTCTAGCTACGCTGCGAGCGGAAGATCAACGGCTACAATGGATCATGGCCATCATTGTGAATCCGTGTTCAAACGCCGCAAGCGATGGAGGTGTCGGTTACCAGGCGCACGTACAGCTGGCGCACACCGGAGATGGTGAGCAGCCCTAGATTGTACGCTGGTGCCGTCATTGTGTTCCCTCCCTTGACATACGTATGTGTACTGTTGCACTGTACCACAGCGCGGGAGTACGATCAACTACACCGGCAGTCAGATTCCCGACGAGCCTAGGCGTGGCGATCACGAGCAGACCGGTGTGGCAGATACCGCGGGAACGGCGATAAGATTAAGGAGCGGAAATGATTATACCAATTGGGTGTTGTGTTTTGCCAGACCAGATCCGGTCGTTACAGGCTGCCGGTGCGGACTATTGTGAGTTGTCGATCTCCGGTGCGGTGATGAACGGGGGGCCAGATGCCTTCGAGCTTCTCAAGGAGCAGGTTGCTGGACTGCAGCCGAAGCTATTGGCGTACAACGTCTTCCTGCCGAGCAGCCTCAAGATCGTGGGACCTGAGGTCGACCGGAGTCAACTGGAGAGCTATGTCGGGCAGGCGTTCAGCCGGATCCGGCAGTTGTCGGTCCCCGGCCGGCCGATTGTGGTCATGGGCAGTGGACGGTCGCGGTCGATTCCTGAGACATTCAGTCGCGAAGTGGCGCTCGACCAACTGGCAGAGTTCCTCGCGTGGGCCGGCACCCTGGCACAACAGCACGGTGTTACGTTGGCGCTCGAACCGCTCCGTCGGGCTGAAAGCAACGTGTTCAATACCATCAGCGAGGCCGGGATGTTTTTACGTGAGCGGCAGTTGGGCGCTCTGGGGCTGGTTGCCGATCTCTACCACATGATGGCAGAGCACGAGTCGCTGACGACGATCACTGCGTATGCGGATCTGATCGTCCATGCGCATGTAGCGGATGGAAACCAACGGCTCCCACCCGGCCAAAGCAACTATCCCATCGCTGAGTTCCTACGGTCCTTGCGGGAAAGCGGCTATCAGGGGGCGTGCTCGATCGAATGCACGTGGCAGGATTTTGCGAGCGAGATTGGACCAGCCCTCGCAACAATGCGCGAGCAGGCACGGCAAGCAGGGTGGTGACGATGACGAAAACAATACCAAGTGAAAGAGCCTAACCAAGGAGTGCACTGATGTCCATCCATATGCAAGCCTATGAGGGAACTGCTGATCTGCGGCGCATAGCTCATTTGGTACAGACGTTTCCAGATGGCAACCTGCATGTCGTTGATCTCCCGTATCGTCTGAGTTCGTGGGCTTTTGACTACCCCGAGAATGTTGGCTTGTGGGAAGATGAGGCTGGGCAGTTGCTGGCCTGGGCTGTGTTGCAAACACCGTTCTGGGCTGTGGATTATGCGATGCATCCCAGCGCTTCTGACCACGGTATGCTGCCGGAGATCCTCGCCTGGGCAAGAACGCGGGCGCAGGTGATTCGGGATCAACCCAATGGTCGTCCGCTCTGGTTCGTGCATGTGCGGGCGGATCAAACGCCTCAGCAGCGCGATCTTGAGCAAGGCGGGTTCCGCTGCATTGAGCATGATGGGGATGCTCCCTGGTCTGGCTTGTATCTCACACGCGTTGGCAACGTCCCGGCGCCTCAGCCTCCCTTGCCAGATAGTTTTACGATCCGTCCGCTCGGTGGCGAAGGTGAAGTAGCAGCCTATGTCGATCTGCACCGAAGCGTGTTTGGGTCGCCGAATATGACCGTTGCTTGGCGAACGCGGACGCTTCAACCACACCTATAACCAGCGTCATCACGTGTACGGTGACAATGCCGCGTCCTGCATGGTCCCATTGTACACAGCGGTGCTGGTACCACGTGCGCAGATTCGGTTTCGAGAGGTTAGGCATAAATCTGTAGTAGTCCAGGGTCCTACATCGAACTGGGACTAAAGTACCCCTAGTAGCTCTGTCACGATATACTATAGTTGAAGTACTGGTCCAGTGAAATCTATCACAATTACACCGGACTCACTCAATTGTGGAGCCATGATGCTCCCCGGTGCACCGGCATCGCCACCCCCCACGTAGCGGAAATGCCAAGCCTCGACTCCAGCACAGGCTGGATCGCTTGGCACTAATTTCTACCAAGGAGTAGGATATGAAACCTCGACGTTTCATGGTTTTCGTGTTGGTGTCCATTTTCTGTCTTGCTCACACGCCCCTCCCGAGCGTCCACGCCGCCACACCTTGGAGCGGCCTCGTTGATTACACGATCACCGTTGGTAGCTATCAACGCACCTACCATGTACATCTGCCCGCGTCCTACACCGGCGCGGCGACACCGTTGGTCGTGGTGCTGCATGCCTCGCGCGATAACGGTCCCAATATGTCCGGCCTGACCCACTTCAACGATGTCGCGGACAGCAACGGCGTCATTGCCACCTACCCGGATGCGCTCAATGGTGTCTGGAACACCGATGGGAGTGCTCCGCAGGACGACTTCGCCTTTATTTCGGCCATGATCCAACAGATGCGGAGCAGCTTCGCGATTAATGCCCACAAAATCTACGCGATGGGCTTTTCTGATGGCGGTGAGATGACCGAGGAGTTGGGCTGTACCCTCAGTTCGACCTTCGCCGCCATTGCCTCGGTCTCGGGCCACATGCCCAGCACCTATCCCTGCCCGCTGGCGCATCCCATACCCTACCTGACCTTTCATGGGACAGCTGACACCATCTGGGCATATACAGGCTGGGCGGGGTTGAGAGGGGGCCAGCATCTCATGGGCGCGGTTGATGCCGAAAATAAATGGGCGTCGCTGGCCTCGTGCAGCGGCACCCCCAGCACGAGCAAGGTCCCGAATAAGGTGCTGAGCGATGACACTACCGAACAACTGACGGTGATTGGTAAATGTAACGCCGGTGTGGAGATGCAGTTATACACCATCAATAACGGCGGTCACACCTGGCCTGGGGGCATGCCGTTGCCCTATTTTGGGCTGACGACTGAGGACATCAATGCTAGCAGCCTGATCTGGCAATTCTTCGCACAGTATCAGTTCTGAACGCTCGCCTCCTGCGTAACACGGTTTAGCCGGAGGCGAGGAGTTGTAAAAGAGTACTCATCCAAGAACTCGCGTACGTAGCCATACAATGCAGCCATGGCCTCAAGGCAGTGCCAACTTATGCTGGCAAGCTCGCTCCGCCGCTGTTCGATAGCCGCAACCGCGCGTTGGGGCTGTCCCGCCTCAAGCTCGTCCAGAGTTGTACGAACTGCGGCAAAGCCGTAGTTTGCTTGTCTAAGCAAAGCCACAATGCGTAGGCGGCGTAGTTGTTGCTCGTCATAGATGCGATATTTGCTGCCGTTTTCACGGATGGGTTGCAACAGACCCTGCTGCTCCCAGAAGCGCAGCGCCGAAACACGTACTCCCACGAGGCGCGCTGCTGCACCGACATGTAAGCGCTCAGAAACGTGTGCATGCGTTGCTGCTGGCAATTGTGCTGCTAATACGCTGAGCGCTGCCAGGGTTTGCTCAAGCTGGAGCCGCGTTCGGGCAAGCTCGGCGTGACGCTCATCAATCAGCGCAAGCGCATCCCCAAGCTTACCCTGATGCACCGCCTGCATAATCTGCTGCGCCAAGGGCCAGCCATACCCACCTATCAGCTGCCTGGCCGTTTTGAGCGCCACAAGATGCTGCTGGGTATAGCGACGATAGCCACTTGGGCTGCGCGCGACTGCCGGTATAAATCCGCTTGCCTCGTAGTTGCGCACTTGCTGCACGCTGATATGAACCGCCTGGGCAAGGTCTTTGGTGCGGAGATACCTATCAACTATCATATCAAACTTGTACCTGCTACTAGCGACTTTCTCGGATGTCCTCAACGGTAGAACCACATGCTGGTATGTCAACCCTCAATTATTGCATATATGTTCTACAATAGCATTGTAACGCAGAAATGACCGGAGGCAAGCATGACAGATCGCCAGTTCATCGAGGTTCACGGCGCACGCGAAAACAACCTCAAGAACATCTCGCTGAACATTCCCAAGCAGAAGGTCACGGTGTTTACCGGTGTGTCGGGTTCCGGGAAATCTTCACTGGTCTTCGACACTATTGCAGCCGAAGCGCAACGCCAACTCAACGAGACCTTCACCGCCTTCGTACAAGGCTTCCTGCCGCACTACGGCCAACCGGACGTCGACCGTATCGAACACTTGAACGCGCCGATCATCATCGATCAGAAGCGGGTCGGAGGGGGCTCGCGTTCGACAGCCGGCACCTACACGGATATTGCCACGTTGCTGCGGCTGCTCTTCTCACGGGTCGGGCAACCTTATGCGGGGCCAGGCTACGCCTTCTCGTTCAACACCCCGCAGGGCATGTGCCCCGAGTGTGAAGGCATCGGTAAGACCGTTCAACTTGATTTGGAGAAGTTCCTTGACCGCAGCACGTCCCTGAATGGCGGGGCGATCCTGCACCCGGAGTTTAAGGTCGGCAAGTGGATGTGGAAAATGTACCCGCTCTCGGGCCTCTTCGACAACGATAAACCGATCAAGGACTACAGCGACAAGGAGCTTCACGCCCTGCTGTACGGCGCGGACGTGAAAGTATCGTTCGGCGAAATCGGCTCGAAATACGAGGGCTTGGTTGAACGCTTCACGCGCATGTATATCAAGAAGGACGCGGCATCCATGTCCGAACGCAATCGGGCGGTTTTCGAACAGTTCACCACCTCGCAGACGTGCCGGGTCTGTCATGGTGCAAGGCTCAACCAAGCCGCTTTAAATTGCAGAATCGGTGGCCGGAATATCGCCGACCTCTCCGACTTGGAAGCGACGAAACTGATCATATTCTTGGAAAACTTCACCGATCCGGTCGCCATAAAACTGGCTGCCAGACTCACCGAACGCTTGCAACATCTGGTGGACATTGGATTGGGGTATGTGAGCCTCAGCCGGGAAACCGCGACGCTATCCGGCGGCGAGTCGCAGCGGGTGAAGATGATCCGGCACCTCGGCAACAGTCTGACCGAGATGTTGTATATCCTTGATGAGCCCAGCGTGGGACTGCATGCGCGGGATGTCGCCCGTCTGAGCAGCCTGCTCCGTCAGCTCCGCGATAAGGGCAATACCGTGCTGATCGTCGAGCATGATCCAGATATCATGGCCATCGCGGATCATGTGGTGGACATCGGCCCCAAGGCAGGGACGCACGGCGGTGAGGTGGTGTTTGAAGGGAGCTATGCAGCACTCAAGCACGCTGACACGCTGACGGGGCAATTCCTGAAACAGCACCTGCCGATCAAACCGAAGGTACGGCAGCCGACTGGACAGATGCGTATCAAGAATGCCACCTTGCATAACCTGAAGAACGTCACGGTGAACATTCCCACCGGCGTATTGACCGTCGTGACCGGCGTCGCCGGTTCCGGAAAAAGCAGCCTGATTAACGATGTCTTCTTGGCGCAGCACCCGGACGCGCTTGTGATCGACCAGTCGCGCGTGACGGCAAATAGCCGCTCGGCTCCGGCCACCTATACTGGGATCATGGATGACATTCGGCAGGCGTTCGCCAAGGCCAACCAGGTCAGTGCCTCGTTCTTCAGTTTCAACTCGGAGGGCAGTTGTCCCAACTGTAACGGTCTGGGCGTGGTATACACCGATCTGGCATTCATGGAGGGTATGGTCTCCACCTGCGAAATCTGCGAGGGCAAACGATTCAAGTCCGAGGTGCTGGCGTATCACCTGCGCGGCAAGAGTATCAGTGACGTGCTAGATATGACCGTGGAGGAAGCCCTGACCTCCTTCACGGAGCAGAAGATCAAGCGTGTGCTGCAAGCCATGAACGACGTGGGTTTGGGCTACCTCAGACTGGGCCAGCCCTTGAGTACCGTGTCGGGTGGAGAAGGGCAGCGCCTGAAGCTGGCCACCGAACTCCACAAACGAGGCAGCGTTTATGTGATGGACGAACCCACCACCGGGCTCCACTTGTCAGATATCGGCCTGTTGATGGGTATCATTGACCGGCTGGTGGACGCCAGGAACACGGTCATCCTGATTGAGCATCATCTGGACGTGATTCGGCAGGCCGACTGGATCATCGACCTTGGCCCAGAAGGGGGCAGTGCCGGTGGTGAAGTGTTGTTTGAGGGGCCACCGCAAGAATTGAAAAACTGTAAGCGGAGTATCACGGCGAGGTTCATTTGAAGGTAACCAAGGCGCGGCAGCTTGCATCCTTTTGTATAATCATGGGCACCCGGGTATCCGCCACCCATCAAGGGATGAGGGTTCCGCGCCTTCAAGATAACGGAGGATTTTAATTATGGACGAACAAGCATCGGTGTCGGCAGCCCAAAAAGCTGAGCTTAACAGCCATCTCGAAGAACTCAACCAGGAGATCGCCCAGAAGGATGAGGAAATCCGAGCCTTGGAACAGCAGATTGCGGGAGCGACAGGACAGCCGCAGGAGGATGTACACGGGCGGCTTTCGATGGCACAGCAAACGCGTGCTGCCATGCAGCAGAATGTGAAGATGATCCATACCCAGTTGGGGTCGCCGGCCCCCGCACCGAGCATGGCCCAGACTCACCAGTCAGGCAAAGCCCGGATCTACTGAAGTTACCCAGGACTGAGGACTACTGGGCCGTAGGCACCGATTACATTGGTGCTCTCTCGTTGAATGCGTTAGGTGTCAGTGCTGCACTCTGAAGGAGCGCAACACTGATAGGTTGCCGTTACGTACGAGTGATCTTGGTGGCTCGAAGTGCCAGAAACAAAGGGATTTCCTGATGGGCGGTACTTACTGCTCTGTCGCGTCTGCGGACTTCCGGAGGTATCGAACCCAGAATTTCGCGCATAGAGTCGACCAGGAGGTGATGGTCAGCCAACCCGTTGATGTACGCTTGGAGCGGACGATGAAAGCTACGGGTACTACCCGTGTGTTCCCCGCCGTACTCTTTCATCGGAACTGGGAGCGGCGAAAAGTAGCGGTCGATCCGCCGGTACTGTAACTTGCGCTCGTCGTCCCAGCCCCAGCCACTTTGACGTGGGATACGAAAGCAAGGATGCGTCATCAGGAGTACGGTGCGGCCACCTTCGGCTAGCGCCCAAGCGATCGAGGCACACACCGGGTCGAGCGGGTCCATGTCCTGGATGCTCAACAACAGCACCACACTATCAAACGTGTTGGGACGTAGCCCGGCGACATTCGGCAGCCGGCGGGCGTCACCGACCAGAAAGATGCCATCCCTGTCATGCCGCCGTCGTGCAATGTTGATCAAGTAGGGACTTGCGTCTACGCCTATATAGTGGGCTCCTGCTCGTGCAATGAATGGGGCAAGGACACCTTGCCCGGCACCAAGGTCGAGGATGTGTTCACCGGGCTGCGGTGCCAAGAGATCAAGCACTGCGGGAATAGCGAGTGTACGGTGGTGGTAGCTGCCGCCTGCACCCACCCAACCATCATACCAGCGCGCAACCGGGTCCCAACTGGTATGGACCCCCAGTTTACGCGAAGGTCGTTTGGGAGTAGTCATTGGTCGTCCTATCCTGCGGCGGCCAATCCGAGGAATACATGCACTTTGATAATCAGCATGCTCCATGGTCTGGCAACGTCGCACTATTACCGACCCGGTGGACGACCGACCCGTAACACAACCGCTGCCACATCACGAACGGGCAGGTGTTGGTTGCTAGGATGCGGATCGTTGCCGAGCAGTAAGCTCTTGCTGCGCCAAAACGGTCGTGGTGCCGCCGGGCACCATTGAACGTGGGCATCCTCTAAATCCATGGCTTGCACATGTAGAAGCTCCTGTGTCATCGCTATCTCCGTTCGATTACCATTGCCCCAAGTTATCGGAGCCAAGTCCATCAACAACTATCAACACAACTCCTTTCCCGTAGTAGTGGAGCTATTGTAGCTTCGATCAAAAGAGTATGCACGATGTCTGGTGAAGTTCGTAACGCTAGACCGCAATGCCAATCTTCAGTCGCGGTGCGACGGTACGCCACGCGTTGCGCTCAGCCTCGTCGCGCACATACGGCTCAAAGCCAAACTGGGGATACAGATTGAGAGCAGGAATGCGGGCAGTGTTGGTTTCTAAACAGGCTTCGGCATATCCGTGCGTGCGCAGAACATCGCAGGCCGCACTCAACATCGGCTTAGCGAGGCCGCGCCCTTGTGCTGCGGGGATGATCGCCACCCAGTGAATCTGACCGATGTCGCAGTCGTTGAAGTGATCGTTGTTCCACGCGGTGATCGTGCCAATATCAGCACCTAATGGATCGACCAGGAACATGACGCGCGCTGCCAGATGGAGAGTATCGCCGGGCATGGATCTGGCGAATGTCTCGGCAGTGGGTACGCTGAAGGGGTCGGTGGCTTGGATGCGGAGCCAGGTGTGTAGATCGCCGTCGTGGTAGAAGCGCATACGGTAACCGGGCGGCAGCGAGAAGCGCGGCGCACGCGACAGATCACGGTGGAGCATCCAGACACCAACGTTCGGCAGTTGTTCATGCATGCTGTGATTATACTGTACCGGCTAACAGAGTGCTGTTAGCTAGCGTATGCTTGAACGAACAACAGACAGATGGTTAGGAAAGGAAGCCATGCCAGAGAAACATTCACGGCGAGTGCCCGCAGGTCGAGCCGTGTGGTATACCGAGCGTCTCTGGCACCTCGCCCGCGAGTTGCCGACGCGGACGATGGGCATCGCAGATATCGCCGAACTGGATCAGGATTGCTGGTTCGGGTCGAGCCACATTCCAACCTGCCGTGCCGTCGCACAGCATGCGCAACGTATTTGGGATGCCGATTTAACCTATCCGATCATTCTGTCTGCGAACGGTGGGCTTATGGATGGTGGCCATCGGCTCGCGAAAGCGTGGTTGCTGGGGTTACCTGACATTCAGGTAGTGCAGTTTGTGGTCGATCCAGAACCGGACTATATCATCCCGGACGATGGCTAATCAGAGACACGCCACGTTCAATCTGCACAGATGATTTATTCCCCTAACTGGAATTACTAAGGAGACAGCATGCGGCTCGCGATCATCTCAGACATTCATGGTAATCTGGCGGCACTCGATGCAGTGTTGCGGGAATTGGAGTCTGAACGGCTAGACCAGGTCGTTTGCCTGGGCGATGTGGCGGCGACGGGACCCCAGCCGCGTGAGGTTATAGCTCGGCTGCGTTCGCTCGGCTGCGCCGTGGTGATGGGCAATGCTGACGCTTATCTTTTGGACCCGCAGCCAGCAGTGGATGCGGACGAGGATGCGCGCAAGGTGGAAGCGATCGACCGATGGTGTGCGGCGCAATTATCCGCTGCTGATTGGGAATACCTGCGTACCTTCCAGCCCACAATTGCAGTACCTCTTGGAGGTGACAAGCAATTGCTATGCTTCCATGGGTCGCCTCGCTCGTACAATGATGTCATCTCCGCTACGACCTCGGAGGCGGAGTTGGCCCCAATGTTCGATGGATATATGGCCACTGTTATGGTGGGCGGTCACTGGCACTTCCAAATGTTGCGGCGCTACGGAGAGGGGATTCTGCTTAACCCCGGCAGCATCGGGCTGGCATACGATAAACAGGCAGATGGCGGAGCGCATATCCCAGCCCGCGCAGAGTACGCGCTGCTCACCGCTGCCAATAACGAGGTACGCAGCATCGAGCTGAGGCGCGTGCCCTATGATCGGGAGGCGACAGTCCGGGCGATGTTTGAGCGAGGCATGCCCTATGCCGCGTGGTGGGCGGGCGACTGGCGCTGATGGTGATGGCTAAGATGAAGTTAGCCTTTAATCCCTCCCGCAGCAAGTCCTGAGACGATATAGCGGTAAAACACCAGGGACAGCACAAGCGGTGGCAAGCTGGCGATGAAGCCGCCGGTTACCAGTAAGCCCCAATTCACGCTGTGCCGGCCGATGAACTCGGCTAGCGCGACCGGTGCCGTTTTGGCGGCATACGTCGACGTAAAAATCAGCGCGAAGAAGAATTCATCCCAGGCATTCAGTAGCGTAAAGAGCGCGGTTGCCCCGAGGCCCGGTGCTACCAAAGGGAGCGCGATCCGTATGAAGGCTCCGAAGCGACTAGCACCGTCGAGTCGCGCCGCTTCCTCAAGCTCACGTGGCACACTTTGAAAGTACCCGGCCATGATCCAGACGACAAACGGCAGACTAAACGTCGAGTACGCGAGAATCAGTGCCGCCAGTGTGTCCAGTAAATGTGCACCCCGGAACATACGAAACAGTGGGATGATCACCGATATCGCCGGCAATAATTGGCTGGCCAGGACGATTAACAGGAGCGTCCGCTTATGCGGCACGTTGAGCCGTGCAAAAGCATAGGCAGCCAGGGTACCAAAAAGCAGTGATATGATCGTTGTTCCCAGGCTAACGAGCACGCTGTTGCGTAGTGCTAGAACAAACGTGGACTGCCCGGTATTCTCACCAAAGGCTGCCGGCGCGAAGATGTCGATATAGTTGCGTAGCGTAAAGCCAGTTGGAATAAGCCGCGGTGGCACGGTCAGCAGACTTGCTTGCGTCTGGATCGTACTCAGAAAGAGCCAGCCGATCGGTAGCAGCGTGAACGCGAGATAGACTGCCAGCAGCATGCGTCGCGCAGTTGGACTCAAGAGGTTGCCGTGTTGTATCAAATGCCAGCCCCTATACGGACGCTCTAGCTTTCAATATCCGGTCGCAGCAAGCGCAGGTAGATAATAATGAGTAACAGCATACAGGCCGTGATCAACCAGGAGATGGCGGCACCGTAGCCGAAGTACAGGTAGTGAAATGCTTGGTCGTAGTTATAGAACGAGATGACTTTGGTACTGTTTGCCGGGCCGCCATTGCCCGTCAGAACGTAAATAATATCGAAGACCCGAAATGCGCCGATCGTCCTTAGTGCGACGGCCACCAGTATGACCGGACGCAGGAGGGGCACGGTCACCTGCTGAAACTTCTGCCACCGTGACGCCCCATCCACCTCCGCTGCCTCATAGAGCTCATGCGGAATCGGCTGCAAGCCGGCCAGCAGAAGCAGCGTCATGTTGGGAACCGTTTTCCATACGTCGGCCAGGATAATGACATTCATCGTCCAAAACGTGTCGCTCAGCCATGCCTTGGGGGCGCCAAGCACGCCCAGCCGGAGCAGCAATGTGTTGATGACGCCGTAGGTCGGATTCAGCATCCAGGCCCATAGCACGCCGTTGCTCACCGTTAGCAGCGCCCAGGGAAAAATCATTGCTACCCGTGCCCCTAAGTTGCCGCGAAAGCGCTCGTTGAGCAGCACCGCAAAGAGTAAGCCTAGGACCAATTCCAAGCCTACCGAGCCGATCGTGAAGTAGACGGTTCGTTGGATCGAGTACCAGAAGTCAGGCTGAGCCAGCGCATGGAGATAGTTGCCCAGCCCCACAAATGGCTGCCCCTGCTCCGGGTTCGCAAGGTTGACACGGAAGAGGCTGAGCCAGAACGAGCTGACCAACGGATAGCCGACGACCAGCAGCAGGACGAGCGCCGTTGGCGCCAGCATGAGCAGGCCCAGCGTTAGCTCGGAAAACTCAGCTCCTGGGGAGCGCTTCCCCGGCGGCAGGGGAGACGAAAGCGGGCGATCCATACACCCTTCCATTATGAAGCCACGCATGTTGAGAGAGACACATGTGGCGCTTGAGCTATGAGTTGTTAGGCTATCTCGACCGAGGTTGGCGCGTTAGGGTGCCGCGTTCGCCTTGTTAACCTCAGCGGCCGCCGCGTCCATAGCATCCTTGGGACTGGCCTTTTGCAGCAAGGCTTCATGGAGATGACGCTGAATAATGTCCGATTTTTGTGCATAGCCTGGCACCTGCGGACGGACCGCAAGATACTTAAACTGCTCGCCGTACAACGGAAAGTCTTGCACATTCTTCTGCAGATCTGGATCATTGTACAAGGACGAAAGAATCGGGTAATCGCCGGCGTCCGTGGCAGCCTTCTTTTGCCAAGCTGGACTTGCCATATACTCTAGCAGCTTCCAGGCAGCATCCTTGTTCCGCGCCTGCTTTAAGATGGCCCAACCTTCCGAGCCGTTGACGCTCGCACTTTTGACATCTTTTCCGCCGGGCAGCAGAGCAATCTTGATATTTGGGGCTGCTTTTGACTTCGACGGGTCGTTAGCCTCGGGCAAGACGCCCTCCCAGTTGTAGGTCAGGGCATAGGTGCCAGTCTCCAACGCTTTTTGGACATCGCTTTCTGTCGACTCGAGTGAGGCCGTGTCCGCCGCTTTATGCTTGTAGAGTAAATCGACCATCCACTGTAGTGCCTCGGTGCCGCCCATTGTGTTGAAGACCGCCTTGCCGTTCGCGTCGAGGATTTGCGCACCCTTTTGCGTGAACATGAGACAAATCCAATCGCAGATTAGGCCCTCGCTTTGCTTCCATGACCAGATTGAACCCCACTGTCCAGCTTTGGTCGTCGCTTTCGCCTGAGTTGTAAATTCGTCCAAGGTCGTGGGTGGCTTGTCGAAGCCGGCGGCCTGCAGCAGTTTGGCGTTGTAAAATAGGTGCTTGGCACTGTTGAACCATGGCATTCCATACAATTTGCCCTGGTAGGTCACCGCACTTAATGAGGATTCGGGAACATCCTTCTTGATCGGATCGGTGATCCGGCTTGAAAGATCTTCGACCCAGCCCGCCGCCGCGAACTGCGCAGTCCAGATCGTATCCATCTCGATAACATCGACCGAGCCACCGCCTTGGGTCGCAGTGTTGATCTTATCGAGCAACTCGTTGTATTGCACCTGAGTCTGGTTGACTTTGATGCCGGTAGCCTTGGTAAAGTCTGCGATGAGCGGCTGGCGTGTGTTATTGGTATCCGTCCATAGAAAGTTGACGACCTCGCCGCCTGCGGCAGCGGCTGCGCCGGTCTCTGTGCTGGTCGCGGCAGCGGCAGCGCTTGTTGCACTGCCGGTCGTGACGGTGGCGGCCGGCGCTGCGCTGGCGGCACTGCCAGTAGCGGCGCTGCCAGAGGTGCTGCTCGCAGGCGTTGTGCCCCCGGCCGTTGATGCTGAGCTTCCGCAGCTTGGCAACAACGTGCTCGCAAGCGCAGCACCGCCTGCTATCGCCGCGCGACGTAGAAAGGTACGGCGGCTGAAACGATCGCTTTGTGCATCGTCACCCATGAGCGGTACTCCTTTCAAAAAAGCCAGCCTTTACACCACAACGGATGAATCGGGGTAGTAGCCAATATTCTACCTTATTAATATGATCATGTGCCGTGGTCGTTGAAAGCGTTGCTGTAGAATACATTGAGTGGAGCGCAGTTCGACGCAACATAGGAGGAGAGGCTGTGGCGGATCAAGCTGTTCCGATGGAGTCGCCGCTGTGGATGGTGACCGCCGAGCCGGTGCTCAACCAGTTTGTGCTTGATCTCCAGCGCCTACGCACCGATTTATTGCAGCCGGATGCAGCTCCCCGCGACATTTATTTCTCGGCTGCGACGATTGCTACGGTCCGCGCCGCCTTTGGCAATATGATCCGGCATGGCGAGGAGCAGTTGCACCGCCTGACGCACTTGCTGTGTGACACCTTTGATATTGGCTTTCAACTGATGAGCGTAGTGATCGGCGAAGTGGCGACCACACACGAGCGGTTTACGCTGTCACAATCGCTCGCGAGCGTCGATTTATATTCCACAACCGACCTTGATCTCGGCACACGCCAGCTTAACAAGCTGCGCATGTATGATGGCAAGGAGTGGAGCACCCCCACGCTGGTCGCTAATGTGGTGGATTACCAGCCGCTCGTGACAAATGGCTATGCCATTCACCGCTTGAGCACGCGCATCAAAGCTGAGGAAGAAATTTGGAACAAGGTGGTCGATGAGATTTTTGACCTTGATGGTATCGTGCGGCAAGATAAGCAGTTGCGGCATCTGAGCCGGTATGTCAAGGATGTTTTTGGTATCAAGATTGTGGTTGGCACGGTGGCAGATGTGTACCGGCTGCAGCAACAGCTGGTCGAGCTCCGCTGGCCCGCGGAGGTCTTAGGGGCACATCAGATCGAGGCGAACGCGAACACGCGGGGGCTACAGTTTGTGGAGGTCAAAGACTACCTGCAGCGCGACGAGCACAAGCAATCGGGTTGGGAAGCTATCAAGTCCGTGGTGCAGTGGCGTGGCAAAACGTTCGAGATTCAGATCCAACCGTTGCACAATTTTCTCAATGAGCGAGAGCAGTTGACCTCCGAGAGTCATCTAAGCTTTAAGGCACGCCGCGAACAGGTGCGGCAGCACGTTGCCGAGCAACTACCACTGTTCCGCTTTTATCAAGATGTGCTGCGGTGGCTCTTTCATGATCCCGTGAGTGCGCCACCAATCTATCCCGGTGTAACTATTCATCTCGACCGGTCGCTTTACGGCAGTGACGCAGAGCGAAATCCGGCGATTATTTAACTTTAACAAGGAGACACCGTATGTTTTTCGTTAGTGGAGCGACTGGCAATGTTGGCCGGAACGTCGTCGCACAGCTTGTGGCTGCAGGTGTAGCAGTGCGCGCACTGACCCGTCATCCTGCTACGGCTAACCTGCCGGAGAGTGTGGAGGTCGTGGGCGGTGACCTGTTGCAACCGGAGGCGTTCGGGCCTGCCCTGGAGGGGATCACGGGCGTGTTTCTGATGACCGTGCCCGGCTCGGTAGAGCCATTCCTGACGGCAGCAAAGCAGCACGGGGTCCGCCGAGTCGTGCTGCTTTCTTCAGCTTCAGTGGGTGATGATGGTGCGCACATGAATGCGATCGGCGTGCGGCACAAGGCCGTCGAGCGGGCGATCGAAGAGTCGGGGTTGGAGTGGGCGTTTGTACGACCCGCGTCGTTCGCGGTCAATGCGTTGCAGTGGTCATCGCAAATCCGAGCCGGCGGCGTTGTCCGTGGTCCCTATGCCGAGGCGACGAGCACGCCGATCCACGAGCGGGATATTGCAGCCGTTGCCGTTCATGCGCTGCTAGAAGGGGGGCACATGCGGGCCAAGTACATGTTGACCGGCCCAGAATCGTTGACTCAGGCCGAGCAGGTACGCCTGATTGGCGAGGCTATTGGCCGGGACGTGCAGTTCGAGGAAATACCGGTGGAGATCGCGCGGCAGACGATGCTCCAACGCGCACCCGAGGGGGTCGTGAACAGCTTGCTCGACTACCAAGCCAAGTCGGTGGGTCATCCGG
>JACDGP010000060.1 GCA_013821605.1 Herpetosiphonaceae bacterium
TACCGCTAAAGGCCGCGAATGGCCGCTCGTCTTCCTGATCGGCGCCGAAGACGACCTACTTCCCATCTGGAGTTGCAAGACGCTCGCAGAGCTTGAGGAAGAGCGCCGCGTCCTCTATGTCGCCATGACCCGCGCCAAGCAACGCCTCTGCATCTCCTGGGCGAAAACCGTGAGCACCAAAAGCAAGCGCCCATCACGTTTTCTCCAGGCCCTCCCCGCAGATCTTATCTGCTGTCGCGGCTAATTAACATAATGAAGATGATCAGAGATACACGTCTGTAAATACCCCATGAGCTTTTTTTTGACACACCCGTCAACAAAGACCTTTCAACAACCCTGCTAACTGCTCTAGGAAATGCAGCCAGCCGGCAAGATGGTGCTCATTGCGGATCGTCTGCTCTGTAGGCGTATCGGTGTACGGTCCATGCGTCAGCACCAACCGTGTGCTGCCCGCTGCTCCTTGCTCAAGCACGACTGTCACGACGCGCGTTGGCACCTCTGGCTCGTCATGCTCCCACCGCCAGGTAAATCCCAGCACCGTGGGCGGTGCAAACGCAGTGTAATAGCCACGCAGATTCCAGTGCATTGCAGGCCAGCTCAAATGGTATGCGCCGCCCAACTCTGCTTTGATCTCAGCCTCCTCCGGCCACCACTGTTGTAACAACGTCGGCTGCGTCCAATAGGCAAACACCACTTGTGCTTCCACCGGAAACCCTGCCTCGACTACCAAGATCTCCGGCACCGAAGGTAGTTGTGTTACGGTCATGGTCAATACCCCTTTCGAAGTGCCGGCTCTTCGATTGTCGTCAGTAATACTCGGCAACATACGCGTAGGCGCGGTCGAATAGATCGTTGCGCTGGTGCAGATCGTATTTGCGCAGCGCACGCCGTAATGCCTGCTTGACCTCGCGTTCGCCGGCATTCGTTTGTTGCCACCCAGGGAAGCGTACGATGCGCACGATCTCATCGATCTCGTTGACGATGCGCTCGGCGATGATCGGCGTGTTGCTAGTGCGAACCTCGCTAAAAAGCTCGGTCAGCGCCGCTTTGCCGGCATCTTGCTCCTCGACCGGATCAACGGCTTTTTCGGCTGCCAGCACATCTTTCGCGATCTCAAGCAGGCGCTTAAGAAAATCAATGCTCGCCACCAGCCCTTGCTCCTGGCGCTTCTTAAGCTCTTCGAGTTGCTCGCCCAGCGCGACGAAAATCGGGTTATCTTTGTGGCGACGCAGCCGGGCAACGATCTTGATCTCAAGCTCTTTGCCTTTGCCCTGTGGGTCCTGAACCAGCTCCTCCAGCAGATCGGCGTCCATGACCAGTTTATCAAGATCGTCACGAACCGCGACAACCGATATATGCTGGTTGATCAGATCGACGGTCTTCGCTCCTAGGGCGTGCCATAGGAGCTTGCCCTGCCCGCTCGGCGGTTTGACCGACTCATAGACGTGCGACAGCCAACGGTAGTCGTTGAGATACGGCTGTAAGCAAGCATCCGGCGACAAGGCTTCCCACAAACGCGCCAGCACTCCATAGTCCGTCGCGAAGGCATCCCGCATCTCGTTGTTCGGCAGCCGTTCCTGGGCGGCGATCAAGCCTTCGTAGCCGGTCACGCTCCGATCCAAGCCTTTGAAATAGGCCAGGCAGTGCTGTGCCGCCGGCGGTACTTGCGCTTTCAAGCCATCCAGGTTGGAAACGACCTGGCGCACGGCTGCTTCGTCAAAGTTGAGTGCTTGGGCTACGTCGTCGAAGACACCGAGATAGTCGGCGATCAGACCGTAGCTTTTGCCGGGATAGGGCCGGTTGGTCCGGCAGATCGCCTGGAGCAAATTATGCTCCTTCATCGGCTTATCCAGGTACATCACCTGCAGGATCGGCGCGTCGAAGCCGGTCAGCAAACGCGCAGTAACGATCAAGAACTTGAGCGGATCGGTGGCATCGCGAAAGCGATCAAGCAGCTTCTCTTCCTCGTCTTTGCCCCGATCATACTGCTTCCAGGCCGTCTCTTTGGAACCGACGGTCATCACAATATCGCTCGCCACCGGGGGCATCAGTTCATCCAGCGCCTGTTTGTAGAGCACACAAGCCTCGCGGTCGTAGACCACAAGCTGGGCTTTGAAGCCGTTAGGCTCCACATTGGTGCGGTAGTGTCGCACAATGTCGGCCACGACCGCCTTGATACGCGCCGGGGACTTGACCAGCACGGCCATCCGCGCGGCCTGCTTGGCCAGCATCGCTCGATCCGCCTCGGTCAACTCGCCCGTCAAGAGTGCATATTCCGCGTCAATCGCTGCCTTATCGATATGCAACTGCACGAGGCGCGGCTCGAAGTGCAGCGGTAGCGTCGCATTATCACGAATCGATGTCTCGAAACCATAGCGGCTCAGGTAGCCGTGCTCGTCTTCCTCCGCCCCAAAGGCCCAGAAGGTGTTGCGGTCGCGCTTGTTGATCGGCGTGCCTGTCAGTCCGAATAAAAAGGCGTTGGGCAGCGCCTCGCGCATCTTGCGTCCCAGGTCGCCCTCCTGAGTGCGATGTGCTTCGTCCACCAGCACGATGATGTTGGAGCGCCTATTCAAGACACCCGGTGCTTCGCCAAACTTATGGATCGTGGTGATGATCACTTTGCGTGTATCTTGCGCCAACATGGTTTGCAACTGCTCACGCGTGGTAGCCGTAATGGTGTTCGGCACATCCGCCGCGTTGAAGGTCGCGGTCACTTGCGTATCAAGGTCAAGGCGATCCACTACGATCAGCACCGTGGGATTTTTGAGCAACGGGTGGAAGCGTAGCTTTTGGGCCGCGAAGACCATCAGCAGCGATTTGCCCGAACCCTGGAAGTGCCAGATCAGCCCTTTCTTGATCCCGCCCTGCACCACGCGCTCAACAATTTGATTGGCGGCCTGGTATTGCTGGTAACGGCAAATGAGCTTGATCTTGCGGTGCTGTTTGTCGGTGGCGAAGAGCGTGAAGTGCTGCAAGATGTCGAGCACCAGTTCGGGCCTGAGCATACTCCGCACCGCCGTTCGCACTTCGGCCAGTCCGCTATAATCAACCTCTTCGCCATCTCGCCACGGTGCCCACAGTTGCAGGGGCATGCGGATCGAGCCGAAGCGAAAGGTCTTGCCTTCCGTGGCAAAAGAAAAGACGTTGGGCACAAAAAAGGCCGGGACGTTGACCTCATAGTCGTCATGGATTTGCACCGCGCCATCAACCCAGCTAATCGCCGGACGCACGGGTGTTTTGGCCTCACAAACGACGAGCGGCAGCCCGTTGACGAAGAGCACCAGATCAAAGCGGCGCTCCTCACCGGCCTTGTAGATCAGCTGCGTGGTAACGACGAACCGGTTGTTGCTGAGCTCCGCGAAGTCGATCAGCCGCACACTCGTGTGCCGGTGGTTGGGGCCGAAGGGCATCGTGCGCTCACCACGCAGCCATGCGGTGAACTCTTCGTTGGCCTTGACCAGACCATCGCTGCGCACCGAGAGCAGCAGGGCACGCAGACGATACAGCACATCATCGGTGCGATCAGGCTGCTCCGCGATCTCAGGGTTGAGGCGGATCAGTGCATCGCGCAGGTGCGTTTCAACCAGTACGTCGCCGGTGGTGCGAGGGAGCGAGGTACTCGGCACATACTGCCAACCAAGACCAATCGCCGTCAGAGCCGCGCTATCACCATGATATGGCGCGGAGGTACTCGGCACATACTGCCAACCAAGACCAATCGCCGTCAGAGCCGCGCTATCACCATGATATGGCGCGGCAGAATCACGGACGCTGCTTGCAGGCTTTCCACAGAGGAGGTCACGGATGTAGTCTTCTACGGTGTTAGCTTCGTTGAACATAGAGTTTAGTGCCCTAACAAGTGCCTAAGTAAGTCACGTTTTAGCATCTTGTTTGCAGTAGTATGATCTTGTAAAAATTGGATCGATGCCTCAAATCCCGAAAACGCATTTGTCATTTTTGCCTGAACATCCATCGGAGGGACAGTTACCTTTAAGGTTCTAAGCTTGACTGCAGTGAGATGTGCTATTGTTGAATGTCCAGTCAGACCAGCAAAGACTCCACTACTTGCCGCGTAGAACATGAACTGTAGCATAATCTCTGGTAGCAATTGGTTGGAAGTTGGGCGCAGACGATGCACAGCTTTCTGGAAACAGCAGTCTGCAATTTCACCTTGCCATATGGCTGATCTTCCTACTTCTCCTCCTTCACAAACTAGCAAATCGCCTTGTTTTAATGAGAACTTGCTGAATTCCTCCTCATCGAAATCCATTTCCTTGACGTCTGTCAAGTCAAACCGACCCCATTGAACATTAGAGTTACCAAGATACGGCTTTGGTGAATGTCCATGTCGTGCTTGTGGTGAAAGCATCTTGCCTAGCTGGACCTCGAATAAGTCATCAACAGTTGCTGTTTTCCAATATTTACAGTCATCAAAGATTGAGTGACGATATGTTGATTTAGCATCCTCAATTTGCCGAATAGTATTTTGCCAGCTCACAATCGCCTCATCCGCCGCCCACAAAATCTCCGCAATCCGTCGCTGCTCGTCCTTCGGCGGGAGCACGAACTCCTGTCGTGCGAGTGTCTTCCAGTTGATAGTCGGGGAAAGTGAACCAACTGAAATCGACATTGCTCGTTCAAAGAACGCATCGCTTTGCATGAGGAAGGGCAGAAACTCTTTCAGTACCGTCTCTTCACGTGCTCGGAGGACAAGAGCATGCGCAGAGCAGATGCCCTCAAACTCGGCCACCGCGAGCTTCCGCTGGTAGGCGCGACGTCGGCCAAAAATAATGTCGCCCGGCTGGAACCGGAGCTTGGTCGCTTCCACATCCGTAGGTACGCCCCACCGGCGAATATGTAAGGACTCAGGATCAAGGTGTTCAAGGCCGACATAGTAGGAGACGTCAGCTTCAGCAGGATTGTCAACGCGGTCGGTGATACTCTCGGCCATCTGATCGAATCGCACCGTCTGCCAGCCTTTAGGTAATGCATGGGACGATGTTAGTGCTTCAAGGACATTGGACGTGCTCATCGGAATGCTTTCTAGTGCAGCCATTTATGAGGCATGAGGGACCGCCGACTGCGCGACCTTTAGCAACAAACGTAGCGCTTCATTCACGGCTTCCTCGGTCGGAAATGCTGCCGCCACGTCTGGTGCAGGGCGCACGAGATTTGTACCTACCGCATACCGTTGGGCGTATTTCCCGCGTACACCGTTCTTAAGGACGGTTTCATCGTACTCCGCTCGCAGGTCGTCATCTGGTGGTGTCGTGCTAACTTCCTGACTCATAATTTAAGCATAGCATAGCCGGTCCATCCGCACATCGAATTAACGTTGCGGATCACCTTCAATCATCACAAACAACTCCGTCATCGCGGCTCGGAGTGCTTGGGAGCTTTCCTGCCATGCGGAGATAGCCGTTGCTACATCACCGGATCTGTTTTCACCCTTTGTCGTAGACTGCTCACGTACATACAGTGCGATATTGAGATTCGCATTGTTAGCGCGCACATCATCAAGCGACACGACCCGCGCAAAGCCATCAATATCTGCGAAGCCACGATAGGCGTCGAGGATGTTCTGTTGGTGAGCGGGCGTGAGAAAGCTTTGCGCTCGCTCGCGCGTCACTTCGTTGACCGCGTTGATGAACAAGATGTTATTGCGCCGTTCCACCGGCTTTTCCATGCGACAAACGACGATGCAGGCTTCCATCGGCGAGTTGTAGAAAAGATTCGGCCCCAGTCCCAGCACACACTCGATGACATCGGCCTCGACCAGCTTGGCACGCATCGCCTGCTCTTCGTCACGAAACAAAATGCCGTGCGGAAACAGGATCGCACAACGGCCGCTGCCGGACTTCATGCTCTTGATAATATGCTGAAAAAAGGCATAGTCAGCCCGCCCCTGGGGCGGCACGCCCAGGAAGTTGCGCCCATAGCGATCATGTTCCCAGGCGCTGCGATTCCACTGCTTAATCGAGTACGGCGGATTGGCAAGCACCACATCAAACTGCCGCAACCTGTCGCCATCAAGGAACTTCGGCTCGGCCAGCGTATCACCGCGCTCGATTGAGAAGTCTTCGATGCCATGCAGGAACAGGTTCATGCGTGCGATCGAGGAGGTCATCAAGTTCCGCTCCTGCCCCCACAGCTTGAGTGTGCGGTACTCCTGGCCTTGTCGACGCAGCTCCACCACGGTTGACAACAACATGCCGCCCGATCCACAGGTCGGATCATAAACCGACTCACCCGGCTGGACGTCGAGCATCAGCGTCATCAAATGGACGACGGTGCGGTTGGTATAGAACTCGGCTGCCGTATGACCACTATCGTCGGCGAAGCGTTTGATCAAATACTCGTAGGCCAGGCCAAGCTCGTCCTCGGGCACGTTCGCTCGTGATAGCGTCAGCGCGGAGAAATGCTCGATCAACTCACGCAGCGTTGTATCTGACAGCCGATCCTTGTTCGTCCAAGCCGCATCACCGAAAATCCCGCTCAGCAGTCGTGGATTAGCCTGATCGATCTGCTGCATCGCCTCCTGCAAGCTTTGACCAACATTGGTAGCCTGCGCACGAACATCGGACCAGTGCGCTCTCGCCGGGATTTGGAAGCGGTGATTCTCGGCGAAATCTGCGTCACTAAGCTCATCGCCATATTCGGCACGCGCCAGTTCAAGCTCCTCGTCATACACATCGCAGACGCGCTTAAAAAACAGCAGCGGAAAGATAAACTGCTTGTAGTCCCCGGCGTCAATAACGCCACGCAGCAAAACCGCCGCGCCCCAAAGATAACTTTCAAGGCGCTGGAGGGGGATAGGTTGAGTTGGTTGTTGCATCATTCTTAGCCCATGAGCCCGTTCTGCCGGAGCAGCTCTGCCAACCGATCTTCCGCCGCATACGCCTCCTCAAGCGCACTCCTGAGATGAGCGACAGCTTGCTCAACCGAGATTGTCTCGTCCGGTACAACTGCTTCGACATAGCGTGGAATGTTGAGATTCCAATCGTTCTGCTCGATCTCGTCCAGTGTGACGACTTTCGCAACGCCTGGGACATCCTCCCAACTGCGATACCAGTCGAAAATCTGCTCAACATGCGTCGGCTCCAGCGTATTTTGGTTCCGGCCCTTCTTGAACAGTCGTGACGCGTCGATCATCAGCAGCTTATGCTTGTGGTCGGCCTGTTTCTGCTGCCTAAAAACGAGAATACAGGCGGCGAGGCCGGTACCATAGAACAAGTTAGGGCCAAGACCAATGACCGCTTCAAGCAAATCCCTTTCCAAGATGTTACGACGAATGGTGCCCTCGGCTCCCATCCGAAACAGCACACCATGCGGGACGACGACCGCCATACGACCGCTCTTGGCTGCCATTGACGTGATCATATGCTGTACCCAGGCGTAATCACCACTCGTCTTGGGTGGTAAGCCCGCAAAGTTCCGGCCATACCGGTCACTCATCCATAGCTCGTCGCCCCATTTGTCCAGCGAGAAGGGTGGGTTGGCGATCACGCAATCAAAAGTGGCCAGCTGATCGTTGCGGGTAAAGACTGGGGCGCGCAGCGTGTCGCCGCGCTCAATATGAAAGTCCTCAATACCATGCAAGAACAGGTTGATGCGAGCGATGCTAGAGGTAGTCAAATTCTTTTCTTGCCCGAAGAGTTTGCCCCACAAGCTCCGCGTGCTCCCGTCCTGTTCAGCCACATGATGCACGGCCTCAAGGAGCATTCCGCCGGTACCGCAAGCCGGATCATAAATCGTATCGCCCGGTCGAGGATCGAGAATATTGATCATCAAGCGCACAATACTGCGCGGTGTATAAAACTCACCGGCCTTTTTGTTGGTCGCATCGGCAAACTTCTTGATCAGATACTCGTAGGCCTGACCGAGAATATCAGAGTTGACCTGGCTATTTGCCAACGAAAGGCGCGAAAAGTGATCGAGCAGATCGCAAAGCAATTCGTCGGGCAGCCGCTCCTTGTTCGTCCACTGTGCGTCACCAAAAATGCCATACAGTGTGCGCTGATTCGCTTGCTCTATCCCATGCAGCGCCTGCTGCAAGGCCTGTCCCACATGCAAAGTCTTTTCACGCACAGCACGCCAGTGGCAGCCTTCGGGAATTTGAAAGCGATGGTTTTCCGGAAAATCGCCACCGGCTTCAGCCAGCGCCTGCTGGACCTCTTCATCATAAACATCCGAGATACGCTTAAAGAACAGCAGCGGGAAGATATAAGTTTTGAAATCAGAAGCGTCGACCGGACCCCGTAGGATGTTAGCCGCTTCCCACAAATGGGATTCAAGTGCTGAAAGGTCAATCTCAGCCAGCGTTAGCTGCGTACTCCAATTCTGCATGCTTGCGCTTTCTTAGCAATTGGCTATAACACAGGAGCAGTTCATACATGTCGTATGATACGCTACGTATTGTACTAAACCTTCAATACCTACGCCAAACTGAGGATGAAGGAAACGGGCTTTGGGAGTAAAGTTGTTGCTGCGAAACCGACAACATACTCGACGTAAGGGTCGTAGTAACCGAGGTTTGTGTTGATGGGAGCGTCAAGGCAAGCGTGACCGCTCGTTTTATGCCTCCTGGGAAGACGGATCAGTTATCCTTTGTTTCATCCAGTTGTTCGAGTTATGAACACAAAGGATAACTGGAGTCCGATTTCATTGAAGGGCAGCTACTCCTCCAGAAGAGCAAGGATACTGGCGCTATGCGGAAGGATAGCTCGTCAGCCATTACCAAATATCCGATCGATAAGTTGGCCCCGGGTCAACCCGACATGTTGGGCAATGTCAGCCAGGATTGAGGCAAGAGTACCGATACGAAGTGGATTATGTCGGGAATAGTAACGTGATGTTCTCCGCCTTCTTGTGTAGTAAGGCGCATATGGCTACCCGTCTGACGAGTTATCTCGTAACCGAGCACGCGCAGGCGCCGAGCCAGGTCCTCGCCTGAGACATCGCGGGGCAGCCTCATATGGCGATGATTTCCTCACGGACGAAATGCAGCCGAATTAATTGGGGGGTCTGTCCTTCATCAAAATGACACCTCACAGCATCACGTACCTGCTCGTTGAGGGCGACCAGGTCGTCCGCTTCGGTGAAGATAGACTCGCCAAGCGCGCGAGCGATATACCCACCCTCGGGTGCTTCTTCCACGATAAAAATCAGTTCATTCATGAAAATCTCACATCAGTTAGTCGGCCAATCGGCGTCGAGGAGGTACGACATCAGGGTCTGGAAAACGGCCGGGAGCCCTCTTCACGAGCGCGATACAATGCAGCGATCAGCTCATCTGCATCGATATCGCTCCAACTCCCGGCGGTTCGCGCTACTGCCTCCCTGACAGCATCCGGGTCATAAATCCGCCCAGATATCCTCTTGCTCCTCGACTGCCAACCGATACAACCGCCCGTCTTTCTCCAGGAGCACCGGTGTATCCGTGGCTTCCTCAAGCAAAGCAGCGATCTCACTGCCGGGAGATACTCTGATTCTTTTGAGTTCTACGATCATACCAGATAGTATCCAATGAAACCGAACCAGTTGTCAAAGCCGTGCTTACACCCCACTTCTATGGTACTGCTGGCAAACTCCGATTCTAAGGGTATGTTGCCTGCAGAATGAACTTGGCGTCAACTCTTGCCAAACTGGCTCAAGCCACTACAAGTTAGTTTGCCAGCAGTACCAACTTCTATAGAGCTGCCGTTGCTGACCTTGCATATAGCTGATGCTCGCTCATCACATTTCGCGGTTTTCGAAGCTCGGTGCATCATACCGATCACGCAATTGCTCATACAAAACACGCCAGCCGGTAAAGTCCTGTTCCATATGAGCGTTCTATAATTTCCCTCCAAAACTCGTCCTCAATTACGTCATGTTTTGACCAAAGCTGGCAAGCACACCTTCGGCGTGGACCGCTTTTTCTCGAGTGTGTACCAGCACCCGGTGCCGGGATTGGCCTTTTCAGCCTGGCCTTGGTGAGTACGACCGAACGGTGAGCCTTTCCCGTCCGCCTGGAACAAGTCGTGTGCACGGATGCGGAAAAAGCGGCCAGCAAAGCCAGAGCTGCCGCGAAGAAGACCAAGGCGGCGTTGCTGCACAAGGAGTTTCCGCAACCACTGAATGTGGTCATCATCGAGAAGATTAATCACGGCACGCACAAGCACGGGCATGTCATCCTGTTCAGTAGCGATCTGGCGTTGCCCTCCGACAAACTCATCGACTATTACAGCTTGCGATTCCAAATCGAATTCACCTTCCGCGATGCTAAACAATACTGGGGGTTGGAAGATTTCATGAACGTGACAGGCACGGCGGTCACCAATGCGGCCAATCTCGCGCTCTTTATGGTGAACCTGGTGTATGTCCTGCTGCGCGATGTACGCCAAACGGCTCCACAGTGGAGCGTGCTCGATCTCAAAGCGTCTTGTCGTGGCTACGCCTATGTGCTCGAAACCATAAAACTGCTTCCGGAACAGCCAGACGAATATATAGTTGCGCAGATATTGCAGCAAGTAGCAAGCCTGGGCAGGATTCATCCTACCGAGCTATACCGTAACGCCGCATAATTGGCGACGGTATTGAAACCTTGGCATAATAAACAACCGCTCTGTAACCAAACCGTCATCTCCGACCCCACATAATCAGCACCCATGTGCTAAAATACACCCCTGTTATCAACCGTAGGTCAGCGCACTGAGGCTCTGCGTTCTATGCTCCTACCCGCCGTCGGTCTCGCACCTTACCATTGCTCCTATTGCTCCCGTTGCTTTTCTATTGCTAACGCATTGCTTTTTCATTGCTTTTTTGCGGTGTAGCAGTCCACAGAACAATGGATGTAATAGCTTTTTCATTGCTCCTCCAAAAGTCTTGATCCCATCACAAAGCACTAAAACCGCTTTTGATGCCCAAATCTGGAACACCATTGCTAACAATGGCAGCCTTCACGCGACAGCTTCCACAACGTCGGCCTGTATGCTATAGTGATGATGAGCCTGGGCAACCGCCCGAAGAAAGCGATTGTGAGTATGCGCGTCCGTGCCGGCTACCGGCCCCGTCCACCCTGTTAGACCCTAGCCGCTCCTGCTGGTAAGACCCGGCACCGGATTCGAGCATCCGGTAGTCGTGTGCTGCCTCACGCTTTCTTTCGCTCGCAACCTGTTCCTGATGATCTCGATGGTGCTTGACCTGGTTGTGCCTCGCGCACTCCTCGGCTCGCACCTGCCCGTGCTCCGCCTCCTAGCCCTTTTTGTTCGACCTGTTGTTCGCACAAAAAGGAGCCTGGGACATGGAAATGAGTCATGGGAAATATACTGCCGAGCTAGACCGCGCCGCACTAGGGGCGCGCATCGTCGGTTATGAAGATATCCTTATCGACCTAGGTACGGGCGATGGCCGTTGGGTAATCCAAAGTGCGCAGCACGAGCCATCACGCTTCGCCATCGGCATCGATACCTGCCGTGAGAATCTGCGCGGAGCGGCCCGCCAGTTGCCTCGCAACGCACTGCTGCTGATTGCCGATGCTCGGGCGCTGCCGCTGGAGCTTGCGGGCCTGGCTACGGCGGTCACCATCAACTTCCCGTGGGGCAGTTTGCTGACCGCCCTCCTCACGGGCGATGGGGGATTGATCAACAGTTTGCGTTGGATCGCGCGTCCGGCCTCAACCCTGGACCTGCGCTTGAACGGTGGTGCGCTCATCGAAGCCGGCTACTCCCTGTCGGACGCCAGCCTACTGGCCGGTCTGACCCTGCGCGCAGCCGGTTTCGATGTCGGACCGTCGGTAGTTATGGATGCAGCTGCCCTGCGTGGCTGCGCTTCGACCTGGGCCAGGCGGCTCGCTGTCGGCCGTGAGCCGTGGGCACTTCACGTGCGGGCCATCGTCCCGCAGCACTCCCGGTCGCTGGCCACGTCGCCCTCCTAAGCAACTGGGATGCTCCGCTGTTACGCTTAAACGTATGCGACCCCACACTGGCGTGGGGTCGCATACGTTACCCGGCGGCCTCCGGTGCCCGCCGCTCGCCCCAGCGATTCCACGACGTCACCGCACGACCCGGCACGCGGGTCGCTGGCTTGAAATCAGTCCCTTTGACATACGCAATCGGCAGCAAGGCGGTCTGCGTCACCGTAGGAGGAATGCCCAGGATCGCAGCCGCCTCCTGCTCATAGCGCAAGTGCAACGTCGTCCAGGCCGATCCCAGCCCGCGCGCCCGGAGCGCCAGCATCAGCGACCAAGCCGCCGGCAAAATCGAGCCGTATAACCCGGCCTGTGCCATCACGCCCGCGTTTTCGACCCGTCCCACGATGCATGGCAGCAGCAGCACCGGTACCTCGTGCATATGATTCGCCAGATACACCGCCGAGTCGGCCACGCGCGCCTGTTGTGCTCGCCGTCCCTCATCACCCGGTGCAGCCTGGCGTCCGGACTCTTTGGCATACAGCATGAACGATTCGCGGTACAGCGCCGCGATTTTGGTGCGCATCTCCGGCTCGGTCACGACCAGAAAATGCCAACCCTGTGAATTCGAACCCGTCGGTGCCTGAATCGCGATGTCGATACAACGCTCGATCACCGCTGGCTCGACCGGTCGCGTCAAATCAAGTCGCTTGCGCACGGAGCGCGTCGTCGTCAACAGTTCGTCAACAGTTGCAAGATCCATAGATGCCAATCCCTTCTATCTAGTCACGGCGGTGAAGCAAATCACCGGTCATGTCCTAACCTGGTACCGCTCAGCCCTCCGTCCTCAGCCCCCAGTCCTC
Source organism: Herpetosiphonaceae bacterium (assembly GCA_013821605.1). Classification (GTDB taxonomy): domain Bacteria; phylum Chloroflexota; class Chloroflexia; order Chloroflexales; family Kallotenuaceae; genus JACDGP01. The sequence goes on from JACDGP010000060.1 coordinate 12,754, forward strand.
ATCCTATCAGGGTTCTCTTATCGCAGAACATGGAGCAATGGATTATAATTCAGGCGTCAATGCATATGAGGTACTCTAGGATGGTCGAAAACGAAACAACCCCGCTCCTCCCTGATAGAGCTGATGAGCCGGCCTGGCAACCGGTCGAGCCGGTCGAACCGGCCGAGCCGACCGTTGGCAGTACCCTGGGTGAGCTGGTTGAAACCGTTATTTTTATTGTACTCGTCTTCTTTATCGTGCGCGGTCTGGTCCAAAACTTTCGCATCGAAGGCGAAAGCATGATGGACAACCTGCACGACAAGCAATATATCCTCGTCAATAAAGTCGTCTTCTTTCATTTCGATGCCAATGCGCCCTTGCGCCTGATGCCGGGCCACCATAACGACCCCAAGCGCGAAGTCTACCCTTTCCGCATGCCCCATCGTGGCGATGTCGTCGTTCTTGAAGCGCCGGTCACCTCCTACGACGGCCAGCGCGACTATATCAAGCGCGTCATTGGTCTGCCCGGCGAGACGATCCAGGTCAAGGGCGGCAATGTCTACATCAACGGCACCCAATTAGACGAGCCCTACCTCAATAAATCGACCGATTGCGGTGGCAGCGGTGGTATTAACCCCGGCCTGTGCCAACCCTATGCTATTCCCGACGACAGTGTCGTCGTCATGGGCGATAACCGCGTCAACAGCCAGGACTCCCGCAGTTGGCCCGCGCCCCCGGCCCTGCCCATGGATCGCATCGTCGGCAAGGCCTGGGTCTCGTACTGGCCCGAAAGCGACTGGGGTGTCATTCCCTCGCCGGTCTATGCTCACGACAACCAGCACTAATGCATGCACTTCGCGGTTAACGCCCATCTCCTGTCCCCCGTCACAGGCTATCGCCAGGCGGGGGTCAGTGGTTATATCGAGCGCCTGCTGCGCCAGCTCCTGCCCCTGAGTCCTACCGACCGCTGGACCGTCTACACCTCGGCTGGCATCACGCCTGCCCGCCTCGCCGCCACTCCCAACACCACGCTGCGCCCTAGTCGCCTCCCAACCACCAACCCACTCGTCCGCATTCTCTGGGAGCAGCTCTGTGCCCCGCTCCTGCTTGCCCGTGATCGCCCGTCCGTGCTCTTCTGCCCCTTGAACGTCGTCCCGCTCGCGGCTCCCTGTCCCACGGTCGTCACGATCCACGACCTCGCCTTTCTCCGCCTGCCCGAGCGTTTTCGCCCCGCCAAGCGTCGCTATCTGACCCTGCTCACGAGCCTGTCCGTCCGCCGCGCCCGCCACGTCATCACCGTCTCCGACTTCACCCGCCGCGAGGTGATCGAGTTGTTGCACGTGCCGCCCGAGCATGTCACCGCCATTCCCAACGGTCGCGACGAAACCCTGTCTCCCCCCGAGCCGGCTGCTGTCGCCGCCTTTCGCCAACGCCATGCCCTGCCGCCCGCCTTCCTCTTGTTCGTCGGCACGCTTGAGCCGCGCAAAAACCTGCTGACCCTGCTCCGGGCCTATGCTGAGGTGCGCGACCGCATCAAGCTGCCACTGATCATTGCTGGCGGCAAAGGTTGGCTCTACGAGCCAATCTTTGCTCTGGTTGATGAGCTAGAGCTGGGCGAGCATGTCCGCTTTACTGGCTATGTCGATCAAGCCGACCTACCCTTGTGGTACGGCGCCGCCACCGCCTCGATCTACCCCTCGCTCTACGAAGGCTTCGGCTTCCCACCCCTCGAAGCGATGCAGTGCGGCACGCCCGTCATCACCTCCAACACCACCAGCCTCCCCGAAGTCGTCGGCGATGCCGCTCTGCTGATCGATCCTCACGATGTCGCTGCTCTGGCCGCTGCCCTCCTCCGTATCGCCACCGACCCCGCCCTCCGTGCCGACCTTCGTGCCCGTGGCCTGGCTCGCGCCCAACACTTCGACTGGCATTACACTGCGACCGCCACCCTCAACGTCCTCCGCACCGCCGCCCATCCCGTACCTTAACCTACCCCGTCTCCTTATTGCTCCCCCTCGCCCCCGTGTGGGAGAGGGGGCTGGGGGGTGAGGGGTCCTCGCTCTTCTCCCACTAGGTGTTATCATACTGCCCCATACAACGACTATAGAGGAACCATGTCCGCTCATATCTTTCAACGCCACTAGCTATGCAGTTTTGGGACGCGTCTCGTTCACTAACCAGCATGCTGCACGAGCACCCTGCCCTCCGCACCGGCCTGCTCGTCCTGGGTGCCCTCGCCCTCGGCCTCGTCGCCGGAGCCATGGTCACGCTCGCGCCGGTCTGGGTTGGTTTTGCCGCGCTGGTCGCCCTGGTTGGCGGCTATGCCATGCTACGCTCGGCGCTGGTCAGCTTGGCGGCCGTCTTTGCCGTCATCACCCTGCTGCCCTTCGGGACGTTGCCCTTCAAGGCCGCCTTCACCCCGACCTTTCTGGAGCTCACGCTGGTTGTGCTGATTGCCGTCTGGGGACTGCGCCAACTGGCCATTCCCGAGTATGAGTTGCGTATCTCGCCCCTCGGCGGTCCCGTGCTGATCTTCCTGGGCCTGACAATCTTTTCTCTGCTGCTGGGTGCGAACGGCTTGCCAGATAATCTCACGTTGCACAACTACCTCAAATTCGTCCTCGGCGTGCTCCTGTTTTTCTCAGTCCTGAACACCGTCCGCACCCCTGCCGATCTGCGCTGCGCCCTACGTGCCCTGATCATCGGTGGTGCCAGCGCCGCCGCTCTTGGCATCGTGTTGCGCCAGATCAATCCCCAAACTGCCCTGCGCATCCTCGTTGCCTTCGGTCGCGTGGGCTACCCCACCAGCGGTCGCGTCCTGCGCTATATCGAAGACGACCCGGCGCGCGCCGAGCGTGCCATTGGTCTCTCGGTCGATCCCAACTCCTTCGCCGGTCTGCTGGCCTTGCTTTGTGCCTTGAGCGTGAGTCAACTCTGGGCCCGCCGCCCCGTCTTGCCGCGCTGGACCATCGCACTTAGTACCTTGCTGCTGGCCGTCTGCACTGTGCTCACCCAATCGCGTGGCGCGTTGTACGGTCTTCTGGCAGCCACCATTTGGCTGGCCCTCGTGCGTGACCGGCGCATCTGGTGGCTCCTGTTGGGCGGTGCGCTCTTTGTGGTTCTGGATACTGTCGCGGGCCTTGGCATCGTCAGCCGCGTCATCGACATCAAACGCTTTGTCCAGGGCGTGCAATTCCAGGATCTGGCTCAACAGATGCGCCTCGCCGAGTATCGCAACGCCATCGCGATCATCTTGCGCTACCCGGTCTTCGGTGTTGGCTTTGGTGCCGGCCCCGAGCTTGGCCTGATCACCGGCGTCTCATCTATCTACCTTGCCATCGCCGAGCGCATTGGTCTGGTCGGCCTGGCCAGCTTCGCCGTTATCATGCTCACCTTCTTCGTCATCACCCTACGCCGCGCACGCAGCCTCCCCGAGGAGCCGCGCAGTGTGCTCGTAGGTGTGCAAGCCGGCATCGTCGCCGCCTTGACTGTGGGCATCGCCGACCACTACTTTTTCAACATCGAGTTCGCCCACATGGTCGCACTCTTCTGGGGCGTCGTCGCCCTGGGCATGGCCGCCCTCTATACCAGCCAAGCACCCGCCACGCCACCGTCTCCCCCTCTCCCCACGTGGGAGAGGGGGTCGGGGGGCCTAACAAAGGAACCTCAATGACCGGCAAAAAACCCTTTACCCCCGAGTCACTGCTAGAGTTACGGGGCGTCTCGGATCCGCAGCTCGCGCCTGATGGTGTGCGCGTCGTCTACCTCGAACACTGGATCGAGACTATTGCCAAAGACGGCCATGACGTGCCCTCCTATCGTTCCACCATCATGCTCAGCGATGGTCCCGACGCCCCACCGCGCCGCCTGACGTGGAGCCCCACCGGTGTCGCCAGCGCGCCCCGCTTCTCGCCCGATGGTCGCTATCTAGCCTTTACCTCAACCCGTCATGGTGACAAGCCGCACCTGTACGTGCTCGATTTCAACGGCGGTGATGCCCGGCCCTTGACGACGCCTACGGAGCTCAGCGAAGGCATTCAGGCCTTCGACTGGCACCCCGATAGTAGCGCACTCTGCTTCCTGACGACGGGCCATAAAACGGCTGACGATAACGCCACCGCCCGCACCCACGACGAGCGCGTCTTTGATGGCCGCTTGCCCTTCAAATTCGATGGTGCCGGCATTCTCCACCCTGATCGCAGCCAGCTCTGGCGTGTTGGCCGTGACGGTACTGGGTTGGCGCAGCTTACCCACACGCCCTATGATATCGAAGAGCCGCGCTGGTCGCCCACCGGCGACGCCATTGCCTTTACCAGCATCGCCCGACCCGAACACGAGTGGAGCTACATTCGCGACCTCTTTGTGCTCGATCTCAACACCCATGAGTTGCGTCAGCTCACCGCCTCCCAGGGCCCCGTCGAAGCGCCAACCTGGGACGCGACCGGCCAACGCCTAGCCTTCCTTGGCCATAACCAGCGCTCTGGTCCGGCCACCAACGTCGGTGTCTGGACCATCGACCTCGCCGGCGGTCTAGCGACCTGCCTGACCGATGGCATTGATCGCTCGGTGGGCTCGACCACCATGGGCGATGTCCATTTCGGTTCGCATCCCGATCGCATCGCCTGGAGTGGTGAACGGCTCTTCTTCACCGCGACCGACCACGGCCGCACCGGCATCTACCATGTCCCAACCTCCGGTGGCAAGGTCACCCAAAGCAGCACCTCCGGTCTCTCGGCCCTCAACTTCACGCTCCAGGCCGGCACCATCGCCTTCCACGGCGAAACGAACACCCGCATCGGCGAAATCTACACCATGACCGAGGATGGCAAAGCTGTCGCTCGCCGCTCCCACGCCGCCGACGAGATTGCGAGCAGCTATGCCGTCAGTATTCCCGAACACATTGCCTTCAAGGGTGTCGACGACTGGGATCTCGAAGGCTGGCTGATCAAACCTGCCGGCTTTACCGAGGACCGCCGCTATCCGCTCGTCCTCTACATTCATGGCGGGCCGCACATGGATTTCGGCAACGGCTTCTTTCACGAGTTCCAGGTGCTGGCGAACGCCGGCTTTGGTGTCTTCTTCTGCAACCCGCGTGGTGGTCGGTCCTATGGTGAAGCCTTTACCAACGCCGTCCGCTCCCACTTCGGCGAAAAAGATTATGAAGACCTGATGAAAGCCGCCGACCTAGCCGCGAGTTGGTCCTGGGTCGATCCCGAGCGTATGGGCATCATGGGCGGCTCATACGGTGGCTATATGACCAATTGGATCATCACCCACACTGATCGCTTCGCCGCCGCCTGTACCCAGCGCTCGATCTCCAACCTCGTCAGTTTTGCCGGCACCTCGGATATCGGCCCGCGCTTCTCCCGCGACGAATTTGGTGGTCTACCCTGGACCGATGAAGAGTTTCTCATGAGCCACTCGCCGATCCGCTACGTCAAAAACGTCCGCACGCCCACCCTCATCCTGCACCAGGAAAATGACCATCGCTGCCCCATGGAACAGGCAGAACAGTTCTATACCGCGCTGGTCTACCTTGGCGTGCCCGTCCGTTTCGTGCGCTTCCCCGAGGAAGGTCACAACCTGTCGCGCAGCGGCCAGCCCCAACGCCGCATCAACCGCATCAACCACATGATCAACTGGTTCGACCACTACCTCAAGCCCACTGCTGAGTAAGATGCGTCAGACTTAAACTTGGAGAGCAGGCTACTAGCCTGCTCTCCAACTCATCCCATGGGCAACTGTGCGTCCCTGCTTGCACAGCTTTGAGTATGTTACCTTAACCCTTCACACCACCTGAAATCTGCACGCCTTCGATGAAATAGCGCTGGAACATCAGGAAAACAACGAGGACGGGGATCATCACGATCAAGCTGGCCGCCATCAGTTCATTCCAAGCCGGCAGACCACCCGCCGCGGCCTCAAACTGGCGCAGGCCAAGTTGCAGCGTATACTTTGCCTCACTTTGCAGATACAGTAGCGGACCCATGAAATCTTCCCACGCCGCCTGGAAGGTAAAGATCGCGATCACACCCATCACCGGCTTCACCAGCGGCACGATAATATTCCACCACACGCGAAACTCCGATGCGCCGTCGATTTTGGCGGCCTCACTCAACTCCATTGGAATACCGCGCATTTGCTGCCGCATTAAAAAGATGAAAAAGGCATCGCCGGTAAAGGCCGGCACCGTGAGCGGCAGAAAGGTGTTGATCCAGTTCTGCGAGCCCTGAAAACCAAATGCCGGTAGCTTGGAGAAGACGATGAACGAGGGGATCATCGTGACCACGCCCGGGATCATCATGGTTCCCAATACCATTGCAAAGACGGTATCCCGACCGCGCCAGCGCAGCCGGGCAAACGAATAGGCCACCAATGCAGTCGAAATAACCTTGCCGACAACAGCCGTCAGGGTAATCACCACGGTGTTGAAGGTCCAACGCAGCCAAAGCTGTAGCCGGTCGAAATCGAAAAAGGCCGAACGATAAGGCTCAAGGCTAGCGTGTGTCGGCCAGAAGTTCGTCCCAACGAGGTCCTGGGCTGTTTTGAGTGACGTTGCAAGCATCCACAGGAATGGCACAATCCAGGTGACGCTGATCAAAGCGAGGACCATGAAGGCCGCAATCTTGCCCCACGACAAGTGGCGCAACCTGTTGTCCCGCACCGCTTGATCTGGCCTGACTTTGAGTGTTGTTGCCATGGAAAAACTCCTACTCACGACGTACGTCGTGATGTGCGCCCCTTAGCGGCCTTCGTCCTCGTAATACACCCAGCGCTTCGATAATCGAAGCTGGAAAACGGTGAACGCCATGATGATCAGAAACAGAATCCAGGCCATGGCTGAGGCAAAGCCCATCTGGAAACCGGCAGGACCGAGTTTGCCAAACGCACGGTAGTAGAGATACAACACGTAGAACAACAACGATTGGCCAGCAAAGAATGGATCACTGCCCGAGATAATAAACGCCGTGGTAAAGATTTGAAACGTGCCGATGATGCCCGTCACGACCTGAAAAAAGATTGTCGGTGACAACATGGGCAATGTAATGTAGCGAAACTTGGACCAGCCGACGGCACCATCAAGCGAGCCGGCCTCGTACAGTTCCTGCGGTATATTCTTGAGACCGGCCAGGTAGATCAGCACGCTCCCACCGATCCACCACATGCCCATCACCACCAATCCCGGCTTTGTCCATGCTGGATCGCTGAACCAGCCTGGCCCATTATGAATCCCGATTAAACCGAGAGCCCGGTTAAGCAATCCATCCGGTGCCAGAATCCACTTCCATAGGAACACGGCGGCCACGCCGGCGAGCACATTAGGTAGATAGAAAACGGTGCGGAAAAATCGGCCACCGGGCAGGTCCATTGCCAGCAACAGTGCTAAGCCGATCGCGATAACGATGACGAGCGGCGTTTTGACGATGACCATCCAAAACGTATTGAGGAGACCCGTGTAAAAGTATGGGTCTTGAAAGAGTTCGCGGTAGTTTCCTAGGCCGATCCACCTGGGCGCGGTCGTGATGTTGTATTCCGTAAAACTGGCATAGATCGAGAACAACATCGGCGCGGCGGTGAAGAGGAGAAAGCCGATGATCCACGGACTCGCAAAAAGCCAGCCTTTGAGTTCCTCCTTGACGCGGGGACGCAACAAAGGTTTAGGTTGCGCACCCGTGGAGCGCTCAATAGCAATCGACATAGCAACCTCCTTCGCACCTGTGTGCTACTTCGCTAACTGTGCATCGATCCGCTGCTGCGCTTGGTCCAACGCTGCTTTGGTTGGTGTTTGCCCTTTATAAATCGCCTCGCGCTGCTTGTCGACCTCCTGGCCCCAGTTCGCGTACTTCGGCACTACCGTTGTACCTTGACTATAGTCCATCGCTTTAAGGAAGAACTGCCAGCGTGGATCGCCCATCAGCGCCGGGTCCTTAGATGCAGTGATATTCGCTGACATCGAGGACGTATCACGCGACCATGAGGCTGCGCCGTCGGGACCGCTAGCACATTTGATAAACTCCCAGGCGGCATCGGCATGCTTGGAGCCACGCGGGATTGCGAGGGCAAAGCCACCGCTCCACGACGCCGGTTTGCCATAGCTCGCGCTGTAGGGCGGATCACTGATGCCCACGTCGAGCGCCTGTTGTGTGGTCTTCCCATCGGCGCCTTGGACCGCAACTTTGGGGTTGTAGAAGTTAAGCACCGATGAATAACCGTTGATGTCTAGGATCATCGCGACCTTGCCGGACATAAAGGCATCGTTCGGCGGCGCACCAAAGGTGCTTATGAGCTTCTGTACAGCGGCATAGCCGCCATAGCGGTCGTACCACTTTTTGATCCAATCAAAGGTTTCGACCACCTTCGGGTCGTTGGCGGCGGGCTTGCCATCCTTGACCAACTCGGCACCGTTTGTGCGCGACCACACGTTCCAACCTGCATTCCCTAGGTCGGGATGAAAGGCAATCCGCGCATACGAGCCGTCGGGATTCTTTTTGTCGAGCTTGTCGGCATACGACGACAGCTCGTCCCACGTCTTGGGCGGCTTCTCGGGGTCTAAGCCTGCTTCCTTGAAAGCCTGCTTGTTCCAATACAGCACGCGCACATCGGTCTCATACGGAATACCATAAGGCTTGCCGTCAACCGTTGCTTCCTTCCACGTGAATGGCCAGAATTGCGAACCATCGATCCCATCGCGCGTGGCATAATCGGCCAGGTTGGTATCAATGTTATCTTTGGCGCGCTGCACCAGCTGCGGGCGATCCTCCACGATCACGTCCGGCATACCCGACCCTGCCGCAACGGCAGCGATGTTGGCGGTCCAAATATCGCCGAAGGGCTTGGGCGTTTCGTTGACCTTGATACCAGGAAGTTTCGCTTGGCAAATGCTGATCACGCGGCGAATAGCTGTGCGCCGTAACGGGCTGGACCAGAAATGCCATAAGTCGATCGTGCCGGACACGTTTGTATTAAGCTTCGGACCCGCACCTGCTGCGGCTGAGCTCTGGGTTGCTCCCCCACTTGCCGCAGATGCTGCTACGGGGGCTGTGGCTGATGTGCCGGCGCTGCTTGATGTACCGGCACTACTTGATGTGCCGGCGGCAGGCGCTGCTGTCGTTGTGGCACTGCCACCTGAACTGCCGCACGCCGCGAGGATCATGCTGCCGAGGGTGAGGAAGGCTGTGAATCGCCACCACCAGGCTCGTCTGGATGACTTCATCGTCGTTTCCTTTCTTCAACACGTTACGAACAGAACGGGTCGTGCCTAGGGCATGTGAACACCAGAGGGGGTGGCAGGATGCTTGTGTCTGTTAGGTCAGATCAACACACATCCTCATCACAAGGTGTTCGAGCTTGTGTTGCTGGGCCTCCTTTCACAAGAACGTGATGCTCCACACACCGTCGGCGTACAGCGAATAAACGTGCTATAGCTTAGCATATATTCGGGCAACATGTATGTTCCGAATATCTATGCTGATCTGTGGCACGAAGGCGCGGAGGAGTTTAGGCTTACTGCGTGATCTCAAAGGTTGTCACGATAGGTGGCGCAGAGCCAACAAGCGGCAACTCTTCCAGATACAGCTCGGTTGCTTCCTTCAAGTTGGCCACCGCTTGCTCAATCGTCGTGCCCTGACTCACCGTTCCCACCTCTAGGCTTTCGGTGACGTAGAGATTACCTTCTTTATGGATCACAGCGGTTAATGCATACGTCGTCATGGCGATGACTCCTACACAGCGGCTCCAGGAACTATAGCAATTCTGGCACTGCTCTGTTGATAAACTTCGGTCATACCACATTACGCTCATAGCTCTTGGATTACCTACTAATTTTTGGGAAATTAGTAGGTAATTAGTACTTCGTGCACCTCCTGTGTGCCCTTTATTTTGCGCTATGCGGAGCGTTTCAAGCAGCTCTTTACGGCACGCAATCGAATCGCGCATTCCGGATACCTAGAAGGATTGACAGCGAGTGACTGCCAAAAGTATCGTGAGACCACACAGAAGTTAATTGCACTGGAAGCAGGCATTCTGTAGGAGAGAGCTGCGCTCATGCTCTGCTCGACGTGGTATTAGTTCCACCGGCTTCTACGCTTGGCGGGGGACAGAACAGCGACGAGTTCACCGTAGCAACTAAATTGTGTATCACTACTTCTGGAACGCGCCTGTACTTATCCTGGTTGCGGAAAATAATTCGAGCCCGACCTCGTGTTCACCTAAGTGTCCACACAGGCAAGCTCTTTACCAACTAAGGTCCCATCTTGATCGTCGGCGACCCGGCGACATCGTACACGGCGATGTGTACATAATGTATGTAAACCCCTGGTCTGGTAAGGGTGGCGACGCTGGAGGGACTCGAACCCCCGACACCTAGTTCCGAAGACTAGTGCTCTAATCCGCTGAGCTACAGCGCCGCGTCACGCATACTATACCATGGCTGGGATATGCTTCGCAATACTACTGTGCATTGCTAAAGGTACTCAATCCCCTCGCCCGCGCACTGGGAGAGGGGTGGCCCGCAGGCCGGGGTGAGGGTTCTCCACGCACGCCGAGTTATGGCTGAACCTCAAAAATCCGCACTTGACTTTCAGAATATTTGTGCTATACTATAATATCTTAGTGTCGGTCTCGACACGTGTACCATACCAATCTACGAAGAAGATCTACCAGAAAAAACTAGGCAACGTGTGTATCAGTACCATGTACCAAAGTTGAACGTAAATGTACCAAAATAGTGCGGATCTGTACCAAAGTTGAACGTAAATGTACCAAAATCACTGTACCAAAACTACGGGGCATGTACCAAAGTTGAACGTGAATGTACCAGACCGCATGCGGGCTATGTACCAAATCTGTACCATATTTAAGTTTGACACCCCTGCTACCCCATGCTATAATCCCAGCCGTTGTTGGCCTCGTGGTGTAGCGGTCTAACATGCCACCCTGTCACGGTGGAGATCGTGGGTTCAAATCCCATCGAGGTCGCCAAACATGGCTGGTGCAGAAACGCACCGGCCTTTTGTTTTTTAATCCGCGTTCCTTGCGGCCACGAGCTTCTGCCCAACCTGAGATTGGTTTACATTATCTTTAATAATAGCCCTTGAATACGCCTTTCATTCGTGTTATAGTGCAACGAAATATTGGCTGCAGCCCCCCTTAGTAAGAAGGTCGGTGCGACATTGAACACTGTCCTTGATCAATTACTCACTCTCGCGCGGCAGCAGCGCTTCCTGACCTTCGATGTCATCCTGCGCTATTTTCCTCGCCCTGAGGCCGACGTGCCGGTGCTGGATGAATTATTCGCACGCTGCGAAGCTGAACACCTCGAAATTTTGGAAGATGCGCCGCCCGCGACGTTCGCCGACGATGACGTGGATTTGGATGATGAAGCAGAGCTTGAACGAGTCATTCAGGCCCAGGTCGGCATTGACGATCCGCTACGTTTGTACTTACGCGAGATTGGGCGGATTACCTTGCTGAAAGCTGCCCAAGAAGTCCAGCTGGCTCAGCAATTGGAGCGTGGCGAATTAGCCAAGGCTCGCCTGGAAGATGTCGATGTCCATGAAGACCGGAGTGTGCTCATACAATGGGTGCAAGAAGGCGAGGGCGCTCGCCAACATTTGATTCAGGCTAATTTACGCCTCGTCGTATCAATTGCAAAAAAATATGTAGGCCGCGGCCTCTCCTTTCTGGATTTGATTCAGGAAGGCAATATTGGCTTGATGCGTGCGACCGAAAAGTTTGACTATACCAAGGGCTACAAATTCTCGACCTATGCTACTTGGTGGATTCGACAGGCCATTACCCGTTCGATCTCAGATCAATCCCGTACAATCCGGCTACCCGTCCATATCGGCGAAACGATCAATCGCGTCAAGAAGACCGCTCACCGTTTGCAGCAGCTGTTAGAACGCGAGCCCACTGCGCTTGAGATTGCCGAGGCGCTCGAAATTCACGAAGACAAAGTGCGGCGGGTTTTGGAAGCTGCCCGTCATCCCGTCTCGCTCGAACAACCTGTGGGCGAAGAAGGCGACTCGGTCCTCGGCGATTTCATCGAAGACGAGCGTGCCGTCGCGCCAATCGACAACGCAGCACAGCAATCGATGCGTGAGCAAATCAACGGCGTCCTGCTGCGTCTGCCCGAGCGTGAACGTAAAATCATCCAGTTGCGCTATGGCCTGAACGACGGTCGCTATCGCACCCTAGAAGAGGTCGGACGCGAGTTTGGCATCACCCGCGAACGAATTCGTCAGATCGAGTCCAAGGTACTGCGCAAGCTGCGCCACCCCGCCTATGGGCGCATGTTGCGCTCGTACCTTGAGTAAAACCGTTCTGATGAATCGTTGCCAGGGGCAGGTTGTAATACCTGCCCTTGTGCTTTGCTTAGTGCCGGTCGAGCCAAGCGCGATAGGCATCCAGGGCATAGCGCTCTCGCTCACCGGCCCGCTGTGGCATTTCTCGTAGTCGCGCAAGCTCGGCACCTGCTACCATTGGCGGCTGCCCTTCACTTTGTAGCACATAGCAGAAGGTCAAGACGAAGCAGTCCGCATCGCTGGTATCTCGGGTCTGGATGAAGCCCAGGAAGCGCGGATCACTCAAGCGTAAACCGGTCGCCATAGCTGCGACCCGGACTGCTGCCTCGTCCGGTGCTTCGCCCCAGCGGAGCTGGTCATGCGGCAGCGGCATCTGGTCGTCATGCAGCCGCACGATCCGGCCATCACTATGCTCGATCACTGCGATCACCTCCACGATTGGCGACGGATCATAAATCCAACCACAGTGTCGGCACCCGCGCCGTTCCCGCTCACCATCATAGCCTGTTACCAGGGCCGCCCCGCACTGTGGGCAGAAGCGTGGCCGTAGGCTACTTTTGCTGTTCGATTCCGACACGCATCCTCCCTCCCGAGCGGACATAAACGTCGTTAGCCGGTATAATACAAGTAAAGACCCCGCAGCCGCATCACACACAGAAAGATATCGAGGCATGCGTCTACGACTATTAACCCTGGCGATGGTGCTCGTCGTTTTATTCATCCCACTTCAAACTCACCCAGTTGCTGCTGCCCCGACGCCACTCTGCTTTAATGTGTCGGCTATCGTCAACTGCGTCGATCCGCAGTTTCGGCCCTATTGGGAAGCCAATGGTGGGCTGCCGGTTTTTGGCTATCCCCTCACACCTGCCCAGCCCCAACAAACCGCCGATGGTCTGTGGATGACCCAACACTTTGAGCGCAACCGTCTTGAGTTGCACCCTGACGCGCCCGAGCCCTTCAAAGTGGAGATCGGTCGTCTGGGGGCCGATGCACTGCAACAAGTTGGTCGCGATTGGCATCAAGCAGCAACTGGTAGTCCCCAGAATGGCTGTCGTTACTTCGCCGAAACGAAGCATACCGTCTGCGAACCTTTCCTGAGCTATTGGCGTACGCACGGTCTCGATCTAGGCGATGCGGGCGTCAGTGACCGCGAAGCCCTGGCGCTCTGGGGCCTCCCCCTGACCGAAGCACGACGCGAGCGTAATTCTTCCGGCGACGAAGTCGTCACGCAATGGTTCGAGCGCGCCCGCTTCGAAGATCATGGTGCGGCGGGCGTGCTCCTCGGTCGCCTTGGCGCAGAGGTCGATGCCAAGCCTAGCATCCCGGCTCCAGCCGCTGGCTGGGTGCAGGTCCAGGGCAATCAATTGGTCGTGGCTGGCCAACCGGTCCATCTCAAAGGGGTTAACTATTACCCCGCACTGCACCCGTGGGCCTTTATGTGGACGCAATGGGATGGACCCGCTGTTGATCATGACCTCGGGCGTATGGAACATGAGCTAGGTGCCAATACAGTTCGTGTTCTGGTACCATACAGCCGGCAAAATGGCTGGAGTGACGATAATGGGCATGTCAGGCCCGCGATGCTTGATGAATTGCGCCAGTTCGTGCAGTTGGCCGGGAACCATCACGTAAAAGTGATTGTGACCTTGTTTGACTGGCACTATATGCTGCAGCCCAGTGAGCGATCAAGTGAGCTGGCGTACCTGACCACGATTGTCCAAGCCTTTCGTGACGATGATCGCATCCTAGCCTGGGATATTCACAACGAGCCCGATAACTACGATGATTGGAAGCTGGATCCAACCGCCACGGTCTCCTGGGTTACCTCGGTTGCCGATGTGTTGCACGCACTCGATCCACGTCATCCCGTAACCGTTGGTGCTGGCTCGGCAGCAGCGTTATTAAAACCGGGTCGCGATGGACGCACGATGCTGGATGTGAGCGATATCGTGAGCGTCCACAACTATGATGCCTCACAATACAGCACGATCCTCCAAGATTTGGCTGGTCGTACCGCTAAACCAATTTTGCTCGAAGAGTTTGGCTGGCCTTCGGGCCCAGAATGTATCCAGCCCTTCCATGATGAGCCAAGTCAACTGTACCTGTTTCAGCAGGCCGGAGCAGCCCTGCATCTTCCCAGCGTGGTTGGTGGGCTAAGCTGGTGGTTTCAGGATAGCGCTCTGAGCGCCTATAATCCTACCGACAGTGAAAACAATTATTTTGGGCTGTTCCGTAAAGATGGCAGCGCGAAACCTGCGGCTCTCGCCCTTGCTTCCTGGCAAGTAGCGCCGCTATCTAGCCAAAGCCTGAGCAGCGTAGCATTAACGACTGTCCCGCCGGCACCACCCGATCCCTTGAATGCACCCTTGCAATTTGGCGATCTGATCCTAGTTGGCTCGTTCAAGTTCTTTTGGCTCTTCTTTGGTGGCGAACCGACCTTCGGCAAGCCGATCACGCAGCCCTACCGCCAGGCGGATGGGACGATGGTGCAGTACTTCGAGCACGCCCGCTTTGAGTTGAACGAAAGTGTGCATGTCCAGCCGATCGATCCCAACTGGGCCGAGGGTCAAACCGATGCTGTGTACCTGGATCGCGTCCATCTGACATCGTTAGGTAGCCAGTTCACTGCCGGTCGTTCTTGGCCCCCTGTGAGTGATCCCGGTCAGCCCGATGTTATCTGGTCGCCGGCGACCGGCCACACCATCCGTGGCCCCTTTCGAACGCTGTGGCTCACCCATAAAGCCCTCTTCTTCGGCGAACCATTATCGGAGCAAATAGTGGAAACGATCAATGGACAACCGGTGACGGTCCAATACTTCGAAAAATGGCGGATGGAGTTGCAGGCGGATGGCACAGTCCGGCTCGGCGCTCTCGGTCAGGATGCCTTGTCCCAGCGCCCCTGTCAGCGCGGCTGGTAATGAGTCTGTTCCGCCGTCACTTCAACTGGCATCACGCCACCATTCGCCGGCCGGTTGCCCACGATATCGTAGCCCTGCGCACACTGCTGTATAGTGCCGAGCGACGCTTGCTTTCGAGTACGAGCACCGAAGCTGAGACCTTGGTGCTCAGCGACCCGGCCTTGGTGGTAGAAGCGGAAGGGCGGATCCAGGGCGTGCTAGGCATAGGCTGGCTGACGCCGCCGGTGGCCTGGATCCGCACACTGGTGATCGATGGGCGCCTCCCCATTGATGAAATGCTCCAACGACTGCTGCCGCCCTTATACCAGCAAATCGCGTCGCATGGCATCACACTGGTGGCGGTCACGGTTGATGACTGGAGCTTGTCCTGGTTGCGCGGGCCGTTGGAGCGCACCGGCTATGAGCAGATGGTCGATGTTATTGGTTACCAAAAACTCCATATGACACTGCCATCTCGTGGCAGCGAGGCCGTCGTAATCCGGCCCGCGCAACCTGACGATCTCGCGGCCGTCTTGGAACTCGATCACGCTTGCTTCCCGGTACCTTGGGTCAAAGGTGAAGAAATTTTTGCGCCGGCAATTGTGGAGTCACCCTGCTTCTTTATAGCTCTGTTGAACAGCCTCCCCGTAGGCTACGCCTTCGCGACGGTGCACCAGGGTGGACGCGTGATCCACCTCGTCCGCATCGCCGTAGCACCACAGCAGCAAGGACAAGGGGTGGGGGTGCGTTTGCTCGCCGAAGTCGTCCGCTTCTGTGCGCGGCAAGGCACGACAGTATTGTCGCTTAACACCCAGGCCGACAATTACCGTGCTCAACGGCTGTATGAATGGTTCGGCTTTACGCGCAGTGACGACCGCCAGCGTGTCTTTGGCTCCTCGTTAGCGGCCGGGGCTGCAAATGGAACCACTGGCAGCTGAGCCACGCCTCAGTTCAGGGCTACAATCCCTCAGTACTCATCCCTCAGCACTCGCAGCGACTACTGCTTCTAGCAGGGCATCATGTTGTTCCGGCAACACCGTGCGGAGATCCAGCAGTAATCGCTCATCGGCAATCCGTCCCACAACGGGGGGTGAGCCGTGCCGCAAGCGCTGGGCCAGGCCGTTGAGGTTACTGCCACGACAAGCTACCGCCCATGAAGGCAAGGTTTCGGTGGGCAGTGAGCCACCACCAACAGTGCTCTCGCAGGCTACTACCTCTGCTTGAAGCCCGTGTTGCTGCAATGCCGCCGCCAAGGCGCTTGCATGCTGTTTTATGGTTGTGCTCGGTGTGCTAATCATTTGCCACACCGGTATCTCCCTGGGCGCTTGTCCACGGAGATAGCTCAATAATGTCGCCTCCAGACCGGCCAGCGTCAGCTTGTCAACGCGCAGCGCGCGTAACATCGGCTGGCCATGTAATTGGTCGATTAATGGCTGGTGGCCCGCTATCAGCCCGCTTTGTGGCCCACCTAGGAGCTTATCACCCGAAAAACAGACCAGATCGCAGCCAGCTGATACCCGGTCGGGAATAGTTGCCTCATGTGGTAGGCCATAGTCACCGGGCTGCAACAACGAGCCGGAGCCCCAATCATCGATCCACAAAATGTTATGCGTGCGCGCGACCACCCGCAGCTCCTGATCATGGGGATCGTGTGTAAAGCCGCTGATCTGGAAGTTGGAACGATGCACTGTGAGGATCGCTGCTGTATCTGTCGTGATTGCCGTTTCGTAGTCGCGGGCATAGGTGCGGTTGGTCGTCCCAACCTCGACCAGCCGCGCGCCGCTTTGCCGTAAGACATCGGGAATCCGAAAGCCGCCGCCGATCTCCACCGCCTGACCGCGTGACACGATCACTTCACGTCCAGCACAAAAGCAACTCAACACAAACAGCACTGCCGCCGCATTATTATTAACCGCGAGCGCTGCTTGTGCTCCGGTGAGACGTGCTAGCAGCGCCGTAACATGCATATAACGCCCACCGCGCGTCCCTGCTTCGAGATCATACTCAAGATTTGAATAGCCGCCTGCGACGTTACGTATCGCTTGAAGTGCTGCCGCGCTCAACGGTGCCCGTCCCAGATTCGTATGCAGGATCACACCGGTGGCATTAATCACCGACTGTAGGCTTGGAACTGTGAGCGCCGCACTCCGCCGGGCTACCATCGCACCGAGCTGCGTAAGTGTTGGTGCTGGCTTACCGGCCTGGATCGCAGTGCGTGCTTCGGCCAGCACCGCACGGGCAATCTCAACGAGCTCAGTCCGAGGCAGATCGGTGGGGAGTGTCCCCAGGAGTGTCTCAACCGATGGTAGGGTACGATACATTCCCGTATTATAGCGTAGCCATCAGCGTTGGACCCATCGCTTGTTTGCGGCTTGGCAGCCTGTGCTAGAATAGTTTGCACGTTCCAACTCTGCCTCTATATGGTGGCATTTGAAGGAGAGATATGGCTGACAGCGAAAGCATTCTCCAGCTGGGTATCGAAGCCGCCCGTGCCGGCGACAAGACCGAGGCCCGCGATCTATTTCGCCTGGTCACCCGCGAAGATCCGAACAATGCGCAGGGGTGGTTATGGCTAGCTGGTGTTGCCGAGGACCGCGAAGAAAAGCGGGCTGCGTTGGAGCGGGTGATCCAAATCGACCCTAACAATGAGTTGGCGCGCAAGGGGCTTGCCGCGTTAACTGGTCGCACAACTGCAGTTCTACCGGTCGTGGATGCTACACCCACGCCGCCTGCTGCTTCAACGGCGGCAGCACCTACACCGGCTGTACCGCCGCCCACAGCACCGGTGCCGCCGCCAACGCCGGACCGTGTTGGTTCACCTGCCGATCTGGAATTTGCCGATTCGCTTGATAGCATGGATCTCTATGATCAGGCTGGTGCTGGGGCACAAACCTATACCACACCTCCAGCCGGGGCTGTGACGGGTGCAGCAGCTGGAGCAATCGCCGGATCGCGGACTCCGGCCAACGTTGATGATGACAGCTATGACTTAAGCGATTATCAGAGTCGCCCGCGTGTGAGTGCTGATGATGCCGCAGCCATGGAGGATGAGCAGAATGGCACAGTTGTCGTTGAAGACGAGCCGCAGCGAAGTGGCCTCCCGCCATGGGTTACGCCCTTGGTCGGCGTATTAGCGATCGTGCTGATCGGTGCCTTGTTGTTCAGGCAGTGCAGCGGCAGCAATGGATCTATCGCCACGCTCCCAACTCGCACAGCGACGGGCGCTGATGCGACGAGCGGCTTGCCGGCCGTACTCGGCACAACCGGCCCCGTCTCAGATACTGGTGCACTGAGTGGCACCAACGTTGGACCAACGACGACCGGGAGCGCGGCCCTTGGTAGCACCGCCAGTGCTGGTCCGACGACGGGCCTTGATGTGACTGTGCCACCAAGCGCGCCGACCGCCAGTTCTGCTCCAGCAGTCGATACCGTAGGAGCGGATCAAACGGCAGCAACTGGTCAAACGACCGTTCCAGCAGTCGATACCGCTCCAGCAGTCAATACCAGTGGGGCGGGTCAAACGGCAGTAACTGGTCAAACGACCATTATTCTCGAAGGCTCGGGCACGGCTCAGCCCGGTGAGCAAACTGCGGTTGCACTGTCGACCAATCTCGCGCAAAGTGCAGTGCCATCAACCCCAACTGCGGCTCCAACTGCTCCACCGGCGACCCCCGCACCAACGAACCCACCGGTGTCAAATGCCGATCTCGGTACTGTTAATCCGCAGACTGTGCCGGTGACACAGCGCATCACAGCCAACGCCTGGAACT
>JACDGP010000061.1 GCA_013821605.1 Herpetosiphonaceae bacterium
GTTAACAGCAGAAGTGCGGTTGGTAAGCGGGCTTGGCGGATTGCGCGACATAATGCGGGCCCGTCCCGACCCGGCAACATCCAATCAACCAGAGCAACATCATAGCTGCCCCCTAACGCTAGTTCCAGCCCATCATTGCCGTCGTGTGTGACATCCACGGTCCAGTGCTCCTCTGTCAACACACTAGCCATCAGGCGTGTCAAACGTACGTCATCTTCCACGATTAGGATACGCATGCAACTCCCGGAATACTGTTCCGTATGATCACCAACATATACCACTCAGTATGGTACCTGAAGATTGAAAAACGATGGGGAAATGGTACCTTAGAAGGGCTCGTCCAAGAAGGTCTTAATGCGCTCGTTGACTGCGGCCGGGCGTTGGAGTTGCACTTTGTGACGCGCGTTGCGAATGACCGCCAATTGCCCGCAGGGGAAGCGATGAGCCAGCGGCCGAACGGCCTGAGGCGAAGCTACCACATCAAATTGGCCAGCGAGGAGCAGCACAGGCTGCGCGACCTGTTCGAGCGTTGCCCAGCCTTGCCAAGGTAGCACCGCCTCGCGCATGATTGCTTGCATCACGCGCACCGTCGCATAAAAGCGGTCGGCCAGGAAGCGGCGGCGAAGCATATCGAGTATGCCGGTGGGCATCGGCCAGGTAGCCACCAAACGAAAGAATGTGCCGAAGTTCATTTCTTCGGCTATGGCTATCAGGACAAGTTTGCGAACCAGAGCAGGGCGCTGGAGGGCCAGGTCCAAGGCGAGCAGTCCGCCATAGGAGTGGGCTATGATGTCAACCGGGCCTCCAATGCCGCGAAGTGCGAGGAGTTGGGTTATGTCGTTGGTTAGACGCTCCATGGTATAGGGACCGCCGGTCGTTTCGCTCGGACCGTGGCCACGCAGACTCGGCGTCAGGCAACGATAGTGAGCGGCGAAGGCCGGTAGTTGGGCCGACCACTGCGCATGGTAGCCGCCAACGCCATGAATGAAGAGGAGCGGCGGCCCATCATGGGGACCAGCATCGACCAACGCCAGGCGGGCAGCTGGCGGTCCCGTGACTACCACCTGCTGTAGCTCATCAACCGGTCGTTGTGGTGCCTCACGTTGCCGGGGCATGAGTTCGTTGTAGGTATTCGAGAAGGATAGCTTGGAACTCGGCGGGACGTTCATCCATCGGATTATGCAGCCAGCCGGGAACGATCCGCAGTTCGGCATGGGGCATTAAGAGGGCAGCCTCGCGGAGTTGTTGGGGTGCTACCAAGGGATCGCGTGCACCGCCTAGCAGCAAGGTCGGCTGCTTGATCGTGCGAAGAAGCTCGCCAAGCGAGCTACGCCATAAGGCCAGCGAGTACTGGTGGAGCACGCGTGGTTGCATGCGCGATGCATAATGGAAGCGGCGGGCGGCAGGCCGGAACAAGCCACCGCGGTGGTTATGGGGCACACGGCGTCCATAGAGTGCCACGGGCCACAACATGCGGCCCAGCAGACGAAAGGCGCGCTCATCGTAGGGTGGGCGATCCGCATGCCTACGACCCTGTCGTAAGTGACGCGCGTCGAGGGCCGGGGCGACCAGCACAAGTCGCTCAACGAGTTCAGGATGTGTGAGCGCCAAGCGCACCGCAATGTTGCCACCCATCGAGTGACCCACCAACGTTATGGGTCCCAGTGCTAACGCCGCGCAGCTTGCCGCCGCCAACTGCGCGAAGGCGTCGAAGTCATAATCGTCCGTCACTGGAGAACTGCCATGGCCAGGCCAATCAAAGGCCACCGCATGAAATGAGCCGCTGAGGGCGACAATCGTGCTCCACCATATTTCTTTGAAGGCAGCCAGACCATGCAGCAGCACGACCGGCGGACCTACCCCGGCGGCGAGGTAGTGCACGTTGGTCGTGGACAATACACCGGTGGTTGGTGTGTTCCTCATTGCCTCGTCATGCATTCCGTAATGCCCGCAACAGCGCCCGGGGCGTTGGTCGCGTACCAGTCAAGAGGGTCGAGGCCCGGAATAAACGGGCCGCCAATGCCATGGCCCCAATAATACTCAGGAGTAAGACCCCAATGGCGAGGGCTAGCTCCCAGGCCGGTAGCTGTCCGACACCCAGCCGCAACATGAGCGTCGTGGGCGCGGTCAAGGGAAAGAAGGATAACACACGTGCGATCACGCCATTCGGCTGATCAGAGATCACAGAAAAAAACAGGACCGGTAGGAGAACGGGTAGCGTCAGGAAGGTCGAGATTTGACCGCTTTCGCGGGCCGATGTACCAAGACCTGCAAGCAGCGCCATAAGGGTGCCATAGAGCAGATAGCCTAACAGAAAGAAGACGACGATCCAGAGCCATAGTGTAGGCGGAATCGCAGCCACAGCACTGGTTGCAAGTGGAGCAGCACCAGGGATGGTCTGGGCACCGCGTAAGATGGTTTGTCCGATGCCAAGCCAAATCGTGAGTTGAATCAGGCCAACAAGGCCCAAACCAACCAGCTTGCCGGCCAACAACTGCCAGGGCTTGAGTGAGGTTAGCAATAGTTCGATAGTCCGGTTCGATTTTTCTTCGGTAATCGCAGACAACAAGAGGCCACCACCACTGAGCAGACTAAAGGCGAGCAGATAGGCGAAGCCGCTTGAAAGCCCGGAGGTGAGGGCGGGCCGTTGGCCGCGTGTTTGATCTAGCGTGCTGCCTGCAGCTTGATCGCCCCCGGTACTCACGATGGTGGTAGCAAAGTTCGCCGGTTGGTTGATGCGTTGTGCCAGAACGGTATCGCCGATGAGATTGGCTTGAAGCAGAGCGGTCAAGCTTTGTACGTTGTAGCTCTGGACATTCAAGAAGCTGGCTTGGCGGCTGACACGATCAACCTGACCGGTCTGGCGATAATCAGCATGGACAACGAAATAGGCGTCAATATGGCTGCTGCGGAGCGCTTCGGCGGCGGACTGCTCATCGGGAAAGCCTTGGAAAATCGGCACGAACTGGGGTGGTAGAGTCGCGATAATGGCGCTTTGATCGACTAGACCGACCGGCTTGCCACTTTGACCGGTGATGCTCCGCTGGAGGGAATCGGTGCCGGCCAGCTTGCCGACCAGACTAATGCCAAGGAACACCAAGCCGAGCAACAGGGGCATGCCAAAGGTGGCCAGGTAGAAGGTCCAGCGACGGAGCTGGGTGCGTACCTCGCGCCTGGCGACGAACAGGAGATTACGCATCGCCAGCTCGCAGTATCTCACGGAGGCTTAACCGTTTGCCAAAGCGCAACATGCCACGGCGCATCACACTCGCAGCTAGGCGCATCGCGCCGGCCGCCGTCACAGCTACCAGCAGGAGGCTGAGCACCGTTTGCCAAACAGGGATGACCGCAATGGGCAGCCGCAACAGCATGGTAATCGGCGCGGTCAATGGGAACAAGCTCAGGGCAACTGCAAGGAGGCTATTGGGCTGAGCCACGATCACAATCACTAGCATATACGGGATGACCACGATCAACGAGATCGGACCGGCGAATTGCTGCCCTTCCTGCGGGGTTGTGACGGCTGCACCAATCGTGGCATACAACGCCGCGACCATCAGGTAGCCGAGCAGGAAGAAGATCGCGGTTAACAGTAGCATGCTGCCAGGAATGTGCAGGTTGTCCAGCAGCCGGCGGATGGGTGCGAGCACAGCGAGTGCAGCCACACCCCAAGCGATCCAGGCTAGCATTTGCGTCAGGCCGACCGCACTCAGGCCGGTGATCTTGCCGGCCATCATCTGAGTGGGGCTGAGGGTGGTCGCCAGGATTTCGATGATCCGATCTTCTTTTTCATCCGCCAGGGCCTGCAGCAGATAGCCGCTGGTGGTGAAGGTCGTTACGAGGAACAAGAGTGCCAGCAGATAGGGCAGTAAAAAGAGCAGGTAGTTGTTGGCATCGATGGCACGGTCGGTGCCGACGGTGCGGAGTTGTAAGGCTAGGGGACGGTTGAGGGCATCCTGAGTGGTGGCAGGGAGTGTCCGAATAAGTGTCTGGCGCAGGATAGCTTGGACCTCGCCTGCCGCGCGATCACTGAGAGCGCGGGGGGCGATCACAGCTACATTCCCGCTGGTCAGGTAGCCGGCAGGCACGATCAGGATGGCACTGATCCGGTGAGTTGCGAGAGCGACGCGAGCCGCTGCTTCATCGGCAAAGCGCACAAGCGGGATTGCGACGGGGTGGCCATCAACTTGCACGAGATCGGCGGTGGCAAAACGTGCAGCTTGATCAACAAAGCCGAGCCGTGTTTCGGCGCTGGAAGTGCGTAGTACCAGGAAGAGCACGGTCCCACCAAGCATCAAGAGCAGTGGTACACCGACCGCCGTCCAGATGAAGCCTTTACGCCGGACATGGCGGCGGTATTCTTGCCACGCGATGAGGCCAATTTCACGCATTGAGGTGGGCTCCAACCGGCGTGGCATCGACACTGGAGCGGCGGTCGATCCGCGTGCGGCCCTCAACGACAGCGACGAAAATGTCGTCCAACGATGGTGTCGCGATGGCGAAGCGATCGACGGTAAACTCGGGTCGGGTAGCAATCAGGCGCAGAATCGTATGCGGATCGGTAGCGATATCAAGCCAGAGTTCGATGCCCTGCGCGGTTGGCTCGGCACGATCAACACCAGGCAGGGTCGCGAAAGGCCCGCTCCCGGCAACGATGACCGCGTTGGGTGCAAAATCGTGACGTATCGCACTGACATCGCCATATAAGACGACGTGTCCCTGGTTAAACATGCACATGCGCTGGCATAGCTCTTCGACCCGATCCATCTGGTGGGTACTCATGATAATGGCGGCACCTCGGTCGCGAGCGTCACACAACATCTCTTTCACCAACCGGGTGTTGACCGGATCGAGACCGTAGAACGGTTCGTCAATGATCAGAAGGTCGGGCGCATGGAGCAGCGCAACACCAAGCTGGACCTTTTGCTGCATGCCTTTAGAAAGCTCGTTGACTTTTTTCTTAACGACATCTGATAATCCAACGCGCTCTAGATAGGCGGCAGCCCGACGAGCGGCATCGGCTTTGCTCAAGCCTTTCAGAGTCGCGAGATAGGTTAGGCATTCGCCGATCGGCATGTGCTTGTAGAGCCCGCGCTCCTCGGGGAGGTAGCCAATGTGCTGACGGGCTGTGGCGGTGAGTGGTCCACCGAAGACGGCAATGTGTCCTCGGTCGGGCTTAAATATATCCAGGATCATGCGAATCGTCGTGGTCTTCCCGGCCCCGTTGGGACCCAGGAGGCCAAAAATCTCGCCCGGTTCGACGGCGAAGCTGACGTTATCAACAGCGAGAGTCGAGCCAAAGCGCTTGGAAACTTCCTCCACCGCAACCATGGACATGTGCAACGCTTCCTCCGAACGAGCGATCGGGGATAGTGTAGCACATTGACTTTGTTTAGCGGCGTTCGCCGTTGTCCTTTATAATCTTTCCTGATGTGGTGGCCTTTGAGGCTATAGCGGCGCGTTCGATGATCGCGGCTATAGCCATCTTGTTTTATGTAAGCATCATCGCTGATAGAGGTGCGTATGGCCTGGATGAAGCAAACAACGTATCCGCACCAACGGCGTAATGTGGTGCTCAATGTGATGGATGGCGGCGCGTGGTTTTTCGCCATCAGCCTCGTGTCGGCCAATACGATCTTGCCCGTCTTCGCCCGCCACCTGACCAGTTCGCCGCTGATCATTGGCTTAATTCCAGCCGTGCTCGACTTTGGCTGGTATGTGCCGCAACTGTTTACGGCACCCTATGTTGAACGTGCCCGTCAGCACTACCGCCTGGTGCTGGTGCTCGGGCTGATTGAACGTGTGCCGTTTGTGTTGCTGGCGCTGGCGTTTGCACTGTTTCCGCAGCTAGCATCCGGCTCGCGGCTGGGACTGGTCTTGTTTCTGGGGCTCCTGGCATTACGGGCATGTGGCAGCGGGATTGTGGCTACGGCCTGGCAAGAGTTTATTGCGCACATTATTCCGCCGGAGAGCCGTGGGCGCTTTTTCAGTATGCAACAGTTTCTGGGCAATGTACTGGGGCTTGGCGGTGCCGCGCTCGCAGGCTGGCTGCTGGGACACTATCCGTTCCCAACGAATTACACTTGGTGTTTTGCCGGGTCAGCTATCGGAGTGGCTATATCGTGGCTGTGCATTGTGGGGAGTCGTGAGCCCGAGCAACCGCCGCCCGTTCCGGTGCAGGTCACGGGCACATACCGAGGACGTTTAGGGACGATTCTACGTAAAGACCGTAACTTTCGGCTGTACTTACTGACACGTGCGAGCTTCTATCTCAGCACAATGGCGCTGGGGTTTCTTGCCGTGGCGGCGGTGGAACGATTTGGTTTGCGTGACGATCAAGCGGCTGTCTTCACCACGCTGGTCTTAGGTGGCAGTTTGGCGAGCAATTTGGCGTGGGGTACGATTGCGGACCGATTGGGCTATAAAACGGTGCTCGCACTGACGACGATCGGCTGGATAGGGACGCTGGTGTTGGCAGCGATGGCGCCCAACGTGTGGTTCTTGTATGTCGTGTTTGCGCTCGTTGGTGCGACCAGTGCAGGTACGAGCCTGGCCGATTTAGGCATGGTGATGGAACTTGGTCCAGTCGCCGAGCGACCCACCTATATTGGCTTGGCGCGCACATTGACGGCACCGTTTCTGGCCCTTGCACCGCTGCTGGGTGGGCTGGTCGCGCGCCTGACATCGTATCAAACGCTGTTTTGGTTTGCCCTGCCCTGGGCGTTCGTTAGTCTGGCAGTCTTGTACCTTGTCGCGGAGCCAGCCTGCGGCGATGTGCAGTTGGCGGAGGCAGGCTCATGACGAGTGCGGTAGCTTGGAGACGAGCTTGGCTAGTAAGCGGCTGAAGTATATCAAAGCTTGTGGTTCGGTATATGCAGCACCATGAGATCCTCGTCCAGATACTGTTGCCCGACTTTCAGCGCTCGGGGCTCTACGCCATACGTCTTAAAGCCTAGTGATGCGTAGAGCTGGCGTGCCGCAACGTTGGTCGTCACAACCGAGAGCATGATTTGTTCGAGGGTGGGCTGCTGCTGGGCCTCGGCAAGCAGCTGTTCAAGCAAGGCGCGACCGATGCCACGCCCACTGGCTTCGCTTGTCACGTACATGCCCCAGATCAGACCTTTATGCTGCTCTTTGAGCCCTTGCTCGCGGCGAAAGCCGACCATACCAACCAGCGTATCCTCAAAAGCACCGAGGATAAAATCATGAGGTGTAGGCTGAAGTCGAGCAAGCCAGTGTTCGGGCGGAGCGGCTATGCTTTCTTCATAGGAACGCCCGAAGGCTTCGGGATGTTCTTGTAATGCCCGTAGCCTAAGCTGCCGAAAAGCGTCGACATCTGCCTGTGCGAGGCGGCGTATGATCATGAGTCTGTCTCATATACTAGGAGGTGGCATCCTACTCTTCATCAGCAGCTAACGATGCTTTTCAGGTCCAGTGGTCGGCGTAGATGATGTGCGGCTTGTCACCTTAGCCCATTCAGCAGCAGTTCGGGATGTATATGGCTGGGTAAAACCACACGTCCACGCAATACGTTGGGATGGCACCGGCTCGCTACCACGCGGCTCGCCCGTTACCAATAGGCGGGTACCGACCTGCGCTGCGATCCCATCGCTGTAACTGCGGAATGTTTTCCCGTCCTCGCTCATTATCGCTACATACATCCACAGGGACGTCTCGCTGCCGGTCCCGCCCTTGTACCAATGGTTGACGGTGAATGTTACCCAAGGGGTACGGGGTGGAGGATCACCCGGCTCATTTGATAAGCTTGGATCGAGGCGGCTCTCGATCGATTTGACGGTCCCATCAAAGGCAAAGGTGCGCTGTACCAACGTCTGCAGACTATAGATCTGCGCACAACTGCCTGTGCTAGAGGTAATGACTTGTCCTGCCGGCGGTTCAGTGTTGGATGAAAGGGGAGCTTGATTACTCGAACTAGATGCACTCGGCAATCCGGCACCGCCGGGTGGAAGGAGGGCTGTGCTACAGCTACTCAAAGCCAGTGCAGTAGCTACCAACCGTAGTATTATTCTCATCTTGGGCATGCCAACCTCCAGATCCGTCATGTTTCCAAGCCTGGTCGATTATAGAGATGACGAGTCTGAGACTTGAAAAGTTCCTACTGTATATGTATGGCACAGTCCTGCATTCGATCCTGGCTTGGATGCCTTGTATGGTAGCTGTGGATTTTGGAGCACGCTTGCGGGTCTTATTGGTTTGGGTGAGCAGGACCTCGCTCGGCTTCGTTTTTCTGGCGTGCCTCAAGGCTCGCTTCCTCAAAATACCTTGCCAAAATATTTTTTGTCTCACCTATCAAGCCTCACAACTTCGGTCACGCTCGAAGGGAACGAGAGCGATGCACGCGTCGCTCCCATCCTGTCTCGTCGTTATAGGCCTGTCGCAACAGTTTCGTCAGCACCCGGCTGCGACGGGATTTGATAACCTTCGCGCTGTTCCACCTGCTCGACTTGATGTTCCAGGTCACGGATCTTAGCGAGGCTTTCATCATGGGCAGCACGCTGCTGGGGTGTCATTTTTGTTACATCTTCAGCACCGTCACGCGGCTCACGGTTTGCATCATCGTCTGTGTGAGTAGAGTTGGTCATTTCAATTCCTTTCGCATCTTGCGGATCGTTTCATAGCCGACGTGAGTTGCAAGAACAACGCCACCCCTATCGCATCCCGCTCGAAAGCCAGATATGCCAAGCCTCATGATCGTCCTAACCAGTCTCGAAACAGCGACCGCAAATCCTGGCTGCTGCTTTGCTCCATGGCCGTGCGGAAATCGGCAGTGTGGGTGATGCCGTATTTGTGATCACGAACGTAGCGTTGCATGCCGGCGAAGAAGGCGCGGTCGCCGATGGTTTGGCGTAGGGTGTATAGGAATTGGGCGCCTAGGCCGTAGACAGACGCGTAGTAGCGACTCCAGGTACCATAGGTGTGGATACTGAGGCCACCTGCGAGCGTAGCGCGGCGGGCGAGGCGGAGGATTTGGGCTTGGTAGACGACTTGGGCGGCATCTGGACCGGCCCATTGCTCTTCGACTAGGAGGGGGCTGAACTGGGCGAAGGCTTCGTCGAGCCAGGGCTCGTTGTAGATGTCGTCGCCTAGCATGCCGTAGAACCATTGGTGGGCGATCTCGTGGGCAACGACGAAGCGGGTGTTGGCGGTGTAGCCACTGTTGAGCAGAATAAAGATCAGCCCCGGGTACTCGACACCGATATCTTCGCCACGTCCGGCCTGCAGGAGGTGAAATTCGAGGTTGCGGAAGGGGTAGGGACCGTAGCGCTGGTTGTAGGTGTTGAGGGCAGCGGCAGCATGTAGGGCGATGCGTTGTGCTGCGTCGTCGAGGCCATCGCCCCGGCGGTGAAAGACGGTAATGCGTGTGCCTGCGTTGCTAGCCTGCGCTTGGACAAAACGACCGATCGACAAGGCCCATTCGCGGATTGGGCCGGTCACGATCTCGGAGGTCGTTTGACCGTTCGTGGTGGCGGAGTTGATGACCGAGCCGCTGGCGGCAATACTCCAGCCCTCGGGTACGGTAACGTTAACGTGGTATAGGCTGCTAGTCGCGTAGACATGATCGGGGAAGCGCGTAACGTCGAGCCGCCAGCCACCATCCCAGACTGCCAGTTGCGGGTAGTAGGAAGGCAAGGGCAGGGTGTCGTCGGTGCCATGCCAAGGCTTGAACGTGGCTTGCCAGTCAAGCGCAAGCGCTACCTCAGCGCCGGGCGGGGCCGGTATTGGGAGCGTGAGGCGAACCGCCGTGCGGGCGGCCTCATACGAGGCGACAACTGGGGTGCCCTGAACAGTAGCATTGGAGACGCTGTCCGAGACGTCGCCGCCATCTCCCCCTATATCTTGGGGGAAGTTGGGGTACAGGCGCAGGATCGCATCCTGCAAGACTGCACCCATGGTGTTGGGAAAGTGCATTGCTAGGTGGCCCTTGAGTAGGCGGGCGGCGGGATCGACGGTGATGGCCATGTCGTAGTGTGGCAAATCGGGCCGGTTGGTATCGCTTGCAAAGGCTGGACGCATTGCCGGGGTGTAATCGAAGCTGTCATGAGCAGCGGGGTAGCGACCAACCGGCCCGAGCAGGACGAAAAAAAGTGCTAGAGATGATAGTCTGCGAGTCATGGTTGCAGTGCCTCCGGTTGGCTGCCATTATAGCAATGAATAGCTTGATGCTACGCTGATGGGGGACGACGTGACAGAATTGAAGGTGGGCGAAAGCTCGTTCCCGGCCATTGCAACGGTGTACCAGGAATTTTTGGATAGCTGGGAAGACCCCGCGCGACGGCAGACGTGGCTGGAGCTTTATCAACGGGGGCAAGTCTCGTTTGTGCCCAACGTGCTGCCCGAACAGGTGGTGCAACTGACAGGCGAGGAAACGCTCCATATTTTGCGCTCACGCTTTGGCGAAGCTGTGAATGTCGCGCTGAGTGCGGAGTACGCCGATCCCGACTATCGTGCAGCCGAGCTTCCCACCATACTGCACAGCCCTGTAGCTGACCAGCCGGATAGCGGTTGGCTCAAGTGGACCAATATGGTGGGCATCAATGCGCGAACGGTCGGCAGCTTTTGGAATATGATCAAATATGCCCTGACGCTGCCCGCCACGCAGGATTCAATCCATATGATGCCAATCTGGGAGCCGGGTGTCGCCGGTAGTATTTATGGCATGAGTAGCTGGCAGTTGAACCAGGAGTTTTATAGCAGCGAACTGGCACTACTGTGTCCCGCACTTGATACGATTGAAAAACAACTCCGCGCGGTCGTCCATCTGCTGCATGTTATGGGCAAGGCTATTGGGATGGATGTGATCCCGCATACCGAGCGCTTCTCCGAAATGGTCTTAGCATTCCCCGAATATTTTGAGTGGTTGCAGCGCGAGGATACGATCATTGTCGATCATTCGGCCGATTTGCACCTTGCCGTGCAGAAGCAGATCAGCGCCTTCCTCCATGCCTATGGGCCCGCCATGGCTGGAGACGAGGTCCCGCCTAGTCGCGATGAACTGTTCCATGAGTCCAGTGATGAAGCACAGCGCATGCGCCTGCTGTTTGGTCTGCCGCGCGATGTGGAGGGACGGCGGGCGCGGCGCGGACAGTTGATCCACCATCTTTTCCGCTATGGATACGAGCCGGTGCCCGCTACGATGGCGCCACCATTCCGCGGCTTGCAGGTCGACTTGCGGCCCGAGGCGCGGTCGGTCGATAGCAATGAGCAAATCTGGCGCGAGTATCAGATCACACAGCCAACTCCGATGTCACGGGTGTTTGGCCCGCTGGCGCGCTATAAGTTGTACGAACCGTTGGACAATAATGCGAACTGGGAGATCGATTTTTCGCAACCGCGCCAGATGGTGTGGCAGTATGTTTGTGGCAAATATGCCGAGATGCAGCGCTCGTACGGCTTCGATTTTATGCGGGGCGATATGGCCCATGTCCAAATGCGGCCGTTCGGTGTCCCGTCGAAGCTGGATCGTTATTATGACATCCTCGGGGCGGTGAA
The DNA here is from genome assembly GCA_013821605.1 of Herpetosiphonaceae bacterium. GTDB lineage: Bacteria > Chloroflexota > Chloroflexia > Chloroflexales > Kallotenuaceae > JACDGP01. The sequence goes on from JACDGP010000061.1 coordinate 11,512, forward strand.
GCAGTTTGTGCAGCAGGAGCGTGGGATACGCTCCTTCGGCTATTTTGCCGAAACCTTTATCGCACCACGCGACGTTATGGGCTATGGCGACGAGTTCGACCACCTGGAAGCTGCGGAGGCTGATACCACGCTGGGTGATCTACAATCGACGGCGGTTGGATCACCGGAATTCCTGCAACGCTTGCGCTATTACATTGACTTGGCAACCACGCGGCAATGCGTACCAAATTTTACCGTCATGACCGCAGATAAAGACGACCCGCGCTTCGATAGCTTTTACCTTAGTGGCAATGCGGTGCGACTGTTTCTGGCCTTGTTTCAAGCCGATATGCCCAGCTATATGGGAATCGGCTTTGAGAGCCGCGATATTCATGACCAACCGGCGGCGAATGAGCAGTACACCAAGCTGTATATTTTTAAGGAAACGGACGGTCCCAAGGCGACGCATGGTCCATACCAATGGGGCAAAAACGGCTTCTTGTTCGGCACCATCACGCGCATGAAATTGTATCTAGATGCGATCTGGCCCACACTGCAAGGGCGAGCGACGCGCTGGTTGATACCACCAAGCGCAACTGCGAGTAATGCAGTGGTTGCGTGGACACAAAAGGACAAGCAGCCGGATTACGTCTTCATGGCGAATACGCATCCGGCACAGGTTGCGATCCGCTTCGGCATACCTGGCCTCCCAGCGGAGTGGCTCCTGCGTTGTGAGTTTTCGACAGCTTCCAGCGTGCTGGAGGTGGACCGCCAACTTGCCTCGAATGGCAAGCAGCATCGGGTGATCACGCTGGCAGCGGGTGAAGGACGGGTGTATCGCGTGCTGGAGCAAGACGAGCAGTTCGGAGAGACTGTGCATGGGCCGGAGGGCACAGCGGCTTAAGGTGCTAAGAACAACGTGGAAGGGCGAGCTATGACAAAGTGGACGGCGCGGGTCAAGCTCAAAGATGTGAATGGGATGCAAACGGCTGTGATGGTCAGCGTGGAAGCGGACGACTTGGAGACGGCGAAGGAGGCAGTCAAGGAAGCCGCGCTTGAGGAGCTCGAGTTCACGGGTGCACATGTTGCAATGACTGCTGAGGTTGAGGACGAACAGATACACCAGGAATCATGAGGTTGGTGTAGATAGCATTTGGACTGTTCGCGCTAATACGTTTTGATGATGGATAGATAAGGAAGACAACCTATGGCAACCAGTATGGTGTGGCCGGTTGTGACAACGGCAGATCAAGTGCGAGGCCCGGCTCAGGGCCAGTGGCTGTACGCCGATTATGTGCAGCTTCCAGATGATGGACAGCGTTATGAGATCGTCAAAGGAGTGCTGTATATGGCTCCGGCACCAGGCGAGTCACACCAGTTCGCGAGCAGCCGATTTGTTGTATATCTCGTAATCCATGTTGATTTTGCGGGGCTGGGTCGCGTCTATCATGCACCTTTTGACGTCGAACTATCGCCACGTGATGTTGTTCAACCTGATGTGCTCGTGGTCCTTAATGCTCATAGCCATGTTATTACTCCCCGAGGCATTGTGGGTGCTCCGGATCTAGTGATCGAGATTGCATCTCCAAGTACCGCAACGCATGATCGCGATGAGAAGTTACACGCCTACGAGCGGGCCGGTGTCCGTGAGTATTGGATCGCTGACCCCTTCGCAAGGACCATTGAACTATTGGTGCTAGAGAGCGCGGCCTATCGTTCGCGTGGGGTCTATCAAGGCCCGGTCACTGTACCATCGATCGTTCTACCGAGCTTGCCAGTACGGGTCGAACAGTTTTTTACCTAGTATTACTCTTGTGTGTAGGAGTTCCATGACCAACCGGATCTTCTTCGGTGATAACTTGGCGGTGCTCAATGGAATCGTAGAGGCATCGATCGACCTAATCTATATCGACCCGCCGTTCAACACCGGCAAGCAGCAGGGCCGAACGCAGCTGAGAACAGTACGATCTGAGGTGGGTGATCGCACCGGGTTTCAAGGCCGCCGATACGAAACGACTAAAGGGGGTACGCAGGCCTATGCCGATCTCTTTGACGATTACTTAGGGTTTCTGGAACCACGATTGCGTGAGGCGCATCGCGTCCTAGCAGCACACGGGTCGCTGTACTTCCATATTGACTATCGCGAGGTGCATTACTGCAAGGTATTGCTAGATGGCATCTTCGGGCGTCCATGTTTCTTGAACGAGGTGATTTGGGCGTATGACTATGGTGGCCGCACGACGAAGAAGTGGCCGCCGAAGCATGACAATATTTTGGTGTATGTTAAAGATCCCGAGCGGTATGTGTTCAATGTTGATGAGGTTGAGCGGATCCCATATATGGCGCCCGGCCTGGTCGGTCCGGAGAAGGCAGCACGCGGTAAGCTGCCGACTGATACATGGTGGCACACGATTGTGCCGACCCAAGGCGCGGAAAAGACCGGCTACCCAACCCAAAAACCGCTCGGCGTGTTGAGGCGAATCGTGCAAGCTTCCTCGAGGCCTGGCGATGTTGTCCTGGACTTCTTTGCGGGGAGTGGCACGACCGGTGCGGCTTGTTTGGAGTTAGGCCGGGAGTTTGTGCTGGTCGATAGCAACGTACAGGCGCTGGAAGTGATGGCCCGCCGCTTTGCCGGGGTGGATGGGATCGAGTGGATTAATTGGCAATCTCCCTGCCATGCTCCTGTAAGCCCCATGTCATCTGCCTAGCCTTGTAGTTCCCCTGCCGTTTGGTACCATGGTCCTAGCCAACGAAAGGACGTATCATGCGGCGTTTTGCCCCTTTGTTCTTATTCTTGCTTTGCCTATTGAGCTTTACACCATCGCGGCCGGCGGTGGGAGCACCACAGCAGCCGCCCGATTTCATGGGCATGGTCATTCGTGACCCGTTTAACGAATGGAATACGAACCCGGCTTTCCTGAATGCCGAGAACCAGACCTTTTATGACGCATTGGGGCAAAATATTGCCAATGCCAGGGTTAAATACGTGCGTTTTGAGTTCCGGGTCGAGGATGGCTCGGTTTATGATCCAACTAATCCATCGGCGGGCATTAACTTTCCGGCCTATGATTACTTCATCAACACAGTTGCTCCACGGTTTGGCTTCAAAATTATCGGGCTACTATCAACAAACTTGATTAAGGATGCTTCGGATCCAAATGCCGGTGGCGGGGGGTTGCTAAGTCCAGAGTTGCTGGAACCGGCCAAGGCCGACGCTCTGCCGGGCGAGGGCGAGGTGACTACGCAGTGCTATCCGGACCCTGGACCTAATCCCATCAATCCTGGCTATCGCTACGGCTGTGGCACGACCAAGGCGATGCGGATCTGGCTGGACCATGCATTCGCGATCGCGGATCGCTATGGCCCGAAGATCGCAACGTATGAGGTACTGAACGAGGAGAACCGGTATATCAATGGGAATGGTCAGGGGATCGATCCGAGTGCTCTAGGGACGTTGATGGCCAAATTTTACCGCGTCTTTAAGTACGGTACGGCACCGGTCTCAAGTCAAATTATTCCACCGTCTTGGCGAAACCAGCAGGTGCCAGGATGGGCGTCACAGATCAATCTGATCCTGGGAGGGTTGCAGGCGGGCCGTTGTGATGATTGCGCACCGGGTGGGACAACGGACGAGCAATATCTTGATGCGGTCTACAAGAGTGCACCATTTCAGGGTTTTAAGAGTACGCCGACTTACGGCGGGGTGTATCCGGTTGACGGCGTTGGCTACCATCCCTACCCCATGGAAATTCACCTCAACCCGGAGAGCAATGAGCCAACCGGCATCGCCTATATTCCGCTGATGGGGCCACGCATTGAGGGAATTGCCGGTGTTATGGCGGCAAACGGGGATGGGGCGCATAAGCTGTGGATTACGGAAATCGGTGATCGGGGCGACCCGAATGATGCTCAGGATGCAGCACGACAGGCCCAATTTTTGCGTATGGCCTACTCGGCACTGTGGCAAGAGCATGCAGTGGTGCAAACGGTGCTGTGGTTCAAGTACGAAGATTTTGATGTCGTCCATAATGACGAGAATTGGGGTGTGGTACGCTTGGTGCCGGGCACGACGACCGAGTATGCTCCATCCGGCGCGGTCCAGATCTATAAGCCATCGTATTATGCATATATGGATATGGCCACCAACGGTATCCCCAAGTTCTCCACCTTGTACCTGCCGTATGTGCCGCATCAGGTCGTGGTGACAACCCCAAGCCCTACACCGTCACCAATGCCCACGGCGACAACGAGGCCTACTCCGACCATGACGAGCGTGCCAACGGCGACGACGAGGCCTCCGACGACGACCAGTGCACCGACACCGACGACGACTATGACGGCGACGCCGACAAGTACATCAACGGGCGGAGCCGGTCAGCGGTAGGAGACAGTAATGGGCAGGTCAGGCTCCCAAGACCTGCCCATGCTCAACGCGCACACGGGCGATACGCGCCAGGAATGAGGGATCGAAATCGGCCAGATCGGCGGCGGTCATGAGCGTTTGCTGGTCGGGGCGGTCAATGAATTCGAGCAAGTGGGCGCGCCGGACTGCGTCAAGCTCCGACAGAATGTCGTCGAGCAGGAGCACGGGGGCATCATTGGTCCGCACGCGCATGAGTTCGGCTTCGGCTAGTTTAATAGCGAGGGTCAGGCTGCGCTGCTGGCCCCGCGAGCCATAGATGCCCATGTCGATCGTGTCAAGCGCAAAGGTGGTGTCATCGCGGTGCGGGCCGATCAAGGTCTGACTGCGATCAAGCTCCTCACGGGTGGTATCTGTAAGTTGCTGGAGGAAGGCTTGCAGCAAGGCGGCACGGTCGGTGGTTGCGTCGCCGAGCGTACTGATGTAACGCATAGTCAAGGGTTTCTGATCGCCAGCAATCTTGACATGAATGGGTGCCGCGAGGTTGTTAAGATCGGTGAGGGCACAACGGCGCTCGACCACGATGTAGGCGCCGGTCGTGGCGAGTTGTTTATCCCAGTAGGCGAGCTGACGGCGCGCCTCATCTGGGCGCGGACGGCGCCCTTCACGCCAGCTGCGTAAGAGGGCATTGCGCTGAATGACGACCTTGTTATACTCGGTGAGCGCGCGGACGTAGCGTCCGTCGAGCTGTGACAACATGACATCTAGCCAATGTCGCCGTTCGGCAGGCGGTCCGGTCAGCAGTTCGATATCAAGCGGGGTGAAGAGGACCACGCGTAGTTGGCCGATCAAATCTAGCGCCCGCCGTGCGGTTTTATTGATGCGAATCGTCGTGCTGGTGGCCGACAAAGGCCGGCCCTCGGAATCTTGTTTACGCTGAATGGCGAGTTCGATCAGGAGCTTTTCATCGCGGCGTTGCAGGCTGCTGACGATGCGAGTGAAGGGTGCGATCCCGAGTTCGGTATGCGCCTCCCAGTTAATCAGCTCACGCGCTGCCGCAGTGCGCGGTGAACGCGTCGTCGCCAGATAATAGGCGGCTTCGAGCAGCGTCGTTTTGCCCGCAGCGTTGGGTCCGTAAAACAAGGTCGTGCCGGGGCGCAGTGCTAGCTCCAGCTCGTGGTAGTTGCGGAAGTTGCGCAGACTCAGATGGTTCAGGTGCATGGGTGATCAAAGCGGCTGGGCATTAGTTGACGCGATGGATTGGCGTTTGGCGTAGAGCCGCTAGGTTGCCCGCGCCCGAGCAGAGCATTGCTACGCGAAGGGTGTCAATAAATGCTTGAAGCCCATCAATGACCGCATCTGTGCCACCTTGCTCAACGGCGGAAACTAAATGTGGGGCGGCCGATCCGGCCAGGTCGGCACCCAGGGCGATGCATTTGGCGACATCCAAGCCCGAGCGTACACCACCGGAGCCGATCAGCGTGATGTTGGGCAAGGCGGTGCGAACTTCTTGGATCGCTTCAGCTGTTGGGATTCCCCAGCCCGCGAAGGCAGCGGCAACACGTTGGCCGCGGTCACCGCTATTGCGAAAGCGCTCCACCTCGCTCCAAGAGGTGCCACCGGCGCCCGCTACATCAATAGCCTGCACGCCGACTTCAACCAGCCGGCGCGCATCATCGGCACCGATGCCATTGCCGACTTCTTTGGCGATCACGGGGACCTCAAGTTGGCGACAGACGTGCTCGATCTTACGGAGCAAGCCCTTGAAGTTGGTGTTGCCTTCGGGCTGAACCGCTTCCTGAAGGACGTTGAGGTGCAAAATCAAGGCGTCGGCTTCGATCATCGCCACCGCCCGCCGACATTCATCGATGCCGAAGCCGTAGTTGAGTTGTACGGCACCAAGGTTGGCCAAGAGCAGCGCATGTGGTGCTCGCTTGCGTACCTGATACGTTTGGGCCAGTCCACCCTGCATTAATGCGGCGCGTTGGGAGCCAACACCGAGTGCCACGCCGAGTGCTTCGGCGGCTTCGGCCAAATGAAGGTTGATGTTTTGAGCCTCTCCCGCGCCACCCGTCATAGACGAGATCAATAACGGTGCCTGGAGGCGCTTGCCAAACAGGGTAAGAGAGGTGTCGATCTCGTGAAGATCGAGCTCAGGCAAGGCATGGTGGGGCAGGCGATAGTGCGCGAAGCCGGTAACAATGCCTTTGGCCGCTACATCTTCGTTGAGCACAATCCGAATATGATCGCTTTTGCGTTCCGAGGTCGCCTCGTCACCCACACTACCCTCATTGTCTCGTGTCTGCACTATAGCAAGGCCACTCCCTCGCGTCAAACCAGAAATGTGGATGAGGACTGAGGGATGAGGGGTTAGGCGTTGTGGATCGTTTTGATGTATTCTAGAGGAGATATAGCTTGGGATACGAATATATGCCGATCAGGCTGATCGCCACCGATATTGACGGGACGCTGCTCGATAGTGAGAATAGGCTGCCACCGGTCAATGTACAGGTGCTGCAGCAGGCGGTTGCCGGTGGAGTCCATATCGCACTGGTAACGGCGCGCAAAGTGAATACGACGCGCCGCATCGCGGCTTTGCTCGATCTACCCTGTGCGTTGATCGCCCATAATGGTGCGCGTATCTGGGACTGGGCAGGCCATGAACTGCGCCATCTCACTGTAGCACTTGAGTTGGCCCAAGCAATCGCTGGGTTTGCCGATGTGCACGATATTCCATTGATGACGACGGTCGACGAGGTCAATTATTATGGCCCAGGTTACCCACTCAAACTAGAGGGGCAGAGTCGAGATGACCAACGCGTGCCAACGAACATCGCAGCCGTGATGGGAGCGCCAACGCGCATAATTGTGGTCGGCGCACGCGGCATCGAGTTGCTGGCGGAAGCATGGGGCCAAGCGGCTGATAGTCTGGTCATCCACCGTTACTATAGCCGTGAGGGTGCCATGTACTCGGCGGTGCTGACGCATGCCCGGGCGAATAAAGCCGACGCGTTGAACGAGTTGTGTGGGAAAACCGGCATTGCCGCCAGCGAAGTTTTAGCGCTGGGAGATGCTGAGGCCGATGCGCCGATGCTGCGGTGGGCAGGAATTGGAGTAGCGATGGGCAATGCAATGGCCGAGGCGCGTGCAGCTGCCGATTGGGTGGCACCGGATCATGATGCCGGCGGCTTTGCTGCGGCAGTGGAACGCTTTGTGCTGCGATGAGCGGCAGGACAGCACGCCTTACCTGCCGCACGGAACAACATTGTTAGTTGATGGAGCCGATCACTGCCGATGCAGGTGCTGACTGTCAGTGATGAAATTGCGCGGGAAGTCTATTCGACAGGTATCCGGACCCGCTTCGGCAATGTCCAGTTGGCGTTGGGCTGCGGCGACCTGCCGCCGTCATATCTCGAATATATTGTTTCATCGCTCGACGTGCCATGTTGTTATGTGCGGGGCAACCATGATAGCCAACCCGAGTATACCGACTATGGCGCGACGCTGACTGAGCCACGGGGCTGGGCGAGCGTCGAAGGGCGTGTCGTTGAGGTACGTGGCTTAACAATCGCCGGGCTGGGGGGGTCGATCTGGTATAACGGCGGCAAGTACCAATACCATGAACGCCAGATGTTGGCACGGGTGCTGTTGCTTTTGCCGCGGTTGTTGTTGCGCCAACGGCGGGTCGGTCACCGGCTGGATATTTTGCTCAGCCACTCTCCTCCTGCTGGGATTCATGATGGCCCACGAGCCCATCGTGGCTTTCAAGCACTGGTATACTTGATGGAGTGGGTCAAGCCACGCTATTTGATCCATGGACATGTCCATAAAGAGTATGGCTATAATCGAACGCTAACGTCCCTGGTTGGGACGACGATGATTATTAATACGGCGGGGTACCGGTTACTCGACATGGAACCGACCGTCAATGTGCAATTGAAGCGCGAACAGGCGGTGAGCTAGAACTGTTTACGCCATGCGAAGCTGCGGATGCCAATGATGGGCCAACCATTGTTGTGCATCCGTACCTTATTTAAGGTAGATATGGGACGCGCTATGGATAGTTGCGAAGTAGGTGTGTATGAATGAACAATGGACGGCAGCGCAAGCGCGGGAAGATTGGCAGAAAGCCCGTCGCCAGGCCTTCTGGAGTTCGGTGGTTGACGTACTCCGGCGGCGGCCAAGTGAGCTCATGCCCTTGGATGAGGTTAAGGCGCGCTTGAACGTACGGGGCAGTAATTATCGTGGGCTGCAACATGTGCCCCTTGAGAAAATCGTGGGTAGTGAAGGTCGCTATGCCGACTTTGACCGGCGCTTTTTGCCCCGTGAGGAGAAATTGAGGTCACGCTGGCAGAATATCGATGCGGCACGTTATCTGGAAGTACCACTTCCGCCGGTCGATCTTTACAAAGTCGGCGATATCTATTTCGTTAAAGACGGCAACCATCGCGTTTCTGTAGCACGGCAGCTGGGACAGGCGGATATCGACGCATATGTTACTGAATATATGGTCGACGTGCCGCTGGATGCGAGCCTCTCGATGCGCGATCTGATCATCAAGGAAGAGTACAGCGACTTTCTGGAATGGACGCATTTGGCGGAATTACGTCCGCAGCAATGTATTGAGTTGTCTTCGCTGGGTGGCTACCTGGAACTGATCCAACATATTAATACCCACCGCTATTACCTAGGGCTGGAACGAAGCCAGGAGGTCACACCGGAAGAAGCGGTAACGAGTTGGTACGACCATGTTTACATGCCGGTGATCGACGTGATTCGCAAAGGGGATATTCTGAACCACTTTCCTGGCCGGACCGAGGCTGATCTGTATCTCTGGATCATGTCGCACCGCAATTACCTGCGTGAGTTTGGAGGTGTCGATCCGGGTGCGGAGGCGGCTACGCTGGACTATGTAAGTCGCTACGGTTATCGGGGGGTGCGCGGTGCGGTTAATGCGGCTACACAATCGTTGTGGGATGCAGCGCATGCCGTTGTCGGCTCGATTACGCCGCCGTCACTGGAAGTGCTTGATTTCATCGAATGGTCGCATATCGATCTGCTGTGTCCCCAGACTGATGTGCGCTTGTCCGATCCACGGGACTTCGCACGACTGCGCCAGCATATCCTGGCCCATCGTTATTATATGGGTCAAGAGCAGCAGCGTGAGGTACCGTTGCAAGAAGCAGTTGAGCATTGGTGTAGTACGCTATATACGCCTATTACACAGGCCTTGCAGGCCCAAGACGCTCTGGAGCAGTTCCCCGGTCAGACCCTGAGCGACCTATTTTTGTGGACGACCGACCATATCTATTTTCGCAAGCTCGAAGGCGTGGTACTGGAGCCAGAGGCGGCCGTACGTGAGTTTGTGGAGCGTTATAGCAAAGAGGGGGCACTGGCCGGATTGATCCGCCGCGCCCGTCAGCTGGTGCGGCGTAAAGGATAAGTATGTCGCTCGCGATGTCGCGGAGTTCGTTTGCACACGGTTTCCGGGCGATGATGCCCTTATGGTTGGGTGCAGCACCCTTTGGCTTAGCTTATGCCGTCACGGCACGGGCGGCGGGGCTGAGCATCTGGGAAACACAGTTCATGAGTTTGGCAGTCTTTGCCGGCGGAGCGCAGTTTAGCGCAGCGGGGTTGTTTGGCGTAGGTGCCTCGGCCGCTACGATCTTGCTCACGACCTTCTTGCTCAACGCGCGCCATCTGCTGTACGGCCTGTCGTTAGGTCGCTCGGTCGCGCTGGGACGGAGCGAGCGGCTCGTCGCCGCTTATTTCCTCACGGATGAGGCGTATGGGGTGAGTGTGGCGGCCGGGGCAACGAGCTTTCCGTTTGTGTTGGGGGCGGAGTTGAGTATGTTTGTGGTTTGGAACAGCTTCACCTTGATCGGCGCCCTGATCGGTCAAGGTATTCCTGATCCGGTGCGGCTAGGCGTTGATTTTGTTTTTCCACTAGCATTCCTGGCCTTGCTGATTCCATTGTTGCAGACGCGCATCGATCTGCTAGTCGCCGGATTTGCAGGCTTGCTGGCGGTCGTAGGTGCACGGCTATGGGCTGGAGGGGTGGCAGTGCTGGTGGCAGGAATTGGTGGTAGCCTGGTGGGAGCGTGGCTGACGCGTGGCGAGGAGTGAGGCCAGTCGTCCTTATCTTGGGTATGGCGATACTCACCTATGGCACACGCTTGGCGGGGCTGGCGCTGGTTGGCGTGGCAGTGCCGGCGTTCTGGCAACGTTTTTTGCGCTTTGTGCCGATTGCAGTCTTTGCAGCATTGGTTGCCCCTGCCCTCCCCGGTGATCGTGGCGAATGGCTCGTGCGTTTGGCGGCGGCGGCGCTGGCAGGAGTGGCGACTTGGCGAACGCGCAAACTATGGGTTGGGATTCTGGTCGGGATGGTTTGTTTTTGGCTGCTCCGGCTGCTTTGAGGCGGTAGGTCGCGCGGTACGCACTTTATTGATCAAGCCAACTCTGCCAGCGCGTCTCGATTTGTGGAAAGTCACTGCCGAAAACTGTGCTGTATGGCGCGCTGCCAAGCACACGCGCACTGCCACCACGGTAGAGCCGGTCGAAGGCGTCACGACCCTGCGTGGCCAGTGTCCATTCCACAAAGGCAGCCCACTCGTAGTACAGGCGATTCATGGCGTCCGGTAAGTCTGAGGAAGTGTAGTCGCTGCGGAGTGGCAGCAGTCCGCGCCGGTAGTTGTGGGCAACGAAGTGCTGAAAGTCCGGCTCGTTGCCTAACCAATAGCTCCCGGCCCCCCAGGTGGCGAGGCCCTCACTCAGCATGAGATCGGCCTGGAGGTGCGCAGTTCCATAGTGATCTTGGGCGAGTTGATGGACGAATTCATGCGCCAGAATGTTGACTGCCCGGCGCGTGGGCGTGGTCGGACAGGTAAAGAGATAGATCGTGCGTTGGTCGGTGTAGGCGGCTCCGTCAAGGCCACAGCTAGCAGCGTGACGAGCGAAGATGACGGTCACGGGTGCCGCAAGCTGCATGGCCGTGCGGCTTTGGACATATTGTAGTGCAGCTTCGAGGGGCTCCGCCAGGGTGGCGGCCTGCGCGGGGGCATATGAGCCTGCCCGCGTAGCAATCCGCAGATGTGCGGTGGTTGCGGCCAGTGGCTCGACGCTGGGGGGTAGAGCGGTCAGTGGCAGCGCGCTTGGTAAAGGAACCTGAGCCTCGAACTGACCGGCAAGTGGAACGGCTGCAGACGGAGGCTCAAGTGCTGCGCCCGGCGCAATATGGGGAATGGGCGCGCGGGTACTCCGAAACAAGAGTACGAGTGCCAGCAGTGCAACGGCCAGGATGAGCGGCCGGCCCCAACGCCCCGATGGCAATCTGGGCATGGTGGTAAGGTCTCAACTGCTGGTTGCTACGCGGGCGCGCCGCCGGAAAAAACCACGGCGCGCGGCAACTTCCAGGGGCCAAAGCACGAGCGCGACAGCTACGCACCAGGGCCATAATGGTCGCTCGGGACGTGACGGGGGCACATGGAAGGCAGCGAGCGCCGCGAGGTTGGACAGGAGCCGGCCACCAGTCGCTTGGGCAATACGCCCGAGCAATGCCGGGTCGGGCGGGCGAGCAAATTCGCTGGGGTAGGGTCGTACATAGCCGGTGGTCGTACTCAGTTCGGTCGTGCCCTTGCGCAGACCAACCCCAATTCCGTAGCCGCCGGATAACGTCGCTGTCAAAGGCGCAGTGTAGCGCCCAGGCGCAATCTGGTGTAAGCGGAGGGTTTGTTCGCTGCCATCGGGCGCAGTGACGCGGGCACCAACATCGGCCAAATCGAGCGGCGCGCCAGTCGCATCAAAGGCATCCGCGACAATATGAGGGGCTGGGCTTGCCACGACCTGTGCCGATAGTGGCCCCGAGGCCGGATCAGGAAAGGTATAGGCTAGGAGCTGGCTCCAAAACAGAGGGGCATCGCGCCAGCGTTGCCAGTTGGTCGCCCATTGACCACCACTATCCGAGGTCCAGGCCAGTGCACGACCTAGACCGAACTGCCATCCCGCCAGCACGACGTCCTGCGAGGGCGAGCGTAGCAGAATGTCGGCGGAGGGTTTCAGTGTCGTCGAGACGTAACCGCTGATCGTCGGAAATTGGCTGGGTACTAAGCCGCGTAGCGGAGCAGGTGTACCTTCAACCTCCGGTTGGAGCGTGCCTTCGACGCGCGGGTCGGAGCGCGAGATTTGGCTTTCTTCAAGTGTCAAGCGCGGCAACTCCTGGGGGTTGGCGGCAAGCTGGTACTGGCCGCCACCTAGCGTGGCCAGTTGCTTGCATAAGGCGGTATCTGCATCATCCCCAATCGCGATCGTCGACAGAGTGATGCCGGCAGTGCGCGCATCGCCGATCAGCTTGTCATAGCTTTGGCGGGCATAGGAACGGCCATCGGTCAAGAGTACAGCATGCTTGATGGTTGTCGGCTGCTGGGCGAGGTCGGCCAAGCCACGCTGGAGCGCACCATAAATGTCGGTACCACCACCCAAGTCGATGGATCGAATACCGGTCTGGATCGTGCTCAACGAGGTTGCATCGCCAATCGAGGTAAAAGGCACAGCATATTGGGAATCGGTGTCGAAGACTTCGATACCGACCCGGTCGTTGGGCATGAGCGCTTGCGTGGCTGCCAGAGCACCACCTTTCGCCAATTCAAGCTTGCTGGTCGAAGCATCCGCACCATACATACTGGCGGAGTGATCAATGATCAGGAGTAGTGATACCTGTTGCCGCTCGCGGCGTGGTTGCGGCTGCATCTGGACGGGTAAGACAGTTTCGAGTGGTGTATCTTTATAGCCGCCCAAACCATAGCTATGTGTGCCGCCGAGGACCAGGAGGCCATGGCCCAGACTACGCACATACTCGCGTAGGGTGGCCTGCTGAGCGGGCGATAGATCGGTCGCTGCTACATCATTGAGCACGATGGCATCGAAGCGCTGAAGGTCACTGAGGCGCGGGGAGAGATCGGGGGGCCGCAGGGCCTCGCTCTGGATGCCACCGCGCTCTAGTGTGTCACGGAGGGCCGCAGCGGTATCGGGTGTACGCTCGATCACCAAGACTTTGGGGGGTGGCCCGATCAAAATCGTTTGGTCAAGGCTGTTGTTTTCGGCATGAGCATCGTGCAGATCTAAGGTCGCGCGAAAGGTGTGGAGGCCAGCACGATCAAGACTCCCGAGGAAGGGTACGACCGTCGTGCCTGGTTTGAGGGCCACTGGCTGCACAGAGCGCTCGACTCCATCCTCAAGCAGATGCAGGGTCGCTGTCATAGCGGCGGTGGATGCGAGGGCAATTTCGGCAGCGAAGTGCTGGCCTTCGCGGAGACCGGTGGGCAGATTAATCCCTGTGACGCGTGCGTCAAGTGTTAGGGTGCCGGTCAAGGGTACGACGTCAACGATGACACCGGCTTTATGAAGTTGTTGTGCAGCGATGTCAGTATCATCATTCGTCGCACCACCATCCGATAGCAGGACAGTATGCCCGCCCCAACCACCGGCGAGGCGTAGCGCGGCTCCGAGATCGGTTCCACTCGGATCAACGCTGGGGGACGCGCCGGGGGGGACAATGCGCACATCTTGACCCACTGTCCCCAGGGTCGTCGGAGCCGTGCCACGTTCACGGGCCAGTGTTTGAGCTGCCGCCCACGCTACAGCGCGGTCTTGCGGTGCTAAGCTGGCCGATTGATCCACCAGTACAAGCAGCGGCGGCGCGAGTGGCACACCGGCCAGTACCGGTTGGGCCAGGGCGACGATCAGGGCGACCAAGAGCAGGAAGCGCACGGTACGGGCAGCACGCGCCACACTCCGGCGCATGCCCCACACAGCCAGCAGCGCGGGCAGCAGAGCCAGGAGCATGAGGGGCATACGGAGGGTCATAGCCGTCCGGCCTGTGGGGTACGGCGCGAGCGGCGAAGTTGCATACCTAGTCCTTCTAGCAGCAGCATCAGGCAGACCAACCCAACCACCGGCAGCCAGAGCTCCCGCCCCAGATCCCTGGTTGTGGTCGTAGCAGTGGTGGGAGTATTGATTTCGATCACCGGTGCTGGGCGAGGCGAGAGATCGGACTCCTCCGCATCCAACACATTAACGGTCAAGGCCGGCTGATTACCTGGCGTACGATACAGGCCGGTGGCGGCGAAGGGTGTACCGGCATCAATGGCACTGCCAGCAGGGTCATGAAGTGTCTTGGGGGCCTGGTCACCGAGCGTCCAGCTTTGGTCCAAGCCGGTGGTGACGGTCCGCAAGGTAGCCGCAACCAACAACGGAAATTGGACACGGTTGGCCAATCCGCCCTGGTCAGGATCGAAGCTCCAAATCGTCACCGGCTGGCCAGCATGGAAACCAGCCAGAATCAATGGTGTTGAACCGGCCCCTAGGGCAATGCCCGACCAGGCTGGCGGCTGGAGCATGGCAACCCCGCCGAAGTGTACGCTATGGAGATCGAGGGCGGCGAAGCGGTTATCAGGCACGCTATCGGCGACTACATCGTCGCTTGTACCGCTCACAGGTAGCAGCGCGGAGGTTGGTGGGGCAACGATCCACGTGGGTACGGGCGGTAAGGTCGCGGGCATGTAGCCACTGAAGATCGTGAGATCGTTGCCTGCCGTGGAGTAGCTATCCGGCCTGGCCGTCGTCACTGATACATTGGAGAGGGCGCGCAAGGCACGTTCCAATGGGGATGGGTTCGGACTGACTAATAAGGCATGCAGGGTTGTGTTACCGCGTAGTAGCAAGGTGGCCTGATCATCGTCCGCAAAGGCATCGGAGCTATCGAGATTAGCCGTGGCGATCGCCGTATCCTTGGGCAGGGGCCAACTCCACTCGGCCTCGGTATGTGCTTCCAGACGAATAGGCTCAGTTTGTGTGAGTTGCCCGTCCAGGGCCACGTTCATAGTGCGGGCGACCGGTGCGCTACCGAGATTAGCAACGCGCGCATATAAGTGGAGACCATCGGTTGTGGAGCGAGCAGCAAAGGCCACGAAGGCAACATTATCGGAGGCGGTGCCGAATGTGCGCCAATCGACCGAGACCGGGGCAGTAAGTGGGGCTTGGGCATGATTGGCAGTATCAGTCAGGACCACAATCTGCAAGCTATGGTTGGACTGTTGCACCGACGAGGCGAGATCGAGCGCTGCTTGAAGCGATCCTCCATGTCCACCGGCTTGTAGCCTGTCAACTGCGGCTTCCAGGGCCGTCCGTGCGTCAGGGCCACCACGGGCCACGAGACGGGGGGGGTTGGAGAGGTCAATAATTGCCAGCTGATCGCCCGTCCGTAGAGCAGCAATCGCGCGACGTGCTTCGAGTTGTGCGGCACCCAGGCGCGATGGCGCTATATCGGTGGCGGCCATACTGGTGGAGGTGTCGAGCAATAGCGCCGTCGTTGTCGGTAATCCGGTGACACTGTGGAGCAAGGGACGACCGAGTGCTAGGGCCAGCAAGGCGGCGATTAATAAGCGGAGCAGCAACGGCCAGGTAATCGGCAAGCGACGCGAGCGCTGCCGGACAAGCGGAGTTGGATCATGCCATAACTCGAGCGCCGGTACGCGCACGCGCCGCCGCCGTTGTTGCAGCAGATGTAGAGCGGCAACGACCGGCAGGGCTAACAAGCCAAGGCCGAGCAGCAGTGGGGCTAGTACACTCATCGCAGCACATTCCGGGCACGTAGAAAGGGTAGGATCGCTTGCTCCAGGGGTTGAGCACTGGTGAGTAGGACGTAGTTCGCACCACGACGCACACAGGCCCGTTCAAGGCCATGGCCCCAATCGTATAGTCGGTCATCATAGCGAGCTCGCGCGGCGGCATCAATATGCAGGGTTTCCAGCAGGCCGGTTTCGCTATCTTCTAGCTCCAGATCACCATCAAGCTCCGGTCGCAGCTCCTGTGGATGGAGTAGATGCAGGACAACGATTTGCCAGCGGGGTGGCGGCAGCTGCTTGAGCGCAGCATCGATCTCCTGGGCATACCAGAGATCGGAGATCAGCACGATTAGACCGTTGCCGCCGCTACGTGCCTGATCAATGAACGTGCGTACAACATTGCCTTGGCCACCGGGACGGAGTGCTGCAAGGTAGGCGAGCAACGCACTCCCACGCTGACGACTGCTCGCGGAGAAAGGTGTCTCGGAGGTGGTGCCGAACGGTTGAACCCGCAGATGATCGCCCTGGGCCAGGGTACAATAGCCGATCGCAGCAGCCAGTTGCTGGGCTACTAACCATTTTTGGTTAGGGCCGCTGCCGTAGTCCATCGAGGCACTGCCATCCAGTAGGATCGTCACGCCGATGTCTTGCTCGGCTTCGCCCATTTTAATATGCAGATCATCATGGCGCGCATAGACGTTCCAATCTACATAACGTAGATCGTCACCATGTGTATAGGGCCGGTGATCGGCAACCGTGGGTGCAGGTAGACGACGCTTACTCGCATGCCCACCGGTGAGACCGCCGCGTAATGTGCGGCTGGACACCAAGGCCAGCCGCTCCAAGCGACGTAAAAACTGCTCGTCGAAAGGTGTGGCCAACGGTGGGGGGGTGGCTTGCGACTCAGGGTGCCGGCGAAAAATAGTTTTCCACCGCATCGCGGTCCTCCGGAGGAATACGTAAAGGGTCGGCTTCACCGGGTAAGGGATCATTACTGCCACCGCCACCAGCACTAGCTCGGCCGCTACTGCTGGTGCCGCCGGCTTGTAGTTGGACGGTTGGACCTTTAGGTCCGGTGGCACTCGTCGCCGGACCATTGGCAGCAGGGGATGTTGGTAGCGGCAAGGTGTTGCCCGCAGCCTGCGGCGGATTCGAGGGGCCGGTACGTGCTTCGCCACCGAGACGCTTGCCGTTGCCTCCCAGCGAGCCGCCTGCGCCACCACCTCCCTGTCCAGCCCCGGTGGTCGCTGCCGCCTGGGCACCGGCCCCAGCGTTGCCTTTACCTAAGCCATCTACCACCTGCGCGAGGTCTTGCAAGCCCTGCTGTGGGTTGTTCGCCAATTCCTGAGCACTGCGATTAATATCACCTGCACGCTGCCCCTGATTTTGCTGGAGCTGATCGGCAGCGGATTGTAGATCTTTGCTGAGCGTATTGCGGGCAGCTTGTCCTAGTTGGTCGGCTTGGCCAGCTTGGTCACGCAAGGATTGAGCAGCGCCCGCACTATCGCCACGTTGTAACGCATCAGCAGCCGGACGTGTCGCGCCAGTCCCCGCTAACGCCTGGGCTAGTGCATTGGCAGCCGCTTGGTTATTTGCCGCGCTGGGTGAATCATGCGCGGCTGGCTGGTCTGTGGGCTGCGGTTGGTCGGGCGAAGGTGGGGGAGCCAGAGATGGGAGGTCAAGTGGTTGTGGTACCGGCAACCGATTATTGCCACCGACGAGGGCGAGTGCTACGATCATAAGCATCACCGCAACCAGGGTTTCCACTTCGCGCCAGGGCAAGCGCGGCAGTGAGCGGATCATCGACCGGTACTGGCGAATGGTAATCATTGCTTGCTCGACCAGCCGCTCGGCGATGGTCGAGGATGGCGCGTGCGTAGCAGTTTCCAAGGCGCTCGCCAGCTGCTCTTGCAGGTCGAAGTGTCGATCATAGGTACGCGCGAGATCCGGCAACTTGGGGTTACTCGCAAACGACCAAACGAGGCCGGCCAGCAACGTTACCCCGGCTGCAACTTCTAGTGGGAGCCAGGGTGGTTGGCGGTGGAGCATTTGGACCACGAGGCCGACTCCGAGCCACAGGAGTGCAAGCCACATACTGCGTACCAGCAGGCGTAGCCGCCGTCGCCAGCGCAGGTCGCGGGCTAAGCCTTTGAGCTCGTTTTGTAGTGTTGGGGTCGTCATCATGAAAACGGCAGCGCCGCCGGTCGTTGTGCGCGGCGTTGCCAACCGTTCCATAGCAACATGCCGCAGGCCAGCAGCAGCATACCAATCACCAGCGCCTGTTCACCGCGCTCAATAGCATGGAGTGCAGCCTGGGCCTGACCGGCGTGACCAGCATCACCGAGTTGACTAAAGGTCGTCCAGGCAGCCGTTAACGTCGCTTGGGCGCCACCAATATGTAGCGTGCGGAGTTGAGCTTGGGCCGTATCGAGTTGGGCTTCTGCATCCAGGCCACGTTGGGCAAAATCAGCGTATTGGCTCGCGATCTGGGCCTGGTCGGTCTGCCCCAAATCGTGAAACAACGCGACAGCTGTCGCGGCGGAGTGCGCGGCAGACTCATAGTCGCCGTTGGCCAACTCGCTCCGCGCTGCATTAGCGCTGTCAACAGCGGCCTGACCGTCGCGCGCCTGCTTGATGAGTGTATTGGCCGTGGCCGCATTCGAGGCAGCAGCATTACCTGGGGCATCGACATGTGGTCTGAGCGTGGTCATCGCGCCGCTATAATCACCACGGTTAATCGCCGTAGTGGCTCCACTAAGATCGAGTGTGGGGGCCGGTGCAGTACGATAGCCACTGCTAACAAAGGTAGGCAGTTGGTCTAACCATTCGCGCTCAAGTTGATTGGCCGACATTTGGTAGGCACCACGTAAAGCATCACGGTAGTTATTGGTCCAGCGCATCGCCTGTACAAAGGTGCGGAACTTATCCATCCCATCACGACGAAGCAAGAAGGCGACGATCGTATAGCTTTCGGGGTACGCTAGCTGCGGATCGCCATAGACGACATCGGGCTGATTGAGATCGTTCCAGCCCAAGACCTGGTTGGTCTGCATCGCCTGATCCATCAGGTGCATTTTGGTATCAAGTTGGGCCGTGGGATGTTCAGCGTTTTGGGCAATGCCTTCCTGCCACATTGCGCTAAGCTTATTACCAGATAGGTCCGCAGCGACAATGTGCGTTAGTTCATGGCGCACATTATTCATGACCTCTTCCTGACTTTGATTGGTCGTTTGTGCCAGGTCAATACTAATCTCACGGCGTCCGGTATGGGCATGCGCAATGACTCCCGGGATCGAGGCCGCCTGCGGATTAACCTGATCATACAGCGCTTTGGTGGGATAGATGCGTAGCACAATCGGCGTGATCGCGCGATATCCCCACCAGACACTGATCTCTTCATAAAGGCCGTCGACGAATTGTGCATACTGCTCTGCGGCGGCATCGGCGCCATCGGGATACAAAATCGAAAACTGTAATGTGCGTCGCTCATTCCACGTGACGCTTTGCGCATGGATGACCAGCGGCCTCGCCAGAAGTCCGCAGGTAAGCAGCAGGAGGAGCCAGCGCATGGAGCGCACGAGTGTCAGTACCTTTCCCGAAGCACACAGCGCCGTACCTATATGTACCCGCGCGTGTCAGTGCAGTGTACCGAGTGTAGGGTAGGGAGTCAACCTGTAGATGATGCTGAACTACTTTTTCGGCACCGGTGCAAGGTATTGGCCGGCGGCCCAGCCGCTGGTGTCGGCACTTTCCACCTTCCACCAATCTAGACCGTCGGCCTTTTGGGGTCCTTCCAAAATATGGACCTGCTTGCCAGGCCCAATGCGTCCGGGCGCGGCGGTATCTTTACCGGGTGTTTTATGGATACGCAACGCGGCGTCGTCAGTGCCCGTG